>JAAZBU010000039.1 GCA_012513645.1 Clostridiales bacterium | reverse complement strand
TCGGGCGTCAGCTCCTTGGAGCGCTGTATCTTGGCCAGCAGGTTTTTGACCTTTTGCAGGTTCTCCTCCCCGCCCTCCCGCAGCAGAATCACCGAATACGGCAGCAAAAACAGGGGCCTGAAAATGCCCTGGGCGATCAACGCCTCATAGTCACGCCTGGCCCCCTCAACGTCCCCCTTCTGGTGCTTGCTCAGCGCGGAACGTATCTTCATGCCGTCCAGTAATCCCATCCGTTTTCCCTCCTGTTTTGGCGATCAGCCTGTTGGCGCGGTGCGCCAGGTCCCTGTATTCCGGGCTGTCGGCGCCGCCTGTTTCAAGGTGCTCCAAACAATATATCATGCCCTGGCGAACGATGGCAAGCGCGCGGGCGGGCGTGCGGAAGCGGTGCTCGTATATTTTTGCCAGCTCGATGTACACCTTGGCCCCGCCCCGGCCGGCCAGGCGCACCTCCTCATACAGGCCCGCGGCCTCATCGTGGCGGCCGTCCCGGCGCAGCAGGCCGGCCAGCCGCAGCTGGGCCATATCGCGCACGCTGTGGTCGCTGCACGCGCGGAAGCACTGCCCGGCGCGCTCCCGCTCGCCGCGGCGCTCAAACACGCGCCCCAGGCTGAACAGGTCCCGCTGATCCTGCGCGGTGAGCGGCTGCTCGTGCAGGCGGGCCAGGGCATACAGCAGCCGGGCCATGGACAGAATATCCTGGGCATTGTGGTCGAGGATATCATCCAGCAGCGCCAGCTCCCGCGTGCGGATGTATTCAAAGTAGCGCTCGGGCACCTGGCTGCCGGGCAGGTCGTCCGCGCGCGGCTGGCCAAACACCTCTTCCTCCAGCCGCGACAGCGTGCACTGCCTGACCCGCAGCTTGAATACCCGTCGGGCCGCGTGCAACAGGTCCATATTGGGCGGCGGCTCGTAGCCTTGGTGCATCCGGTTCATGATCAGCCGCGTCTGCAACAGCGGCATGTCAAAGGAGGCGCCGTTGAAGGTGACCACCGCCTTGCAGGCTGCCAGCGCCTCCAGCACCGGGGCCAGCACAAAGGGCTCCTCATCATAGTCCCGCATCAGGTACTGGGTGACGACAAAGCGCTCCCCTTCAAAACGGCCCAGGCCAATCAAAAAGGCCACCGTGCCCGCACCGCCCTTGAGGCCGGTGGTTTCGGTGTCCAGAAACAGCAGGTCCTCGGGCGCCAGGTGTTGCTCCGCCGCCATGGCGGCCATCAGCCGCAGGGTATCGGGCGCGAGCGGCATGGCCGGAAAATCGTGGCAGGGGTAGTCCCCCGTCTTGATCAGGCAGCTGTCCGCCCGGCGGGCGGGCGCATCTGCCGCCTTCCTGATGGGCTGCGCGGCGCGCAGCTTGTCAAGGAGAGAGGACATCCTGCTCCTGCCTGGAGGAGAACAGCGAGGTCTCCTCATCCGCGTCGATGCGGGGGCCGGCGGTGGGCTTGGGCGTGGGGTAAATAGCCCACAGCACCTGCTCATAGCTGGCGCCCGCAGGCAAATAAGGCTCCGTGGCCGCGCGCAGGGCCGCCTGTTGCTCGGGTTCGGTCTGCGCGGTCATCAGGTCATCCGCGGGCAGGACCGGGGCATCGGCCATCAGCTGGCGCGCCAGCCCGGCCAGCAGCAGATCGGTGCCGCCGCGCAATACATATTCGGGCAGCTGGGATACCGCGGCAATATAGGTCTCCATCGGCACGTCCAGCGCGTGGATGGCCTGGGCATGGGCCACGCCCACATAGCGGATGTGCCACGGCTCGTACAGGTAACCGGTGATGTCCGTCCACTCCTGCTTGTAGCGAATGATAAAGCCAAAGCGGTGCGCGTTTTCCGCCACCCACTTGCCCTCCTCGGTGTCGCCAAAGGCGCGGTTGAGGTTGAGCAGCGAGGGGGCCTGCACATCCATCGCCAGGCCCAGCTGATGCTCGCTGGTGCCGGGCGGGGCCACGGTTTTCTGCGCGGCATCGCGGCTGCCCACCGCCTCCACCTTGCCGTTGAAGAGGATCTGCTGAATGCCGTAGCTGCGGTAGCCGCTGGCGGCATACAGGGTGTACTTGGCCTCGCGCTTGGCAGCCTGGAACATCTTTTCCAGCGCCTGGGCTGCCTCCTCGCGCATCAAAATGCGCTCCTCCATGCCCTTTTTGCGGGTGGCCACCTCGGGCATGCGCAGGTCTGCGGGCACATAGTTCTTGGTGATTTTGCTGTCGCGGTTCACCAGGCACAGGATGCCGTCGGTATCCAGCATCGATTGGCCGGGCGGCTGGGTAGGCTCGGCCAGCGGGGGCGCGGTCTCCACGGGCATCAGATCCTCCGGCGGCTCCTCCGCAAAGGAAAACAGGCTCAGGCATACCAATGCCAGGGCCAGCCGCCGGGTCAACGTTGAACGCATCTTTCCTCCTCAGGGGTTGCTGGGGTAGAACAGGGATACCTCGCCGTCGCCTTCCTCATCGCTTTCGCCCAGCAGCTTGGGGGCGGGCGGAGCGTTGAGCTGGCGGCAAAGCTCCACGTAGTTGCCGCCTGCGGCCTCGTAAGCCGCGATGGCCGCCTTGACCGACTGGTCAAACTCCTCCAGCGACAGGCGGTTTTGCATGATGTACTGGGCCACCTCGTCCCCCACATAGCGGAAGTGCCACGGCTCGTAGATGATGCCGGTGATCTCCTGCTTTTCGGGCATGTAGCGCAGAATAAAGCCGAAGCGGGCGCAGTTTTCCTCCATCCAGCGGGCCTCAGCCGTCTCGCCGAAGGCGGGGGTCATGCCCTCGCGCTTGGTCCACGCGTAGTTGAGGATGTCCACGCCCAGCCCGGTCTGATGGTCGGAGGAACCGGGGAAGGCCACCACGCCGTCGTCCTTGTTATAGCGCTCCACCCGATTGTGGTACATGGAGTTCTGCGTCTGCCAGCTGCGGTAGGCGCTTTTCACGTACAGCTTATGGCCGTCGGCCTCGGCGGCGGCAAACATCCGGGTCAGCGCCTCGGCTGCCTCCCGGCGCAGCTCAAACTGCCCGCCCACGCTGCGCAGGCTGAGCGCCGTCAGGTTCTGGGGCTTGTAGTCGCTGTCCAGCAAAGTGTCGCGGTTGGTCAGCACCAGATAGCCGCCCTTGCCCTCCACCACATTGGCCGCCAGCGGAAAATCCCACACCGGCTCGGCCAGGCCGGGCAGCGCCGACAGGCAGCACAGCAATGCCAGCATAGCGGCCCAGGTCCTTGTCCTTCTCATCTGCCGTCCTCCGATAGGTACTCGCCAAACGCGGCCGCGCTCAGCTGCTGCACATAGGTTTCCAGCGGGATATCCAGCTCATGGATGGCCTGGGCGTGCTCCTTGCCCACATAGCGGATGTGCCAGGGCTCGTCGGCATAGCCGGTGATCTCGGTCCACTTTTCGCGGTAGCGCACGATGTAGCCAAAGCGGTGCGCGTTGTCCGCCACCCAGCGCCCCTCCTCGCTTTTGCCAAAGGCCGCGTTGAGGTGGCCGTTGCTCTTGCGGGCCAAGTCCATCGCCAGGCCCAGCTGGTGCTCGCTGGCCCCGGGCGGGGCCACATACAGCGCGGCCTTGCGCCGGCCAGCCTGCTTCACCTTGTTATCCCAGATGGTGGCCTGCTTTTTGTAGCTGCGGTAGCCGCTGCTGGCCACCAACTCATAGCCCTGGGCCGACGCCTCGGTAAACAGCTCCTCCAGCGCCAGCGCTGCCTCCTGCCGCAGCAGGGTACCCGCCTTGTCCCCGCCCGATACGCGCGGGGCCACCAGGTCGGGCGGCTCATACTGCCGGCTTAGCACATAGCGCCGGTTCACCAAGTATAGCATACCGCCCAGGCTGGTCTGCTCCACATAGGCATTCAGCCCAGCCTGGGACAGGCTGAGGAATACCGCCAGCAGCGAGACAGCCTTGGCAATCATGCGTCCGCAGCGTCCGGCTGCTGGCTTGCCAGGTCGCCATAGCGGGCGCTCAGCCGCCCCAGGGCAGCGGCCTCCAACATCACGGTAACCAGCGTGCCCTGGTCCTGATGCTCCTCCTCCAGCACGCGGCCCTGCTGGCGCAGGTCATTGAGCAGGCTGTAATCTTTAAAAGGCACAAACAGCTGGTAGGGGCGCTCGCGCACGCGCAACAGGCGGGCGATCTCGGCCAGCAGCTCGTCCAGCCCCTCCCCCGTAGTGGCCGACACGCAGATGGCCCCCGGCAGTGAGTACACGCTGGCCGGCGGCGCGATGTCGCACTTGTTGAGCACCTCGATGCGCGGCTGATGCTGGGCGCCCAGCTTGGCCAGCACCTCGTCCACCACGGCGCGCTGCGCCATGTGTTCGGGCGATGCGGCGTCGGACACGATGACCAGCATATCGGCCAGGGCAGCCTCCTCCAGCGTGGAGTGAAAGGCCTCAATCAGGTCGGTGGGCAGCTTGTTGATAAAGCCCACTGTATCCACCAGCACAAAGCTGTCGCCATCGGGCAGGTCTACCTTGCGGTTGACGGCATCCAGCGTGGCAAACAGCTGGTTTTTGACCAGCACATCGGCCCCCGACAGGCGGTTGAGTAAGGTGGATTTGCCGGTGTTGGTGTACCCAACCAGCGCCACCACGGGCACGGCGTTGCGCTCGCGCCCCTTGCGTCGGATGGCGCGCTGGCGCTCCATCTTCTTCAGCTCGCCCTTTAATTGGTTGATGCGCTCGCGGATGTAGCGGCGGTCCATCTCCAGCTTGCTTTCGCCCGGGCCGCGCACGCCGATGCCGCCCAGCAGGCGTGACAGCACCAGGCCCTGGCCCTTTAGGCGGCTGGCGCGGTAGTTGAGCTGCGCCAGCTCCACCTGCAGCTTGCCCTCGCTGGTGACGGCATTCTGGGCGAAGATATCCAGAATCAGCGTGGTGCGGTCCACCACCGGGATGCCCACCAGCTCTTCTAACTTGCCGGTCTGCATGGCGGTCAGCTCGTCATCGGTGACCAGAATGTCCGCCTCCAGCGCCTGGGCCTCCAGCGCCAGCTCGCCGGCCTTGCCGCTGCCTACATAGGTGGCCGGATCAGGGTGCGCCTTGAGCTGCAGGTGGCGGCCCACAACTTCGGCCCCCGCGCTCTCGCACAGGGCCTCCAGCTCCTCCAGGGATTTCTGGCTGTCGGTGGATACGATCAGCGCGCGCTCGGGCCGATCCATGCCGCGCTCCTCGCCGCGCAGCACCGCCTGATCGCTGACCATAATCTGGTGCAGCCACTCCTCCTGGGGCAGCTGATCCAACGAAAATACAGGCGTCACCCACGGCTGGGGCACGCCGTCCACCCGCTCGCCCAAGAATGCCGCGCTGACGCCCGTTATCCGGCCCTCCCCATCCACGCCCAGGGCGCACATGGCGTCCAGCCGCAGGGTTTTGAGGGCCGTCAGGTCCACATCCGACAGCCGGGCGCTGCCGCCCGGGTGGGTGTGGATGCAGCGCACCATGCTCAGCCGCTCGCGGCTGCGGCGCAGGCTGAGCTCGGCCAAAGATACATTGTCCAGGTAGCCCACAGTAATGTCCAGCACATCGCCGCCGCGGGAGATGTAGATGGAGATCTCCCGGTTGATGTTGGCGCTGTGCTGGGCCAAAATACAGGCCAAATCCGGCGGCAGGAATTCATCGCTGCCCACCGGATATTGGTATAGCTCTTCAATCAGTTTAATTTGGCTGTCGCGGATGCCGCTGAGGTTTCCGTGTAGTTCGCTCATAGGGCTCTTTCTATGCCAAACGGAAAGGCACACGCGATCATGAACGGGGTAGACAGTTCATCAAAGCATGTATATCCGCGCCCGGCATGGGGTATTAGGGGGTCTGGGGGTGATTCTTCTGATAGTCCTCAATGGCAGCGTGGATGGCCTCTTCGGCCAGCAGCGAGCAATGCACCTTGGGGCCGGGCAGGCCGTCCAGGGCATCGGCCACCGCCTTGTTGGTCAGCTTCAGGGCCTCTTCGATGGTCTTTCCCTTGACCATTTCGGTGGCCATGGAGCTGGTGGCGATGGCGGCGCCACAGCCGAAGGTCTTGAACTTGACATCCTTGATAATGCCGTCCTCCACCTTGAGGTACATCTGCATGATGTCGCCGCACTTGGCGTTGCCCACGGTGCCTACGCCGTCGGCCTTTTCAATCTCGCCCACATTGCGGGGATTGGCAAAATGGTCCAGCACTTTTTCTGAATACATCGTATTAACCCTCTTTTCCTGGATAAATGGGGGACATATCGCGCAGCGTCTTGACGATGCCGGGCAGTACCTTGAGCACCTCGTCCACATCGGCGTCCACGCTCTCATCCGATAGCGAGAAGCGCAGGCTGCCGTGGGCGATCTCGTGGGGCAGGCCAATGGCCAGCAGCACATGGGAGGGGTCCAGCGAGCCCGAGGTGCACGCCGAGCCGGAGCTGGCGGCGATGCCGGCCATGTCCAGCCTAAGCAGCATGGCCTCGCCCTCGATGTAGCGGATGGATACGTTGACATTGCCGGGCAGGCGCTCGGTGGGGTGGCCGTTGAGGCGGATGTGGGGAATTTCCTCCAGCAGGCCGGCAATCAGCCGGTCGCGCATGGCGCTCAGGCGCTTGGCGTTGTCCGGCTGGCTCTGGGCCGCCAGGGCAATGGCCTCGCCCATGCCCACGATGGCGGGCAGGTTTTCGGTGCCGGCGCGCCTGCCGCGCTCCTGCGCGCCGCCGTGCACCAGGTTGTCAATGCGCGTGCCCTTGCGGATGTACAGCAGGCCCACGCCCTTGGGGCCGTGGAACTTGTGCGCCGAAAGCGACAGCAGGTCGATGCCCCACGCCTCCACATCCACCGGCACCGCGCCCAGCGCCTGCACCGCATCGGTGTGGAACAGCACCTTGTGCTTCTTGGCCACCTGGGCAATCTGCCCGATGGGCATCAAAGTGCCGATCTCGTTGTTGGCGGCCATGATGGTGATCAAAATGGTCTGATCGGTGATGGCAGCCTCCACCTGCTCAGCCGTTACCCGGCCGTATTCATCCACAGGCAGGTAGGTAACGGAAAAGCCCTGCTTTTCCAGCCACTCGCAGGTATGCAGCACCGCGTGGTGCTCCACCTGGGTAGTGATGATGTGGTTGCCCTTGTCGCGCCGCGCGAAGGCTGCGCCCTTGATGGCCCAGTTGTCGCTCTCGGAGCCGCCGCCGGTGAAGTAGATCTCGGCCGGCTGGGCGTTGATGGCCTCGGCCGCCTGGCGGCGGGCGGCATCAATGGCCCGGCGCGCATCCCGCCCGGTGGCGTACACGCTGGAGGCATTGCCGTAGTGCTCGCGAAAGTAGGGGATCATCTTGTCCAGCACCGGCTGGGATACCGGGGTGGTGGCCGCGTTGTCAAGGTAGATGCGGTTCATGAGTTGGTATACTCCTTTGCCCCATAGGGTTTGTTTTGCAATACATCCTGCAGGCTGATGCCCTGCATGAGCTGGTTGATGTTATCCGTCAGGTAGGCCCACAGGTCGCGCGTGGCGCAGGCCGCGCCCTTGGCGCAGCTGGCAGAATCGCCCACACACTCCGACAGGTTGACCGGCCCCTCGGTGGACTCCAGAATATGGCCCACCGTGATCTCGCTGGCCGGGCGGGCAATGTGGTAGCCGCCCGCCGCCCCGCGCACGGTGGTCACCAGGCCGGCGCGCCGCAGCGCGCCCAGCAGCTGCTCCAGGTACTGCTCGGGCAGGCCATCCTCCGCGATGGTTTTGAGGGACTGCGGGCCTTCCCCCGCCTTGCGGGCCAGAAAGATCATGGCATGCAACGCATACTGGCCGCGCGTGGACAGTTTCAAGCCGCATCCCCTCCCTTCCCGCAATCCCGATTGATTTTATCGGGTTTCAGCGGCATCATAGCATCCGGGCGGCGGGGTTGTCAATAGGATTCATGCCATTTGTCACTTAACGGTGGAATGTTCTCTTCGTTCGCTTATGTCAGAAATTGCAAGGCCAACAAATTCTGTGTAGCTCCAAAGTAGTGAGCACCACCACATCCCTAAAGAAGAACGCATCTATAAACTTAATGCTATACTATTGTTCAAATCTTTTTTGTATATTTACCATTGGAGAAATCTCTGCTAATGTAGTATAATTAAACGCATCAACAGGAGGTAACTTGCCTGCACATGTGAACACTTCTGTTCGAAGTATGATCATAAAGATGAAATTCTACCGAAAATCTCCCCCCTTACAGTATTGAGATTTAACAATAGCCTACTTGGTTTGCAACCGCGTCTTGAACAACAACACAGAGCCCAGCTGCTTGTGTGTCCTCCTTCTCTTGAGTCCCTTGAATAAACAACAAGGAGCGAACTGAATGTCTAAAGCTACTTACACCAATGTGCCAAGAAACTTGTCCGACCTCCTGAAAGATGTCCGCAATGGGCGGATTGGTCTGCCGGATCTTCAGCGTCCTTTCGTCTGGCGGGACAACAAGGTGCGCGACCTATTTGACTCGATGCTGAAAGGTTTTCCCATCGGCTATATCATGCTGTGGGAATCGCCTCTGGAATATGACGATAAGAAGGAAAGCATCGGCCTTGGCGAAAAGGCCTACAAGGCCCCAAAGGACTTGGTGATAGACGGACAACAACGCTTGACTGCTCTGATGGCTTCAATGTATGGAGTGATCGTAAAGGACCGTAATTTCAAGGAGCGCAGAATCCGCATCAGCTACAAGCCTGAGACCAGAGCCTTTGATGTTTGGACGAGCGCCACCCAGCGCGACGCGGAGTACATCCCCGACATCAGCGAGGTGTTCCTGGCGAAGGAGCAAAATAGCATTGTAAAGTTCCGTAAATCTTTTATTTATACCTTAAACGAAAGTCGCCAACGGCGTGGTGAACCTGCGTTGCGGGAAGAGGATGAGAACAAGATTGAGGAGAGCATCAACGCACTGCTGAGTTTGGAAATGTACCAGATACCTACCCTAGAGATCAACCACTCCACCTCCGAAGAAGATGTGGCAGATATTTTTGTCCGGGTCAACTCTGCCGGGCAGAAACTCACGGAGAACGACTTCATCCTAACCCTGGTATCTGTATACGAGAAGGAAAAGCGCGACCAGATTGACCAGTTCTGTGCTGACTCCCGCATCCCTGCAAATAACACTTCTTTTAATCACTTGATGACCGTGGACCCCTCCCATATCGTTCGCATGGCTGTTGGGGTTGGTTTCCGACGGGCACGCTTACGTTATGCTTATATGATTCTGCGCGGTAAGGATTTAAAAACCGGAGAAACCAGCGACAGCATTCGGGAGAAGAACCTCACCACCTTTAAAGAAGCGCTGGACAAGGTTCTGAATCTTAATAACTGGCACGGCTTCCTTAACATCATCAAGGAAGCCGGCTATCATTCCGAAAAGCTAATCGCCTCCTCTAATGCCATGGTGTTCAGTTATGTTCTCTACTTAATTGCCAAATACGATTATCAAATGGATCCTATGGTGCTTAGGCAATTGATTAAACGTTGGTTCTTCATGGCGGCCTTGACTTCTTTCTATACAGGCAGCACCGAATCGGACGTTGAAGCACAGTTTGCCGATATGGCAGTCATCAGGACGGATGAGGGATTGCTTGAGTATCTTTACAGAGTAATAGATGCTCGGTTGACTGACGACTTTTTCAACATCACCCTGCCCATGTATCTCTCTACTTCAGCAGCGATTTCACCCAGTTGGTACGGCTTCATCGCCTCCCAACTTGTTCTGGGAAATAATCTGCTCTTCAGCACAACCCCCTTGTCCAGCATGTTCATCCCAGGTTCAAGCGGGTCCAAGAGCGCCTTGGATAAGCATCACATCTTCCCTAAGAAGCATCTTGCCAATCTAGGGATTGAAAAAGACAGGGATCGCAATCAAACAGCAAACTTCACCTTCCTGGATTACAACACAAACATCCATATCACCGACAGACCGCCTCACGACTATGCAGATGAGTACATCAATAAGCTCGGGCAGGATGAGTATGAGAAGTCCTGCGCGCAGAACGCTTTGCCTGTTGACTTCCACGCTTTGGAGTACTTTGACTTTTTGGAGAAACGGCGCCTATTAATGGCTGGAATTATCAGGAAGGCGTATGAGACTCTACGAAATAGTTGATCCCCGTCAGCACAGTCCGCCGAACGGATCAACATTTCCCAATTATTGATGAGTCAGGACGCTGTGGATTTGATATCGACGCCGATACTATGAACAGATAACCGATACTTCAACACGTTCAATGAAACCCAATCTCCTCCAGCACCCGCTCGTACTTCTGCATGGCGCGGCGGCGCACAACTTGCTCCTCCGCAGCCAGTGCAGGGTCGTGGGTCAAGGTGTGTACGGCGGCGCGGGTTTCTTCGATCAGGCGCATATCGCCCACGCCGAAGGCATCGGGCAGCAGGCGGCCGTGCTGGCGCGTGCCCAGGAAATCGCCGGGCCCGCGCAGCTCCAGATCCTTTTGCGCGATGACAAAGCCATCGTTGGTGGCGCACAGGGTGCGCAGGCGCTCGTTGGGCTCGCCCAGCAGGAAGCACCAGCTCTCCAGCGTGCCGCGGCCCACCCGCCCGCGCAGCTGATGCAGCTGCGACAGGCCGAAGCGGTCGGCATTCTCAATCACCATCACGGTGGCGCGGGGCACGTTGACCCCCACCTCGATGACGGTGGTGGCCACCAGCACGTCGATCTCGCCCGCGCTGAAGCGGGCGATGACCTCCTCCTTCTCCGCCGCAGGCTGGGTGCCCCAGGTGAGGCCCAGCCGCAGCCCCTTGAGCGGGCCGGCAGCCAGCTCGCGGTAGGTGGCCTGGGCGTCCTTTGCCTCCACGCGCTCGCTTTCCTCCACCAGCGGGCACACCAAGTAGGCCTGCTCGCCCGCCTGCACCTTCTGGCGGATAAAGCGATAGAGGTCCTGCCGCTTTTCCTCCGGCACGATGCGGGTGGCCACCGGCGTGCGCCCGGGCGGCAGCTCATCCACCACCGATACATCCAGATCGCCGTATAGTATCAGCGCAAGCGTGCGCGGGATGGGTGTCGCGGACATCACCAGCACATGGGCCGGCTGGTCCTCCGCTGCCTTGCTGCTCAACCGCTGGCGCTGGCGCACGCCGAAGCGGTGCTGCTCGTCGGTGATCACCAGGCCCAGGCGGGCATAGTGCACGCCTTCGCCCAGCAGCGCGTGGGTGCCAATCACCAGGTCCCACGCCCCGGCCTCAATGTACTTAAGGGCCTCCCGGCGCTCGGCTGCCTTCATGCCGCCCAGCAGCAGCCCGCAGCGGATGCCCAGCGGCGCCAATACCTCCTGCGCGCTGACGAGGTGCTGGCGGGCCAGTATTTCGGTGGGGGCCATCAGCGCGCTCTGCCAGCCGGCGGCCGCCGCCGTGCACACCGCGCCAAAGGCCACCGCCGTCTTGCCGCTGCCCACATCGCCCTGCACCAGCCGGCGCATGGCGCGGCCCGAGGCCATGTCCGACAGGATCTGCCCCAGCACCCTGTGCTGCGCATCCGTGGGCGCAAAGCCCGTCTGCCGCCAGAAGCGGTCGGTCACGGCGCTGTCCGCCGCCATGGGGATGCCGGCCTGCGCCTCCCCCTGCAGGGAGCGCACGGCCATCTGGTAGAGCAGCAGGTTTTCAAAGGCGATGCGGCGCTTGCCCGCCGCCAGGCCCGCAGCATCCTGCGGCCGGTGCACCGCCTGCAGGGCCTCCGGCAGGCCGCACAGGCCCCACATCGCCCGCAGGCGCGGGGACAGGCTCTCCGGGCAGGCGGTATGGGCATGGGGCAGCACCTGCTCAATAAACCCCGCCAGGTGCGCACCGGCGATGGTGTCCACCGGGCTATACTGGGGGATGATGCCCCGCTCCTTCACCAGCTTGGGGTTTTGCATCACCATTTGGCCGCGGAAGCGCTCCGCCCGGCCGTAGAACACCGCCTGGTCGCCCTGGTGCCAGTTGTTGCGGTTCCACGGCTGATTAAACCAGGTGATCTGCAGGGTGCCGCTGTCGTCCTCCACCCTGGCGGTGACCATGCTCAGCCCCTTCATGTAGCGGATGGAGGGCTGCGCGCAAAAGGTAACGGCCACACAGGCGGTGCGCCCGGCCTGCAGGGCAGCCACCGGGGTATCCAAAGTGGTGTCGATGTAGCCGCGGGGCAGCTGCCACAGCAGATCGCCCAGGCTGCGGATGCCCGCAGCCTCCAGCATGGCCAACCGCTTGGGCCCCAGGCCCTTCAAATCGCGCAGTTCCACTTTGCCTCCTGTTATAAAAGCAGCTGCCGCATGAACGGCAGCTGCATCGAGCACATCCCTTGGGTCATTCCACCGACAGCAGGTAGTAGTACAGGGGCTGGCCGCCGTTTTGCACCTCCACGTCGCACATGGGGTAGCGCTCGGCGATCATGGCGCCCAGGGCCTCGGCATCCTCCTGCTTGGTGTCCTTGCCGTAGTAGACGGTGATCAGCCCATCATCGTCAGTGACAATCTGCTGCATCAGCTCCAGCGCGGTATCCACGATGGAGCCGTTGTTGACGGTCACCTCGCCGTTGTGCAGGCCGATGATGCTGCCTTCCTTGATGTCCAGGTTCTCCATCAAGGTGTCGCGCACGGCGTAGGTGATGGTGCCGGTGCGCACGCGCTCGGCTGCCTCGTTCATGCGCTTCTCGTTTTCCCCGGCCTCAAAATCCGGCTGGAAGGCAACCACCGCCGCAATGCCCATGGCCACGTTCTTGGTGGGCAGCACGACGACGTTCTTATCGGACATCTGGGCCACCTGCTGGGCAGCCAGCACGATGTTGCCGTTGTTGGGCAGCACAAAGATGGTCTGCGCGCGGATGGATTCCACCGCGCGGCTGAGGTCCTCAATGCTGGGGTTCATGGTCTGGCCGCCATCGACCACCACGTCCACGCCCAAATCCTTGAAGATGTTGGAGAAGCCCTCGCCCAACGATACCGACACCA
Source organism: Clostridiales bacterium (assembly GCA_012513645.1). GTDB lineage: Bacteria > Bacillota > Clostridia > Christensenellales > Aristaeellaceae > UBA1038. Next base: position 2,564 of record JAAZBU010000039.1, on the reverse strand, counting down.
TGCCGTAGGGCTTGGGCGGCGAATTGCGGTCGAGCTCTTCCTTCTTGGCCTCGTTGTCGCGGCGCTGCTGCAGCATGTTCTCGATCTTCATGCCGTCCAGCTCGCCCAGCGTCAGGCCGTGCTGCAGGGCCTTGCCCGGCTCGTTGGTGTGCAGATGCACCTTAAGCATATGGTCGTCCCCCACCACCAGCACGCAATCGCCCAGGCGGCTCAGCTTGCGTCGGAAGGAGGCAATGTCGGTATCCGTCAGGTTGGCAAAGGGGTTTTGCACAAAAAACTCGGTGCAGTAGGCGTACTTGATCTCGCCGATGCTGTCGTGGTCATCGACAAAGCCATCCTCTTCCTTGCTGTCGCTGGAGGTGTCGATGACCAGCTCATCCACCTGCTCGCCCCGGTAGGCAGCCTGGTAGCCGGCGTAGATGAGCAGCAGGCCGCGTCCGCCGGCATCCACCACGCCCGCCTGCTTGAGGGCGGGCAGCATGTCCTGTGTTTTTTTGAGGATGCCCTCGCCCGAGGTGAGGATCACCCGGAACAGGGCCTCAAAATCCTCCGGCGCCATGGCGGCCTGGCGTATGGCATCGTCGGCCACCACGCGAGCAACGGTGAGGATGGTGCCCTCCTTGGGCTTCATCACGGCCTTGTAGGCCGTATCAGAGCCGGCCTTGAGGGCCGCGGCAAACTGCACGGGGGTGATGGGGCTTTCCAGATCCTCCAGCGCCTTGGCAAAGCCGCGGTACAGCTGGGACAGGATAACGCCCGAGTTGCCCCGCGCGCCGCGCAGCGCACCCTTGGCCAGCGCGGCCACGGCCTCGCCCACGGAGGTGGACTCCTTGCCGTTGAGCTCGCGTACCGCGGACATCATGGTCATGGACATGTTGGTGCCCGTATCGCCATCAGGCACGGGGAATACGTTAAGCTGGTTGACCGCCTCGCGGTTTTTCTCCAACAGGGCTGCGCCGGCAACCACCATCTCACGAAGCAAAACGGCGTCTATCGCCTTATACTCTGCCAATCTGCGTCCCTCCGATTCAGGCGCCGTCAGACGCGGATGCCTTCAACCGTAATATTTACGTTGCGTACCTTGACGCCGGTCATGCTCTCCAGCTTGTACTTCACCACTTCTTTGATGGCGGTGCAGACCGCTGTGACCGAAATGCCGTATTCAACGACGATGAACAGGTCCACGTCGATCATATCCTCCACCAGGCGGATCTGCACGCCCTTGCTGAGGTTTTCACGCCCCAGCCATTCGACAATGCCGTCCTTGGCCCTCTTGGAAGACATGGCGACGATGCCGTAGCTCTCAAGCGCCGCATAGCCTACGACCTTGAGCATGACCTCCTCGGAGATATAAATCGTGCCCATATCGTTCTTGATTTTGTATTCCATCACGGAGAAACCTCCCTCGCCGGAACTGACCTACAGGTCATAATATAGTATAGCGGTTTTTGCGGCCGGGCGCAACCGGGATCAACAAACAACAAGGCAACCCCAAATGGGCTGCCCTGAGAGAATCAATATCCGTTGGCCCGGTTCAGTTCGTCGATGCGGCTTCTGCGCTCGGGCGGGTTGCAGGTCTTGCAGGGGGTGTACTTCTGGTGCTCGGCGTCCTCTAACTGCGCGTAGGTGAACGAGCCCTTAAGCGGCAAAAACACATCGCGGATGCTGGGGCAGCGCTGGTTGCTGTGGTAATACTGGCCGCGGTCGGGGTTGAAGTACAGCATCAGGTCGTCCGGCGGATATTCGTGGTAGCGGCCCGTATCGTCCCACACCAGCACCTTGGTGTTGACCTTGATGTTGTTCCACACCCAGGTCATGTTGATGCCGTCCTCGTTGTTCTTGCGCTGCACGCGGATGCAGCCGTGGCTGGCCTTCTCGCCCAGCACGCGCTCGGTGATGCTGTAGTCGCGGGCGCCGGTCACCTGGTTGGTGAGGTAGGGCACCTCGTGGATGGCCGTGCCGCCGTTGATGCGCATGCCCATGCCGCAGGTCAGGTTGCCTGCCGGGAAATCGCCCATGCGGCTCACCATCAGGTACTCGCCCGACGGCGTCTCGTTCCAGGGCTGCTGCCGGGTTGGGTTGCCGGTGGATACGATCAGGGTGGTCATCAGCTTGCCGTCCTGAAAGACATACATCTCCTGCTTGAGCTTGTCGATCAACAGGCCGTACTCGGTGCGCGGGGTAATAGTCTCCAGCACCTTGGTCTCCACATAGCCCCTGATCAGCGCGTCCGTGTCGCCATAGCCGCGCCGCGAGCGGTTGTTGGGGCCGTAGCTGCTGTTGAAGGTCTCCACCAGCGACCAGCCACTGTCCAGCGTCTCCAGCACATGCACACCCTGGGACACGTAGGTGATCTCGCCCACGATGTTGTCCCGCGCATTGCTCTTGTCGGGCGTCAGGCGCAGCTTGTAGGTCTCCCGCTGGTCGCGGCCCACCAGCACGGTGATGGGCTGCATCATCACATCCCAAATTGCCTGCTCATCCCACTTGCCCACCGGCAGCGCCCAGTAGCTGCTGCCATACTTGTCCTTGGGGATTTTCTCGGCGCTGGGGATCTTGTAGTG
>JAAZBU010000038.1 GCA_012513645.1 Clostridiales bacterium | reverse complement strand
GTGAGCAATCGCGGTGAAATGGCCACCAGCTTTGCCGGCCTGCAGGCCCTGGGCATGGATGACATGGGCTACCACAGCGTGGCGCTGTCGCTGAATGGAACGCCTGGGGAGGAAGCGCGCGCCTACCTGCACAACACGCTCACCAACATTGCCCTGCGCGGCGATGACATGCAGCTGTACGACAGCTACCAGCACGCGCGGGAGCAGCGGCAGTGGATGGTGGTGCTGTTTGCCACGCTCGGGGCGCTGGTGCTGCTGTTCTTCGTGCTGTGCCTAAGCATGGTCAACAACGCGCTGACCAACCGCATCAAGTCGGATAGGCGGGCCATCGGCACCCTGCGGGCCGTGGGCGCGCCGCTGGGCGCCATCCTCAGCTCATACCGGCGGCAGGTATATGCCATGCTGGCGTGGGGCGCGGTTCTGGGGCTGCTGCTCAGCGTGGCCTTCGTGTGGTGGACGGTATGGAGCAATAATTATTCGCCGCAGGGGATTTCATTCGCTTGGCTGCCGGTCGCACACGCCGTCTTTCTGGCGCTGCTGGCGCTGGTGAGCGCGCTGGGCCTGCGCAGCCGCCTTCAACAGGTGACCCGCGCCAGCATTGTAGATAACATCCGCGAGTTATAAGGATAAGAGAAATGAAGAAGATATATTGGTTGTTTGTTTGCGCTGCCCTGCTGGCGGCCTGCCTGCTGCCCGTGTTGGCGCAGGAGGAGCCCTTTGTCATCGAGGGCAGCCGCCTGTACGATAGGATGACCCGCCCCTACGATCAGGGCTACCAGCCCCTGGTGGAGGGCCGCACGGCGCACATCGTGGTGCCGCTGCTAAGCGACGCGAGCGTGGGGGACATCACCGCCACGCTGGTGCCGGCCGATGCGGCGGCCTTCCCGGCCTCCCTGGATCAGCCGCTCAGCCAGGTGGTGGCGCGCCGCGAGGAAGCGGTGGACGGCGACAAGCTCAGCCTGTACAGGGTGCACTTCAGGCTGGCGCTGTACCGCGACCGCATGAAAGGGGATTACCCCTTTCAGGTGGTGGTGGAGGGCCAGGACGCGGCGGGCAAGCCGCTGCGCCAGACTTTTGACGGCGTGCTGGTGGTGGTCGATGGCCAGCCCAACCCCGAGGTGCCCGCGCTGGCCCTGACCGATGTGGCGGCGGAATCCGACCTGTTAGTGGGGGAGGAGGGCCTGCTGCGCCTGACGGTGCGCAACCCCAGCGCCAGCCAAAGGCTGCGGGGTGTCAAGCTGCGCTTGGTAGACGACAAGGGGGAGATATTGCCTCGGGAGTCAGACACCCTGTATGTGGGAGAGCTGCTGCCCGGGGAAGAGCGGGCCCTGGCGCTGCCCCTGCGGGTGGTGTCCACCGCGGCGGCGCTGCCCCATGCCGTGGCCCTGTCCTGGGAGCTGGGCTATGGCGATGCCAAAGCAGCCACCGGGGCCGAGCGCTTCACACTGGCCGTGCATCAGGAGGCCCGGCTTCGCTACGGCGAGCCGGTGCTGCCCTCAAGCGTCATGCAGGGGGACATCGCCACCTTCAGCATGAATGTGATGAACATGGGGCGCGGCGCGCTGCACAATGTGCTGCTCACCTTTGACCTGCCCGGCCTGTCGGGCGGCGGCAGCGTGCTGGTGGGCAAGGTGGACCCGGGGGAGAGCAAGCAGGCAACGGCCAACCTGCGCGCGGCGGCGGATGCCCTGGGCGCGGTGGAGGGCCGGGTGCAGATCACCTATGAGGATGCCTACGGCAAGGGCTACAGCCAGGAGGTGCCTCTGTCCATCAGCGTTGAAAAGAAAAAGGTGGCCGTTTTTGAGGTGCCGGACGCCAATAAAAAGCAGGACAGCATGCAGCTGCGGGAGATCATCGCCTGGTCCGCCGGCGGCGCCCTGCTGCTTGCCCTGCTCGTCCAGTCCATTTTACTGCGCCGCCGCATCCGCACGCTGGAGGAGAAGGGGATGTGAAGAGAATAAATTAGGAATTCGGAATAAGGAATGAAAAGCAATAAGGGGAGCCCACAGTGCTGATACGCATGCCGGGCTCCCATCAATTATATGGTGATATCGGGCTCTGATTATTCCGAATTCCGAATTCCTAATTCCGAATTGCTTTACTGCCCCACTGCCGCCTGAAACGCCTCCAAAAACGCCTGGTTGCTCCAGGTGCCGCAGGCGATGAGGTTGCTGCCGCGCACCGCCATTTGCAGCACGATGCCGTTGGCGTACTGAATCAGCAGCGCCTGGTCGCTGCCGCGGCTGGCCGGGCCCTGCCAGGCGGCCTGGCCGGTCAGCGTGCTCATCAGGCTGCTCACCTGGCCGGGGTCGGTCACGGTGCCCACGCCCGACAATTGCAGGCCGACAACCTGCCCTTGCAAGGTGCTGCCCAGGCCCTCGCCGCCCAGCAGCGCGCTGCCGCTGAAGGATACGCGCTGGAACACCCGGGTGCGCCCCTCCACCTCGGCGGCCACCGCCGCGCCCTGCATGCCGCTGACGGCATACACCGCCGTGCCCTGGGGCACGATGTTGCTCAGCACCTGCTGGCCCTGGTCCAGTGCCGGCTCCTCGGTATACACCTCCACGGTGCCCAGCTGGCCCGCCAGCAGGCCGCCCTCCACATGGGAGGGGTTGCTCAGCAGGCGGTAATAGCCGCCGTCTACGCGCACCAGCGGGAAGTTGCCGCTCGAGCCATTGGCCCACACGCCCTTGTACTTGGGCACGCTGCCCGAGGCATCCAGCGTGATGCTGCCGCGGGGCAGATCCCACGCGCTCAGCACGCCGCCCTCGGGCAGGCTGCCGGCCGCCTGGGTGTGGATGCGGGGCATCTGCTGCTCCCGGTTTAAGAACAGGTTGAGCCCCACCGCCCCGATGCCCAGCACAAATACCAGCGAGCAGGCCAGCGCCAGCACGCGCCGCAGGGGCATGCCAGCCTGCCTGGCGGGCCTGCGCTCCCCGCTGATTACCCGCTGATAGAGCGCCCGGTCGGCCTGCAGGCCGCCCAGCGTTTCTTCCACAATGTCGGGCAGCTTGTCCAGCTTGTTCACCTGTGGTCATCCTCCTCTAACATTGCCTTGAGTTTCTTTCGTCCGCGCGACAGCTGGCTGGCCACGGTGCCCGCCGGCACCTCCAGCATGGCCGCGATGTCCTCGATGCCGTAGTTCTGGTAGTAAAACAGGATAAACACCTCGCGCACCTCGGGGGCCAGGCCGTGGATGGCCTGCATGAGGGCCTCCTTTTCCAGGCGGTTGTCGATGTCATCGCGTGCGGGCAGGATCTCCAGCTTTTTGCTGCCCAGGATCACCCGACGCGCCCAGGCGCTGCGCCACATGTCCCGGCAGATGTTGAGCGCAACCTTCAGCAGCCAGGATTTCTCGCTGCCGGGCTTGAGCACGGGGCGGTTTTCCATCAGGCGGATGAATACATCCTGCGTGACGTCCTCTGCCTTGCTGCGGTCGCCCAGGTAAAAGTAGCTCACGCGAAGCACATCATCCGCATACTGCCGGTACAATTCCTCCACCAGCAAGGCGTAATCTTCACCGTGGCTCACTCGCCCCTCCATTTCCCGTTTCACCCATATAACGCGCGATGCGGTATAATGTTTGCATGCCCACTTGCTTTATTTGGGCCATATTTGGGTCGCTGTCAGTATAGGGGGCATGCCCTGGCCCGTCAAGCCGGCGCGGTTGCTCAAACCGGGGCGGATGGGTATAATCATGCGTAGAGTGTAACATGTGGAGGGTGATGGATGTATGGCAGGCAATCGTAGGGGTGTATCGGTATTGAGAACCATGGGCTCGCTGATTTTTGCGGGCGTGGTGGCGGTCGGCTTGCTGTATCTGGCCGACTTTGCCCTGCAGCGCATGTTCCAGCGCAGCGCCATGTCCACGGCCTATTACATTGTGTTTGGTCTGGTGGCGCTGGCTGTGTTTGTGCTGATGGTGTTTCCCGCCAATCGCCCGGGCCGCAGCTTCAAGAATTTTCTGCGCTGGCTGCTGATCGTGGTACTGTCGCTGGGCATTGCGGTGGGTGGCATCGTGTGGAACCTGCAAAACGATATGATGTACCAGACCGCTCATTACAAGGCGGCCGACGAGGACAGGATCAAGGCGATGCCCAACATGGAGGAGATCAACGTATCCGACCGCGCCGGGCAAAAATACCACGGCTGGCTGTGGAAGAACGCCCCTGAGCGCGCCGGGCTGGTGATCTACTTTGGCGGCAATGGCGAGTTTGCCGCCAGCTCGCTGGGCAGCATCGCCGGCAACAGCCAGGCAGGCCAGGTATTCAGTGGCTACAATGTGCTGATGATCGACAACCCCGGCTACGGGCAGAGCCAGGGCAGCCCGGGGGAGGAGAGCATCTACCGCATGGCCCTGGCGGCATGGGATTACATGGCCGCCCGGCCCGATGTAGACCCGCAGCGCATCGTGCTGGCGGGGTGGAGCCTGGGCTCGGGCACGGCCGCGCGCCTGGCAGCTGAAAAGGAGCCCGCCGGCCTGATCCTGATGGCGCCGTTCTACGACGGGCGGGAGTTGATCAACGGTGTGATGGAGGCCAACCTGCTGCCCAGCTTTTTGGAGTTCCTGGTGCGCAACAAGTACCAGAACAACCTGTACGCCAAGGACACCCAGGCCAAGGCGCTTATCATCGGCGCCACGAACGATCGCATGATCCCCGTGCAGCAGGCGCAGCGCCTGGCCAAGGAATACCCCAACGCCACCTACCTGGAGGTGGCCGGCAGCCACAACGATGCCCGCTTCGGCACGCAGGCCCTGACGGCGATCGCGGGTTTCTTGCAACAGGCGATAACGAAATAACGGTTGCCATAGCAATAGGCGCGTCCCTGCCAGGGGCGCGCCTTTTGCGTGTTGCAGGCTATTGGCTGCTGCCCAGCACCATATCCGCAGCCTCGCGGACGCCTAATGCGTCAAAGTAGGCGTTCTCCATCGGGATCCACTCCCGGATGAAGCGCTGGGCCATGCGCTCGCCGTTGCGCACCAGAATGCGCTTAATCTGCTCATCGGGCGGCACGTCCAGAAAGACCTTCAGGTCGTAATAATCGCGCAGATCGGGGTGCAGGCTGTAGGCGCCCTCGATGATGTTCAGCGGCGCGCGCCCGGCTGTGATCGGCGTCAGGGTGTCCCGCTGGCAGTCGTAGGCGTGGTAGGTGAAAGGGGCGCCCTGGGTGAGTGGCAGCAGCACCTCCTGCAAGAAGCGCTCCCTGTCCACATTGCCGCCGGGCTCGGCCAGGCGCTCGGGCGTACGCATGGCCGGCTGCAAAAAGAAATCGTCCATGTGATACACGGCGGCCTCAGGATACAGTTCCTTGAGGCGGGCGGCCAGCGTGCTCTTGCCGCCGGCGCAGGGGCCGTCGATGGCCACCAGCGGGGCGATTACCTCCATCAGCGCGTCAATTGCCTCCAGCAGCGGATGCATCTCAGCGCTCCTCCCGGAAGTAGTTGATGCCGCAGCCGGCGGGCTGCTGGTTCTCCCGCCGCATGCGGATGGAGGAGATCACCAGCACCAGGCAGGTAACCACAAACGGCAGCATGGAGAAGATGGCGCCCGGGATGTCGATGACCTCCTTGGGGATATAGAGGCGCAGCACGCTCAGGGCGCCAAAGATCAGCGCCCCCAGCACCGCGCGCAGCGGGCTCCAGGAGGAGAAGATGACCAGCGCGAGCGCGATCCACCCCTGGCCGCCCACGATGTTGGGCTGCCAGTTGCCCACCGCTGTCACCAGCGAGATATAGGCGCCGCCCAGGCCGCATATGCCCCCGCCCAGCAGGATGTGGATGTACTTGTACCGGCTTACGTTGATGCCCACGGCGTCGGCGGCGGCCGGGTTTTCGCCGACTGAGCGCAGGTTGAGGCCGTGGCGCGTGCGGTTGAGGTACAGGCTCATGCCGATGGCGATCAGCACCACCAGGTAGGTCAGGATGGAGTGGCTGAACAGCAGCCTGCCCGCCACAGGGATGTCGCTCAGCGCGCCCATGTTGAGCGGCAATAGCGCCCGCTTGACATGATCGGCCACCACCACCGTGCCGGCGGGGTAGTTCTCCTTGAGCGTCTCGCCGATAAAGTTGGCCACCCCCGTGCCAAAGATGGTGAGGGTGAGGCCGGTCACGTTCTGGTTGGCCTTGAGCGTGACCGTGATAAAGGCATACAATGCCGCCCCCGCCATGCCGGCCAGAAAGGCGAACAACAGCGCCATCAGAGCGCTTTCCATCAGGAAGGCCGCCAGAAAGCCCGTGATTGCCCCCAGGTACATCATGCCTTCCACGCCCAGGTTGAGGTTGCCGCTCTTTTCGATCAATATCTCGCCCAGGGTGCCATACAGCAGCGGCACGCTGGCCAGGATGGCGGCGTACAGAAAGGCGATTAACTGGTCAAAGAAGCTCATGCGCGGGCCTCCTTCCTCAGGGCGATGCGGTAGCGGATGAAGAACTCGCTGCCCAGCACAAAGAACAGAATGACGCCCTGCAAAATATCCGACATGGAGGCCGGGATGCGGTACTCGGTCTGCATCATGCTGCATCCCTTTTGCAGCACGCTGAAGAGGAACGATACGATGAGGATGCCGCCGGGCGACAGCCGGGCCAGCCAGGCCACCGATACCGCCGTAAAGCCACGGCCGTTGGCCACGGCATCGGTCAGCTGGCGGTCGGGGCCGGATACCTGCAGCATGCCCACCAGGCCGCAGATGCCGGCGCTGATGAACATGGTGCGCATTACAATTTTCTTGACCGGCATGCCGGCATAGCGGGCGGTCATTTCGTTTTCGCCCACCACGGTCAGCTCATAGCCCTGCTTGGTGTGGCGCAGGTAGATAAACAGGGCGACCACCATCACCAGCATCACGATCCAGCCGATGTGCACATTGCCCACGCCGGGGATGGGCACCTCCGGCAGGCGCGCCTGCTTGGTAAAGCGGGGCATGGCGGCAAAGCCGCCCTCCGGGTTGCGCCAGGGCCCCTCGCGCAGGTAGGTGATGAAGTACATCACGATGTAGTTGAGCATCAGCGTAAACAGCGTTTCGTTGGTGCCAAAGCGGGTCTTGAAATAGGCGGGGATCAGCCCCCACAGCCCGCCGGCCAAAATGGCGGCCACCGCCATCACAATCAGCAGCAGCCAGCTGGGCAGGCCGTTGTGAAAGTATGCAAAGTAGCTGGCCGCGATGGCGCCGGCGCATATCTGCCCCTCGCCGCCGATGTTCCAGAAGCGCATCTTGAATGCCAGCGCCACGCCCAGCGTAGCCAGGCACAGCGGGATCATCAGCTTGATGGTCTCCTTTTGCATGCCGGCGCTGCCCAGCGCGCCGCGCAGCATGGTGGCATATACGCTAAAGGGGTTGAGCCCCAGAAACAGCAGCAGCAGGCCGCCCGTCACCAGGGCGCCCAATACCGCAAGCAGCCGGTAGGCCCAGGTGCGGGCGGGCGTCAGCTCGCCCCGCTGCACCACATGCAGGCGGTCGATCAGCGTTGCGCGCTCAGGCATAGGCATCCTCCTTGTCGGTGGTCAGCCCGGTCATCTTCATGCCCAGCAGCTGCTTGGTGGCAAACCGGCTGTCCACTATGGCTCTGACCCGGCCGGAGGACAGCACGGCGATGCGGTCGCACAGGCTGAGCAGCACGTCCAGGTCCTCGCCGATAAACAGCACGCCCACACCCTTTTGCTTTTGCTCATTAAGCATGTCATAGATGCGCATGCTGGCGCCGATGTCCAGCCCGCGCACCGGATAGGCCGTGATCAGCACGCGGGGAGACAGGTTGATCTCCCGCCCCAGCAGCACCTTTTGTACATTGCCGCCGGACAGCTTGCGCACCGGGATGGTCAAATTGGGCGTGGCGATGTCCAGCCGCTGCACCATCTCGCGGGCCTGCTCGCGCGCCTCCTTGCGGCTGAGGAAGGCGCCGTCCTGATCGCGGTAGCTTTTGAGCAGCAGGTTGTCGGGGATGTTCATGCTGCCCACCAGCCCCATGCCCAGGCGGTCCTCAGGGATGAAGGCCAGGGACACGCCGCGCTGAATAATCTCCCGCGGGCTGAGGCCGTCGATGCGCTTGCCGTCCAGCAAAATGCTGCCGCCCGATACCTCCTGCAGGCCGGCGATGGCCTCGCACAGCGCCTTCTGGCCGGAGCCGGCCACGCCGGCAATGCCCAGGATCTCGCCCGCGCGCAGGGTGAAGCTGACGTTTTGCAGCTCCTGATGCCCATCGCTGCCGGTGACGCACAGCTGGTGCACATCCAGAATGGTATCGCCCACGCGGGCGGGCACGCGCTGGATGTCCAGGTCCACCCGGCGGCCTACCATCATCTCGGTCAGCACAAAGCGATCGGCCTGCGCGGTGTCGATGGCGCCCACATTTTTGCCCTTGTGCAGCACCGCCACACGGTCGGAGATGTCCATCACCTCCTCCAGCTTATGGGTGATGATGACGATGGCGCGGCCCTCCTGCTTCATGACGCGCAGGATGTCAAACAGCGCCTCAATCTCCTGGGGCGTCAGCACGGCGGTGGGTTCATCCAGAATCAGCACGTCCGCACCCCGGGTGAGCACCTTGAGGATTTCCACGGTCTGCTTTTCAGACACAGACATGTTGTAGACTTTTTTATCCAAGTCCACCTTCAGCCCCAGCCTGGCGCACACCTGGTCGGGGGACAGGCCGCCCTTGGCGCCTTGGCCCAGCAATATGTTCTCCCGGGCAGAGAACAGGTCCACCAGCTTGAAGTGCTGATGAATCATGCCGATGCCCAGGTCGATGGCATCCTTGGGCGAGCGGATGCTGACGGGCTTGCCGTGAATCAAAATGCTGCCAGCATCCGGCTGGTAGATGCCCGACAGCATGTTCATCAGCGTGGTCTTGCCCGAGCCGTTTTCTCCCAGCAGGGCCAGAATCTCGCCCCGGTGCACATCCAGGTCAATCCGGTCGTTGGCAACGACCGGGCCGAAGGCCTTGGTCAGCCCGCGCAGGGAGATGGCGGTGGTTGGCTCTGTCATGAAGGCGTCCTTTCGGTCGTCAGGTTGATGCGTCGATTATGCAGAAGACGGCGTGAAAAAGCAAGATATGGAAAGGGGCTGCCGGAAAATACGGCAGCCCCGGATAGCTGATGATTATTTTACTTCCACGCCCTTGACCAGCAGGTTGGTCATCAGGCCGCTGACGATATCGCCCACTGCCAGGCTCTCGCCCTCAGCCAGCACCTGCTCGCCGGTGTTGGAGAAGAGGGGGCCGTAGAACACGTCCCACTCGCCGGACAGGATCTTTGCCTTGGCTTCCTCGATCTTTTCGGCGGTGCCGGGCGCCACATTGGCGGACAGGGGGGACAGGCCGACCAGGTCCTCTTCCAGGCCCCAGTAATAGTTTTCAGGCGTCCAGGTGCCCTCGATGAGGCGCTTCACCTGGTCGGTGTACACGGCGCCCCACTGCCAGATGGGGGCGGTCAGGTGGGCGTTGGGGGCCTCGACGGTCATGTCGGTGTTGTAGCCGCAGCCAAACTTGCCGGCTTCCTCGGCGGCAATCTGGGCCATGGCGCTGTCCACATGCTGGCCGATTACGTCGCAATCCAGCGACAGCAGGGCCTCGGCGGTCTGCTTTTCAAGCGTGGGGTCGCCCCAGGAGTTAATGTACTTTACGTACACAACGGCCTCCGGGTTGACGGACTGGATGCCCAGCGCAAAGGCGTTGATGCCGCCGTTGACCTCGGCATTGTCCGGCCAGGCAGCCACAAAGCCGATCTTGTTGGTGGTGGTTTTGAAGCCTGCGGCGATGCCGGCCAGGTAGCGGGCCTGGTAGATGCGGCCGAAGTAGTTGTTGAAGTTGACACCATTGCTCTTGTAGCCCGAGCAGTGGGAGAAGATGATCTCAGGGTACTCATCGGCCAGCTCGGCCATGTAGTCCATATAGCCCCAGGAGTTGCCGAAGATGATGTTGCAGCCGGCGTCAATCAGCTCGCGCAGCGCGTTTTCGCACTCGGAGTTCTCCTGCACGTTGAACTTGTAGAGGATCTGCTCGTCGGTCAGCCCCAGCGTGGTCTTCATGCTTTCGATGCCGTTGTAGTGGGCGCCGGTGAAGCCGTCATCCTTGGGGCCGATAAACACGGCGCCAACCTTGACATCCTCCACGGCAACGGGCGGGAAGGCCGACGCGGTTTCGGCCATGGCGGGCAGCAGGGCCAGGGTAAGCACCAGGGTCAGGATGATGGACCACGCTCTTTTAGTCATACTTTCCTCCAGACGATTTAATGCTGATCGGTGTCGCGGAAGCGGATGTGCCCATCACGGATTTCCTCGATCACCGCCAGAGACAGTAGGGGGATGCCCTGGGCGCGGAGTGCCTGCCCGCCGGGCTGGAAGCCTTTTTCAATCGCGATGCCCACGCCGATCAGGTGCGCGCCGGCCCGCTTGAGGATGGCGATCAGCCCGCGCAGGGCCTCGCCGTTGGCCAGGAAGTCATCCACGATCAGCACCTTGCTGCCGGCGGGGATATAGCGCAGGTCAACCCGGATGACGCACTCCTGCCCGCGGGTGAAGCTGAAGATTTTTTCCTCGGCCATGTCCCCGCTCTGGTTGGCCGCGGCGGATTTTTTGGCAAACACCACCGGAATATCGCCCAGCGCGTGGGCCGTGGCCAGCGCCAGCGCGATGCCCGAGGCCTCCACCGTCAGCACCAGGTCAGGGTGTTCGTCGGCATAGCGCAGGGCAAAGGCCTTGCCCATTTCGTACAGCAGCCCGGTGTCCAGCCGGTGGTTGAGGAAACTGTCGACCTTCACGATCTGGCTGCCTACCCCATGCCCCTGGCTGCGGATTGCCTCGATGAGCGCCTGCATCAATGATCCTCCAAAACACGAACATTAAAATAAATACCGAGTTGATTATACAGTTTTTCTGCTGAACTTGCAACAGGCCGCGCGAAAGGAAATGCACTTATTTCAACAATTGCGTTTCTGTCCATGCCGATATATAATAAGCGCAGCAAGAATGGGGGAGTGAATGGCTGATGTCCAGAGGGCGCAGGTACAGGCCAAGAAGGCGAACGATATTCCGCGAGAGCACGCCGTTGCAGCGGCTGCTGCTGGCGGCCGCCGGTGTGCTGATGGTTGCCGCCGTAGCCCTCACCATTAACTACCTTGTGCAGGGCCGGGCCACCCGCCGGGTGCAGGAGGAGCTGCGCGCCCAAAGGGAGGCTGTGGCCACGGACGCCCCTGTGGTGGAGGCGACCGAGACCCCCACAGCCGAGCCTGCGCCTGTTGCAGCCGCCGTAGCCCAGGCAGATCCGCCCCCTCCGAGTGCCACGCCCTATCCGCTGCCCTCTGCCAGCACCGCCATGCTGCCGGAGTTTTTATCCTTCTTCCGAAGGAACAACGACATGGCCGGCTGGCTGAAATCCGACGCCTTCAGCGATGTCGATTACCCCGTGGTCAAGCGCGACAACAGCTACTATGTATACCGCGATTTCTACGGCCGCGACAACATGGCCGGCACCGTGTTCATCGATGCGGACAACAGCATTTTGCCCCAGGATCAGAACCTGATCCTCCACGGGCACAACATGAAAAACGGCACCATGTTCGGCAAGCTGGCCCGCCTGTTGGAGCGGCATGTGCTGCTGGATGCTCCATTTTTCCAGTTCAGCACGCTGTATGACAGCCAGGTCTACGTGCCCTACGCGGTATCTGTTGTATCCATCGACCCGGCCAGCCCGCGCTACCTGTCCATGATTGTGCCCCGCTTTGGCAGCCCGCAGGATCAGGCCGGCTATGTGGAGGGCCTGCGCCGCTTCTCCGCCTTCACCTTGCCGGTGGAGGTGGGCCCCAACGACCGTATGCTCACCATGATCACCTGCCATGGCAAGGAGGACAGCGAGCGCCTGGTGGTAGGCCTGCGCGCGCTTCGCCCGGATGAAAACAAGGAGAGCCTCAAAGCCCTCCTTGCTGACCAGATCATTACAAACTGATTTTTACCGCTTAATTGTCACCTGAAAGGTGGTATGGCACTTGGGGCAGTTCACTGTCATGGTGCCTATTTTCTTTTGCAGCCGCAGCGTGGTGCGGCAGTTGGGGCAGGCGCGGTAGCGATGGGTGTTGCGCTCCTTGAAGCGGTTGACGGTCTGCATCACCTTCTTGCGCACGCCGTCGCGCAGCACCAGGTACCGGCGGTTTTCCGCGGCGCGCTTGGCCAGCTGCTTGGAAAATACCCTGTAAAAGCCGAATGCCAGCGGCACAAAGGCCAGGTACATGATGATGGGCGAGCGCACAAACATGTTGAGCACGAGCAGCACCAGATATACCACCAACAGCGCCTTGTACAGCGGGTCCGGGCCGTAGCGCCCCTGCATGAATGCCGATAGCTTATACCGCCAGTTGTTCATAGGGGATCTTCCTTTCAATCGGTCATTGATAACTTAGCAGCCGCAGCACATGCGGGCGAAGCACAGGCCCAGGCACAGCGGGCTGACGCCGAAGTTGGGGATGCCAAAGCCCTGGCTGCGCGTGGTATAGGTGGAGGAGCCGGCCATGATCTGCTGGCGGATGTTCTGGTACTCGACATTGCCAGGCTCCATCTGGATGGCCTGGTCGATATGCTGCATGGCGGTGACGGTGTTGCCGCTGCCGTAGTTGGCAATGGCGCTCAGGTAGTACCACTGCCCGCTGCGCTGGTTGATCTGGCTGAGGGCATACAACGCTTCACTGTAGCGCATGGCGTTGATGTACTGGCGCACCGGGTCAAACTGGTCGCCCTGCCGCTGATGCTGCTGGGTCTGCTGTGTGCGGTAGGCGCCGCGGAAAAACTCCTCAAACGGGTTGTACCCGCCATAGCCGCCGTAGCGCCCATAGCCCTGGTAGGGGTTGCCGCCGGGCCTGCCGGCGTTAGGCTTGGAATAATCGGTGTAGCCGGCGCGGCCGGACTTGATCTCCTCGTAGGCGACATTGACCTCGCTCATCTTGGTCTGGGCGCTTTTATCGCCCGGGTTGAGGTCGGGGTGAAATTTCTTGGCCAGCTTGCGATAGGCGGCCGTAACCTCCTGCTGGGTGGCGCTGCGGGGAACGCCCAGCACCTCATACGGGTCTCTCATGGGGTGGGCGCCTCCTTTCTGTGGCGGGCGCTGTACTTGGTCCACACGCCCGAATAAAGTATGTTTTCAATCAGATCGCCGTTGCGCGGCACCTTCAGCCGGTCGTAGCAGGCGGCGCATTGGGCCATCTGCAGGTGCAGCAGCGCCTCGTGCCGCTCTGTTGGGATCAGCACCAGCGGGTTATACCGCTCTTTGCGGATATCCTCCTTCAGGTCCATCACCGCGTCCATCAGGTAGATAAACCGCCCCAGCGCGAAGCCGAAGTCGCGTAGCGCGTCTGCCTGGCTGTCTTTTTCGTCGTGCACAAAGATCTCGCCCAGTAGCCGGCCAAAGGCGTTGGCGGGCAGGTCGGGGTTGACCTCGCCTTCCTTTTCCATGGCTGACAGGTCGCGCAGGCATTGATCGATGGTCTCGCCCTGCCGGGGGTGGCGCGTCCGTGCGGCCTGCGCGGCGCGCTCAAACACCTTGGCCTGGGAGAGGGACAGCAGCTTGCGGTCGTCCGCCCAGTCATCCAGGGATTTGGCGTGAGCCAACATGAGGTTCATATCCGCGGCATAGGGCGTACATTGGCTCACAAACACGCTGCGCTTTTTGAGGGGGTGCACGGCGCAGCGCATCTGGCTGTAGGCCGGCTCCTCATCCGCCAGGGAGGACAGCAGGATAATGAGGAACGCCATGTCATAGGTCAGCGTCAGCCGGCAGCTGAGGCCATGCTGATTGCCCAGCGTGACGCACAGGCCGCAGTAGGCGGCCTGATACAGCCCCCGCTGCTGGGGCGTCAGCTTATCCAGGTTGGCAACAACATATCCAAACATGGCGCATCCCTTTCCGTCTGATGGGCAGCCGCATCCTGTGAAAAACAGCTCGGGTGCCATTATACATCAAATGCGCGGGGATTGCACAGGAAAATCATCCGATTCCCGCGTCCCGCGTAGGAAAACCCCCTGAGTTTATGGTATACTGACCAGAGGAAAGGGGAGTTAGAACGAATGGACGCAGACCCTCTGGGTTGGACGCTGGTGATTTTACTGCTGATGTATCTGCTCTACGCCTTGTTGACTGCGGCTGAGACCGCGGCCAGAACGCTGAACAAAAACAAGCTGCGCAGGCAGTCCGATCTGGAGGACACGAAGTCGGATCAGCTGATCCGCTTCGCGCAAAAGCTGACGGATACGCCCTCGGGCCTTCGTGCCTGCTTGGTGTTCGTGGGCTTTTTGTCCGCAGGGCTTGCCATCTGGGGGATTGCGCTGCCGCTGGGCACTGCCTTTGCTGGATGGAACACATGGCCCTGGCTGTCTCCCGTTGCGCTTGCCTGGGTTGCCATCCTGCTGGTGCTGGTGGTTCATACGTTTTTATTGCTGGCGCTGGGTACGCTGCTGCCCCGAAACCTGGCCAACCGCCAGGCCGAGGTGACGGCCCGCCGGCTGCACTGGCTGGCCAACTTTGCTAACACGGTTTTCCTGCCTCTGGCGCGGCTGGCGGTGCTTACATGCAATGCCATTTTGCGCCTGATGGGCATCGATCCCGATGAGGAGATTGAGCGCCTCACGGAGGACGAGATCCGCCTGCTGGTCGATGTGGGCGAGGAAAAGGGCGCCATTGAGGAGACCGAACGCGACATGATCGAGAACGTGTTCGAGTTTAACAACCTCACGGCGGCTGACTCCATGACCCACCGCACGGACATGTGGGCAGTCTGGGTGGATGACACCTGGCAGGAAATCACCCGCATGATCGAAAGCACCGGGCTGTCCCGCTTCCCCGTGTATGAGGAGGACCTGGACGACATCATCGGCACCCTGTCCACGCGGGATTTTCTGCTCAACCGCCTGCGCGAGCACCCCAAGCCCCTGCGGGAGATTATCCGCCAGGCGCGCTTTGTGCCCGAATCGGTGCGCACGGATGCGCTGTTTCGGGATATGCAGCTCAACAAGTTTCACATGGCCATCGTGGTGGATGAGTACGGCGGCACCAGCGGCCTGATCACCATGGAGGATCTGCTGGAGGAGATCGTCGGCAACATCTACGACGAGTACGACCCCCAGGTGCAGCAGGATATTGTAGACCTGGGCGAGGGATGCTTCAAGCTGGCCGGCAGCGTGGAGATCGAGGCCTTCAACGAGGCGGCGGGCGCAGACCTGCCCATCGAAGAGGAGTACGATACCATCGGCGGCATGATCTTAAGCCAGCTGGGCACCATCCCCGACGAGGGCAGCCAGCCCGAAATTGACTATAACGGCTATCATTTCCGCGTGCTCAGCGTGCAGGACCGCCGCATCGAGTGGGTGGAAGCCGGCCGCGTGCCACAGGAGGAGGGCCAACCCATTGATTGATCTGATTATCATCGGCGGCGGCTGCGCCGGGTGCTCGGCCGCCATGACCGCGCGCCAGCGCAACCTGAATGTGCTGGTGCTCTATGCCGGGGATGGCGCGCTGGGCAAGGCACGCCGCATTGACAACTACCCCGGGCTGCCCGAGGTGAACGGGCCCGATATGCTCAAGGTGCTGCGCGGGCAGGCCGAGGCGCTGGGGGCCGAGTTTAAGCGCCAGCTTGTGCAAAAGGTGCTGCCCATGGGCAATAGCTTTTCCGTGCTGGCCGGGAACGACCTGTACGAGGCAGGGGCCATCATTCTGGCGCTGGGTACCTCCCGGGTCAACCCGCTGCCCGGCGAGGAGGAGCTGCTGGGCCAGGGGGTGAGCTACTGCGCCACATGCGACGGCATGTTCTACCGCGGCAAGCACATGCTGGTGGTGGCCGGCGGCGAGGAAGCCGTGGAGGAGGCCAACTACCTGTCCGAGCTGGGCCGGGTAAGCTATTTCATCGAAAAGCCGCACAATACTGCCGGGCTGGCCGAGGGCATTGAGCTGATCAAGGAGAAGCCGCTGTCCTTTGAGCAGGACGGGCAGGAGATGCTGCTCACCACCAACGCGGGCCGGCACCGGGCCGATGGTGCCTTTGTGCTGCGCCCTGCTGTGGCCATGACGCAGCTTTTGCCCGAGGTACAGGCAGAAAAGGGCGCCATCATCGTGGACAAGGACCTGATGACCAGCGTGCCCGGCGTATTTGCCGCCGGCGATATCCTGGGCGCCCCCCTGCAGGCCCCCAAGGCGGTGGGCGAGGGCAATATCGCGGCCATCTCCGCGGCATCCTACCTGCGCGCGCTCAAGGGCTGAGCGGCCTATGAAGAGGAGCACAGGGCGGCAGGGGCGGCAGCGGATCAGCCTGCTGCTGTGCCTAATATGGCTGTTGATACCGGCCGCACAGGCGGAACTGCCCGTCACCTGGATGGAGGGCGAAGCCTGGTTTCCCGATGAGCAGGCGTGGACCTACCACTACCAATACCTTTACCCCATGCTCTCGGGGGAGGACGCGGTCAGCGAAGCCATCAACCATTATTTTGATCTGGCGCTCAACGAAATGGCCAACCTGGTGCTGCCCATGTACGCAGCGGACCCCATCATGGCGGGCAAGGGCGGCAACCGCGTGAGCGAGCAGTGGCGCGTAACCTGCAACTCGGATGATTTTTTCAGTGCCCTGCTGCACCGCACGCAGACGGTGGAGGGCACGGAGGTGAACACGGTCAGCTCGGTGGTGTTTGCCGCCTCCGGCGAGTACGCCGGGGACAGCCTGACGCTGCGCGGCCTGGTGCAGGTGGGGGAGAGCTCCCAGCAGCTGGGCGAGGCGGTGCTGCAAGATGTCTGGCGGCAGATTGAGGCCGAGTTGGCGCAGGGGGACAGCCCCTGGCTTGCGGACATGAGCCTGGACACGCTGTCTGACGGGTTTTATCCTGAGGAACATTTTTACGCAAATGAGCAGGGCGATGCCGTGTTTTATTTGCAGCCCGGCGTATTTCGCAGCGATCAGGAGGTCGCTGAGTATGTGTATACGCCGCAGCAGTTGGAGCGCCTGCTGACGCCCTGAGCTGACGGCGGGAAAGGAACAGCATATGATGATGGATGCCCTGGCAAAAACCAAAGCAGCCCCGGGATTGGAGTTGGTGCAGGTGCCCAAGCCCGTGCCCCGGGAGGATGAGGTGCTCATCAAGATCCGCAAGACCGCCATCTGCGGGACGGATTTGCACATCTACAACTGGGACGGATGGAGCCAGAAGCATGTGGAGCCGCAGCGGGTGATCGGCCACGAATACGTGGGCGAGATCGCCGAAATGGGCAGCGCTGTCAAGAGCTTCCACATCGGCCAGCGGGTGTCCGGCGAGGGGCACATCGTCTGCGGCCACTGCCGCAACTGCCGCGCGGGCAACGGCCAGTGGTGCCACGAAACAAAGGGCGTGGGCGTCAACCGCGACGGGGCCTTTGCCGAGTATCTGTGCATCCCCGCCTCCAACTGCATCCCCATCAACCCGGACCTGGATGAGGAGATCGTCTCCTTTTTTGACGCCCTGGGCAACGCGACGCATACGGCCCTGATGTTTGACCTGGTGGGCGAGGACATCCTCATCACCGGCGCCGGGCCCATCGGCATCATGGCGGCGGCCATCTGCCGGCACACGGGCGCCCGCAATGTCATCATCACCGATATCAACGACTATCGGCTGAACCTGGCGCGCAAGCTGGGTGCCACCGCCGCGGTCAATGTCACGCGGGACGATCTGGCACAGGCCATGAAGGATGGCCGCATGGTGGAGGGGTTTGACGTGGGGATGGAGATGTCCGGCGCCCCCTCAGCACTCGATCAGATGATCACCAGCATGCGAAACGGCGGCAAGGTGGCCCTGCTGGGCCTGTTTGGCAAGACAGCGCAATTGGATATGGACAAGATCATCTTAAAGGGCCTGGGCATGCAGGGCATCTACGGCCGCAGGATGTATGAGACCTGGTACAAGATGTCCGCCATGGTGGAATCGGGCCTTGACCTGCGCGGCCTGATCACCCACCGCTTCCATTACAGCGAGTTTCAGCAGGCCTTTGATATCATGGGCACAGGCAACTCGGGCAAGATCATCCTGGATTGGGGGAAAAAGGCATGAGCAGCAAGGCGTTGGACATTTTCAACAATACATTGAATGACATCCGTCAGGCAGGCACCTGGAAGGAAGAGCGGGTCATTACCACCCCGCAGAGTGCTAAAATCAACACCACGGCGGTGGATGGCGTGCTCAACCTGTGCGCCAACAACTACCTGGGCCTGGCCGGCGACCGGCGGCTGATAGACGCTGCCCGCGCCAGCTACGACCAGTGGGGCTTTGGCCTGTCCAGCGTGCGCTTCATTTGCGGTACGCAGGCCATCCACAAGGAGCTGGAGCAGCGCATTGCCCACTTCCTGGGCATGGATGACGCCATCCTGTACTCCTCCTGCTTTGACGCCAACGGCGGCCTGTTTGAAACGCTGTTAGGGGAGGAGGACGTGGTGATCTCCGACGAGCTTAACCACGCCTCCATCATCGACGGCGTGCGCCTGTGCAAGGCGCAGCGCATGCGCTACCGCAACAGCGATATGGCCGAGCTGGAGACCCGGCTCAAGGAGGCCGCTGATGCCCGCATCCGCCTGATTGTGACTGACGGCGTGTTTTCTATGGACGGCTACATCGCCAAGTTGGGCGAGATCTGCGACCTGGCCGAGCGCTATGATGCGCTGGTCATGGTGGATGACAGCCATGCCACCGGCTTTATGGGCGCAAACGGCCGCGGCACGCACGAGGCCTGCGGCGTGATGGGCAGGGTAGATATCATCACCACCACCTTTGGCAAGGCCATGGGCGGGGCATCGGGCGGCGTGACTGCCGCGCGCCAGCCCATTGTGGATCTGCTGCGCCAGCGCTCGCGCCCCTACCTGTTCAGCAATACGCTGGCGCCGGCCATCTGCGCCGCTACCCTGAAAACCTTGGACCTATTGGAGGAGAGCACCGCGCTGCGCGACCGGGTGCACGAAAACACCGCCTACTTCCGCCAGAAGCTGGGCACCCTGGGCTTTGACGTGTTGTCAGGCGAGCACCCCATCGTGCCCGTGATGCTCTACGATGCCCATGTAGCCAAAGAATTTGCCGAGCGCATGCTGCAAAAGGGCGTATATGTGGTATCCTTCTCCTACCCCGTGGTGCCCCAAGGCAAGGCGCGCATCCGCACCCAGGTAAGCGCCGGCCACAGCCGGCAGGATCTGGACCTTGCCGTTGAAGCCTTTGCCCGAGTTAAGCAGGAAATGGGCCTATAACAGATAAAGGATGAACCGCTATGACTGATAACAATGTGCGCCGCCAGGTGCTGTATTCTGGCATTCAGCCCTCCGGCCGGATCCAATTGGGCAACTACATCGGCGCCATCCGCAACTTTGTGCTGCTGGAAAAGGATTATGACTGCCTGTTTTGTGTGGTCGATCTGCACGCGCTGACCATCCGCAACCTGCCGGCCGACCTGCGCCGGCAGACCATGGAATTGGCCGCGCTGTACATCGCCTGCGGGCTGGACCCCAAGCAGAGCATCATCTACTGCCAGAGCCATGTGCCCGAGCACGCGGAATTGGCCTGGGTGCTGAACTGCTATACCTATATGGGCGAGCTCAGCCGCATGACCCAGTTCAAGGACAAGTCGAGCCGCCACAAGGACAACATCAACGCCGGCCTGTTTACCTACCCGGCGCTGATGGCGGCGGATATTCTGCTGTACCAGACGGACCTGGTGCCCGTGGGCGCCGACCAGAAGCAGCATCTGGAGATTACCCGCGACATCGCCCTGCGCATCAACGGCCTATATGGCGATGTATTCCGTGTGCCCGAGCCCTATATCCCCAAGACCACCGCCAAGATCATGAGCCTGACCGAGCCCGAGCGCAAGATGAGCAAGTCGGATGAGGAGGACAGCTTTGTGGCCATCCTGGATTCGCCCGATGTGATCCGCCGCAAGTTCAAGCGCGCGGTGACCGACTCGCTGGCCGACATTCGCTTTGACCCGGACAACCAGCCCGGTGTGAGCAACCTGCTGAGTATCCTGTCGGCCACCAGCGGTACCGGCATCGACGCGCTGGTGGACGAGCTGGCGGGGCGGGGCTACGGCGTGCTCAAGGAGCGCACGGCCGAGGCGGTTATCGAGCAGCTCAAGCCCGTGCAGGATGAGTTTGCTCGCCTGATGAAGGACAAGGCCTACCTGGCAGACGTGCTCAAGGAAAATGCCGGGCGCGCCAGCGTCCTTGCCCAGCGCACGCTGCGCAAGCTGTACAAAAAGATCGGGCTGTATCAGCCGTGAACGAGTCCGTCACCATGAACACCATCGCCTTTTCTTCCGCCGGCCGGGAGATCAAGCAGCTGGTGCTCCACGAGCCCAAGGGCAAGCCGCGCGCCGTGGTGCAGATCATCCACGGCATGGCCGAACACTACGCCCGCTATGAGCCGATGGCGGAGTATCTGGCCCAGCACGGCTTTGTCGTAGCAGGCTGGGATCAGATCGGTCACGGGCCGCAGACGCCCGCTGACCGGCTGGGCTATCTGGGGGATTACAACGGCTGGCAGCGGCTGGTGTATGACGTCAGCACCGTGCACACGGTCTTGACGCAGCGCTGGCCGGACAGCAAGCACATCATTTTGGGCCACAGCATGGGCAGCTTTGTCGCGCGCGAATATGCCGTGCAGTTTGGGCATCAGCAGCTGGACGGCCTGGTGCTCAGCGGCACCGCCTGGATACCGCCGGCCAAGGTGCGTCAGGGGCTGATGCTGTCCCGGCTGGTGTGCGCCCTGGGCGGCAAGCGCAAACCTGCGCCGTTGATCGACAGGTTGGCCTTCGCGGCCAATAACAAGCCCTTTGCGCCGGCGCGCACGCGCTTTGACTGGCTCAGCCGCGATGAGCAGCAGGTGGACCGCTATGTAGCGGACCCCTTGTGCGGCTTTGTGTTTACAGGCAGCGGCTACCGCGAGCTGTTTCGCGGCCTCAGGCTGCTGACGCAGACCGAGCGGCTGCGCAGCATTCCGGCGGAGCTGCCGGTGCTGTTTCTCTCAGGCCAGCAGGACCCGGTGGGTGGGGCGGACGCAGCGGGCCCTCGCACAGTGGCCGGTCAGCTGAGGGCGGCCGGCCTGCACGATGTTGCCGAACACATCTATCCCGGTGCCCGGCATGAACTGTTCAACGAGACCAACAGCGCCCAGGTGATGGCCGATCTGCTGGCCTGGCTAGAGCGCATCGCATAAGCGCGGAAGGAGGATTCCCATGGCTCACATCTATCCCGGCGACATCACCAAGGTACACGGCATACGTGTCGGACAGGTACAAAATGACAAGGCGCGCACCGGCGTCACCGTTGTGCTGACGCCCAAGGATGGCGCGGTGGGCGGTGTGTCGGTGCGCGGCGCGGCCCCCGGCACCCGGGAGACCGACGTGCTGCGCCCCGGCAACCTGGTGGACCGCGCGCATGCCGTTGTGCTGGCCGGCGGCAGTGCCTTTGGCCTGGCCGCGGCCGATGGCGTGATGCGCTTTCTGGCCCAGGCCGATGTAGGCATCGCCATGGGCAGCGCGCGTGTGCCCATTGTCCCTGCTGCCGTGCTGTTTGACCTGCTGGAGGGCGAGCCCAACATCTACCCGGACGCGGCCATGGGCCGCGCCGCTGCGACCGCCGCCGCCAAGGGCATGGAGCAGGGGCGTGTGGGCGCCGGTAGCGGCGCCACGGTGGGCAAGCTGGTCACCTCGGGTATCCCTCAGGCGGGCGGGGTAGGCTCTGCCTCCATCACGCTGGCCGAGGGGGTTACGGTGGGGGCCGTGGTGGCGGTCAACGCCATGGGTGATGTGTACGACCCGCAGACGGGCGAGTGCCTGGCCTGCGCCGTGATGCCCGATGGCACCCGCGTGCCGTCGGAGGGCATGCTGTATGGCTTTGCGCCCGCCCCGCAGCAGATCAGGATTCCCGCCCCCGGCAGCAACACCACCATCGGGGTGGTGGCGGTGGACTGCAAGCTGACCAGCGCCCAGGCCAACCGCCTGGCTGATGTAGCCCATGACGGGCTGGCCCGCGCCATCCGCCCGGTGCACACGCAGATGGACGGCGACACCATGTTCGCCCTGGCCACCGAGCGCATGGATGTGGAGGTCAACTTTGTCAAGCTGTGCGCCGCGGCGGCCGAGGTGACAGCGCGCGCCATCGCTAACGCCATCCACTACGCCAGGCCATGATCCGGGGCATTGGGCTGGACCTGTGCGCGGTGGAGCGCATGGCCGGGCATCTGGCACAGGGGCGTTTTCTGCCCCGATATTTTGATGAGGCGGAGCAGGCCTATATCCTGTCCCGCGGGCCGGGTGCCGCGGCCTCCATGGCGGCCTGTTTTGCGGCCAAGGAGGCCTTTGTCAAGGCGCTGGGCACCGGCTTTGAGGGGGTGCCCACCCGGGACATTGTGATCGAGCACCTGCTCTCCGGGCAGCCGCGGTATGTGCCGCGCGGCCTGGCTTTGACCCGCATGCAGGCGCTGGGGGCACAGCAGGCCCACCTGAGCATCAGCCATGATGGCGGCATGGCCGCGGCCGTGTGCATCCTGGAGGGGGAATAACCATGCGGCATATCATCACGCCCGAGCAGATGCGCCGGGTTGAGCAGGCGGCCTTTGATGCCGGTGTACTCAGCCTGGACCTGATGGAGCGCGCCTCCCGGGCGGTGGCCGACGCCCTGGTGCACATGCTGGGCGGGGCCGCGGGCAAAACTGTTGTGTTTTTCTGTGGCGCCGGCAACAACGGCGGTGACGGCCTGGCAGCAGCCAGGCTGTTTGCGCTTCAGGGCGGGCAGGCGCATATTGTGCTGATGGATGAACCCAGCACACCGGATGCAGGCACCAACCTGCATCGGGCAAAGCAGATGGGGCTGCCTGTCCATGAGGACTTGCCGCCCCATATCCATGCGGATGCCGCTGTGGATGCGCTGTTTGGCATCGGCCTCAACCGGCCGCTGGAGGGGCGGGCAGCCGCCCTTGTACATCAGATCAACGCGCTGGGCGTGCCGGTGCTTGCGGTGGACATCCCCTCCGGCATGGATGCGCTGACCGGTCGCAGCCTGGGCGTGACGGTCCGCGCGCAGCGCACCATCACCTTCCACCGCTTAAAGACAGGGCACTGCCTGGCTGCCGATCAGGAGGCCCTGGGGGCACTGACCGTGGCCAACATCGGCCTGATGGACCCGCCTGACATGCAGGCGTTTGAAGCGCTGGAGGAAGGCGACCTGGCCACCCAATTGCCAGTCAGGCCGCGGGCGGCCCACAAGGGCTCCAACGGGCGCGTGCTGCTGTATTGCGGCAGCCTGGGCATGGCCGGTGCCGCCGCCATGGCTGCGCTGGGCTGCCTACGCGCGGGGGCCGGGCTGGTTACCATTGCCTGTGACGAGCGCATCATCCCGGTGCTGCAGGTGCTGGCGCCAAACGCCACCTGCCTGCCGCTGGCGCAGGCGCTGGACGCGCCGCCGCGCCATGATGTGCTGCTGGCCGGCTGCGGCCTGGGCAAGGGGCCGGGTGTGTGGCAGGGCCTGTCGCGGCTGTATGATGCCGGCCAGCCCGCTGTGCTGGATGCTGATGCCCTGAACCTGTTGGCGCAGCACCCCATGCGCCTGGGCAGCCGCACGGTCATCACCCCCCATGTGGGGGAGGCAGCCCGCCTATTGGATCAAACGCCAGAGCAGGTAGCAGGGGATATGCTGGCCGCGGGTCGCGCCCTGCATGCCCGCTACGGCGGGGTCAGCCTGCTCAAAAGCCATTGCAGTATGATCACCGATGGCGAGCGCCAGGGCCTGAATACCGTGGGCTCACCGGTGCTGGCCAAGGGCGGTAGCGGCGATGCGCTGGCGGGCATTGTGGCCGGGCTGATGGCGCAGGGGATGGCAGCCTATGATGCGGCGCGCACCGGTGCCCTGTGGCTGGGCAAGGCGTCGCTGCTGGCCGAACAGCGCCACGGGGTGTACTCCGCCCTGACGGGCGAGGTGCTGGCCCTCATGGGGGAAGCTGCCCGTCCGTAGAAGTACGCAACATAAAACAGCGCCCTTTTCTGTGGCGCTGTTGTCATTTTCTGATTATACCTTGATGATATCAAACTCCGCCGCGCGGGCCAGGCGGTTCATCACCGCCAGCCCAAGGCCGGTGGGCGGCAACGTTTCGCTGAAGATGCGGGGCACCCCCTGGGCGTCAAAGCTGCGCAGCAGGTAAAACAGCCGATGGGCCGCGTCCGCCGCGTCCAGGCCCAGGTCGCTCACCGGGCGGTCGCCATAAAGCGCAAGGTGGCTGTGCATGGCCAAAATGCGGGCGCCCGGCTGGGCATCATACAGGCGGCCAATCTCCCGCGCGACGGCGTCCGGATGGCCCTGCACCAGCGTCAAACGGCCCTGAGGGGCATAGTGGCGGTGCCGCATGCCGGGGGATGGAGCGCGCTCGTCTGCCTGCAACGGACGCATCACGCTGTCTGCCACCTCGCAGCTGCCGGCCACCATGGCAATCTGCTCGGGTGTTACGGCACCTGGCCGCAGCACCGTGGGGTGCTCGCCTGACAGATCAAGCACCGTGGATTCCAGGCCCACCTGGCTGATGCCGCCATCCAATATCAGCGGTATGCGGCCCGCCATGTCCTCCAGAACATGCTGCGCGGTGGTGGGGCTGGGGCGGCCGGAGCGGTTGGCGCTGGGCGCGGCAACGGGACGGCCGCACGAGGCCAGAAAGGCCAGCGCCCCCTCGTGGTCTGGCAGGCGCAGCGCCACCGTGGACAGGCCAGCCGTCACCACATCGGGCACCAGCGCTGTGCGCGGCAGCAGCAGCGTCAACGGCCCCGGCCAGAAGGCATCGGCCAGCGTATCCGCCAGATCGGTCCAGCGGCACAGGGGAAAGGCCTGCTCTCTGCTGGCGATATGCACGATGAGCGGGTTGTCCACCGGGCGCTCCTTGGCCCGGAAGATGTTGAGCACAGCCTGCTCATCCAGGGCATTGCCGCCCAGGCCGTATACGGTCTCGGTGGGGAAGGCAACCAGCTGGCCCTCCTGTATCAGCGCCCCCGCCCGGCGCAGGCTGTCTGTAGTGATGGGCAGTAGTTCGGTGTTCATGCTTCGCCTTTCAACAACAAAGGTGAGACGCGCTGCATCCCACCTGTTTGTTTCAACCGGGCTACCCCAAAGTGCCGCTGCCCTCTATTTTTTCACCCGCTATGTTAAGCAGGCCGGCGTCCCGCAACAGCCTTTTGCCGTCCTCTGGCGTGTTTCCACGGAGGCGTGGCATCCAACCCCTGACCAGGACCCCGTTGTAGAAAATGTGGGTAAAAACAGAGAACTGGCAAACACCTCAGGAATAACCCTTACGACCTGATTATAAGAGCAACGGATTGTCCTGTCAAGGGAACCGCGCAAAGAGGCGCGGACTTTTGCGGTCCGCGCCCCATGTAGCAATTGGTTCAATATTAGAAAGTTTCCTGCAGCTCGATGTTTTTGTAGCGCTTCAGGCCCGTGCCGGCGGGGATCAGCTTGCCGATGATCACGTTCTCCTTCAGGCCCTCCAAGGGGTCGATCTTGCCCTTGATGGCGGCCTCGGTCAGCACGCGCGTGGTCTCCTGGAAGGAGGCGGCGGACAGGAAGCTCTCGGTGGCCAGGGAGGCCTTGGTGATGCCCAGCAATACGCGCTTGGCTACCGCCGGGCGGCCGCCTTCCTTGAGGGTGGCCTCGTTGGCCTGCTCAAAGCGGAAGATATCCACCAGGCTGCCGGGCAGCAGGTCGGTATCGGCGGCATCCTCCACGCGCACCTTGCGCAGCATCTGGCGGATGATCACCTCGATGTGCTTGTCGGCAATGCCCACGCCCTGGGAGTGGTACACGCTCAGCACCTCGCGCAGCAGGTATTCCTGCACGGCCTTGATGCCCAGGATGCGCAGCAGGTGGTGGGGGTTGATGGAGCCGTCAATCAGCTCGTCGCCGGCGTTGACGTGATCGCCCTCCTCCACCTTCAGGCGCGCGCCGTAGTGGATCAGGTAGGTCTTCTTTTCAGTGGGGTCATCGTCGGAGGTGACGATGATCTCCCGGCGCTTCTTGGAGGTGCCCATGCTGACGGTGCCGTTGATCTCGGCCAGGGTGGCCTCGATCTTGGGCTTGCGCGCCTCAAACAGCTCTTCAACGCGGGGCAGGCCCTGGGTGATGTCCACCGCCGTGGCCACGCCGCCGGTGTGGAAGTTACGCATCGTCAGCTGGGTGCCGGGCTCGCCGATGGACTGCGCGGCGATGATGCCCACCGCCTCGCCGATGTCCACGTCGCCGCCATGGGCCAGGTTGCTGCCATAGCAGCGCGAGCATACGCCCGTCTGGCAGCGGCAGGTCAGCACGCTACGCACCTGCATCTTAGTCACGCCGGCTTCGGAGATTTTGCGCGCCAGCTTGCTGTCGATGGAATCGTTGATGTGGCAGATGATTTCGCCCGTGATGGGGTGCACGACATCCTCAGCCGATACGCGGCCGGTGATGCGGTCCTCCAGCGGCTCAATCTCGCTGATGGGCTCCACGGTGATACCGCGCACCTTTTCGCCGCGGCTTTCAAAGCAGTCGGCCTCACGCACGATGACCTCCTGGGATACGTCCACCAGGCGGCGGGTCAGGTAGCCCGAGTCGGCCGTGCGCAGCGCGGTATCAGCCAGGGATTTACGGCTTCCGTGGGAGGACATGAAGAACTCCAGCACGTTGAGCCCCTCGCGGAAGTTGGCGCGGATGGGCAGCTCAATGGTCTTGCCCGAGGGCGAGGCCATCAGGCCGCGCATGCCGGCCAGCTGGGCCACCTGGCCCACCGAGCCGCGGGCGCCCGAGTTGGTCATCATGTAGATGGGGTTCTTGCTGTCCAGCACGCCCATCACCTTGCCCTTGAGGCGGTTGGTGGTGTCTGTCCACACATTGATAACCGCCTTGTAGCGCTCATCCTCGCTCATCAGGCCGCGGCGGTACTTGGCTTCAATCTTGCTGACCTCTTCGTCAGCCTCGGCCAGCCACTCGCCCTTTTCGGGGGGCACAATGATGTCCGCAATGGACACCGTGATGGCGCCGCGGGTGGAGTAGGCGTAGCCCAGGTGCTTGATATCGTCCAGCACCTTGGCGCAGATGTTGACGCCGTGCACGTGGAAGCAGTTGTCCACGATTTTGCCCAGGTCCTTCTTGACCACCTCGTGGTCGATCTCCAGCAGGAACATGTCATCCAGGCTCTCGCGGGGCTGGAAGCCCAGGTCCTGCGGGATAACTTCGTTGAATATCAGGCGCCCCAGCGTGCAATCCACCAGACGGCGCGCGGTTTCGCCCTCAAAGCTGCGCGTCATGCGCACCTTGATGGGGCTTTGCAGCGTGATTTCCCCGTTGAAGTAGGCCAGCTCGGCCTCATCCTTGGAGGAGAACACCCGCCCGGCGCCCTTGGCATCGTCATCCTGTACCGTCAGGTAGTGGCAGCCGATGACCATGTCCTGCGCGGGGGAAATGACGGGCTTGCCGTCCTGGGGCTTCATGATGTTGTTGGCTGCCAGCATCAGGAAGCGGGCCTCGGCCTGCGCCTCCACGGACAGCGGCACGTGCACGGCCATCTGGTCGCCGTCAAAGTCGGCGTTGTAGGCGGTACATACCAGGGGATGCAGCTTGATTGCCTTGCCCTCTACCAGCACCGGCTCAAAGGCCTGGATGCCCAGGCGGTGCAGCGTGGGCGCGCGGTTGAGCAGCACCGGGTGCTCCTTGATGACATTTTCAAGGATATCCCATACCTCGGGGCGCACCTTTTCCACGGCACGCTTGGCGGACTTGACGTTGTTGCTGATGCCAAGCTTGACCAGGCGCTCCATCACAAAGGGCTTAAACAGCTCCAGCGCCATCTCCTTGGGCAGGCCGCACTGGTGCAGCTTGAGCTCCGGGCCAACCACGATGACCGAGCGGCCGGAATAGTCCACGCGCTTGCCCAGCAGGTTCTGGCGGAAGCGGCCCTGCTTGCCCCGCAGCAGGTCGGACAGGGATTTGAGCGGGCGGTTGCCCGGGCCGGTCACGGCACGGCCGCGGCGGCCGTTGTCGATCAGGGCGTCCACGGCCTCCTGCAGCATGCGCTTCTCGTTGCGCACGATGATATCGGGCGTGCCCATCTCCAGCATGCGCTTGAGGCGGTTGTTGCGGTTGAGCACGCGGCGGTACAGGTCATTGAGGTCGCTGGTGGCAAAGCGTCCGCCGTCCAGCTGCACCATGGGGCGCAGGTCCGGGGGAATGACGGGCAGCACGTCCAGAATCATCCACTCGGGGCGGTTGTTGCTGGTGCGGAAGGCTTCGATGACCTCCAGGCGCTTGATGGCGTGGGAACGCTTCTGGCCCTCGGTCTCCTTGTCCTTTTCCTTTTCGACCAGAATGGCAATCTCGGCCTTCAGGTCGGCGCTGAGCTGATCCAGATCCAGCTCCCTGAGCAGGGTTTTGACCGCCTCGGCGCCGATGCCCGCGCGGAAGTTGCCGCGCTCGGACGGGTCCTTCTGCATGATCTGGCGATAGGCAGCGTCGGAGATCAGGGCGTTGCGCTCCACCTTGGTGAAGTCGGTGTTGCCGGGATCAATCACGATGTAGCTGGCAAAGTAGAGCACCTTTTCCAGGTTGCGGGGGGAGATGTCCAGCAGCATGCCCATGCGGCTGGGGATGCCCTTGAAGTACCAGATGTGGCTCACAGGGGCGGCCAGCTGGATGTGGCCCATGCGCTCGCGGCGCACCTTGGCGCGGGTTACCTGCACGCCGCACTTGTCGCAGATCTTTTCCTTGTCGCGGTACTTGATGCGCTTATATTTTCCGCAGCTGCATTCCCAATCCTTCACCGGGCCAAAGATCTTTTCGCAGAACAGGCCGCCGCGTTCGGGCTTGAGGGTGCGGTAGTTGATGGTTTCGGGTTTGGTTACCTCGCCGAAGGACCACTGAAGGATCTCCTCCGGGGAGGCCATGCCGACTTGGATGGATTCCAGATTCGTCAGTTCAAACATATAGCTCCTCCTGTCGGGCTTTACTCAATGTCATCGTCATCAAAGTCCAGGGTGAGGTCGTCGTCATCGTCTTCCTCATCCTCGTTGAGGCTGCGACTGTCATCCACCTCGTCGGCCAGAGACAATTCTTCATCGCCCAGGCTCAGGTCGTCCAGGTCGATGTCCTCCAGCTCCTCATGCACGGCGGGCACAGCGCCTGCTGCCTCATCGCGCCGCAGGGTGACCACCGGGGCTTCCTCTTCCTCGATCTCGCGGATGATGATCTCCTGGCTGTCCTCGCCCCATACCTTGATGTCGAGGCTAAGGGCCTGCAGCTCCTTGATCAGCACCTTGAAGCTCTCAGGGATGCCGGGGGTGGGGATGGACTTGCCCTTGACGATGGCTTCGTAGGCCTTTACGCGGCCCACCACATCGTCCGACTTGACGGTGAGGATTTCCTGCAGGGTGTTGGCTGCGCCGTAGGCCTCCAGCGCCCAGACCTCCATCTCGCCAAAGCGCTGGCCGCCGAACTGGGCCTTGCCGCCCAGGGGCTGCTGCGTGACGAGGGAGTACGGGCCGGTGGAGCGGGCATGCATCTTGTCGTCCACCAGATGGTGAAGCTTCAGGAAGTACATGTAGCCCACCGTCACCTTGTTTTCAAACGCGTCGCCCGTGCGGCCATCATAGAGGATGGACTTGCCATCCGCATTGTAGCCGGCCTGCAGCAGGCACTTTTCGATGTCTTTTTCGGAGGCGCCGTCAAACACCGGGGTGGCGATATGCCAGCCCAGCGCCCTGGCAGCCATGCCAAGGTGAACCTCGAGCACCTGGCCCAGGTTCATGCGCGAGGGCACGCCCATGGGGTTCAGCACGATGTCAAGTGGCGTGCCGTCCGGCAGGAAGGGCATGTCCTCCTCGGGCAGAATGCGGCTGACCACGCCCTTGTTGCCGTGGCGGCCGGCCATCTTGTCGCCGACAGAGATCTTGCGCTTCTGCGCGATGTACACGCGCACCATCTGGTTGACACCGGGGGACAGCTCGTCCTTGTTTTCGCGGGTGAACACCTTGACATCCACCACAATGCCGCCTTCGCCGTGGGGCACCTTGAGTGAGGTGTCGCGCACCTCACGGGCCTTTTCACCAAAGATGGCGCGCAGCAAGCGCTCTTCAGCGGTCAGCTCGGTTTCGCCCTTGGGCGTCACCTTGCCTACCAGAATATCGCCGGCACGCACTTCAGCGCCGATGCGCACCACGCCAAACTCATCCAGGTCCTTGAGGGCGTCCTCGCCCACGTTGGGGATATCCCGAGTGATTTCCTCCGGGCCCAGCTTGGTTTCGCGGGCCTCGGACTCATACTCTTCAATATGGATGGAGGTGTATTTGTCCTCCTTGACCAGCTTTTCAGAGATCAGGATGGCGTCTTCGTAGTTATAGCCTTCCCAAGTCATAAACCCGATCAGCACGTTGCGGCCCAGGGCTATCTCGCCCAGGTCGGTGCTGGGGCCGTCGGCCAGCAGGTCGCCGGCATCCACATGGTCGCCCACGCTCACGCGGGGCCGTTGGTTGATGCAGGTGGACTGGTTGGAGCGGGCGAACTTGGTCAGGCGGTAGCGGTACAGCTCGCCCTTGCCGTCGCGGATGGTGATTTCATCGGCGGAGACGTTCTCCACCGTGCCGGTGTGCTTGCTCAGCAGCACCACGCCCGAGTCGTGGGCGGCCTTGTGCTCCATGCCGGTGCCGATAACGGGCGCCTCGGGGGTGAGCAAGGGAACAGCCTGGCGCTGCATGTTGGAGCCCATCAGCGCGCGGTTGGCGTCGTCGTTCTCCAGGAAGGGGATCATGGCCGTCGCCACCGAGACCAACTGCTTGGGCGACACGTCCACAAAGTCCACACGGTCGCGCGGCACGCTGATGACGTCCTCGCGCCAGCGGCAGGTCACCCTGTCGTTGACAAAGCTGCCGTCCGGGTTAAGGGGCTCCATCGCCTGGGCAACGTTGTAGTTGTCCTCCTCGTCCGCCGTCAGGTAGACGATGTCGTTGGTCACCCGGTGGGTCTTGGGGTCTACCCGGCGGTAGGTGGCCTCGATGAAGCCGTATTCATTGATGCGGGCGTAGGTGGCCAGCGAGCCGATCAGGCCGATGTTGGGGCCTTCAGGCGTCTCGATGGGGCAGATGCGGCCGTAGTGGCTGTAGTGAACGTCGCGCACCTCCATGCCCGCGCGGTCACGGTTGAGGCCGCCGGGGCCCAGGGCCGACAGGCGGCGCTTGTGCGTCAGCTCGGCCAGCGGGTTGGGCTGGTCCATGAACTGGCTCAGCTGGGAGGAGCCGAAGAACTCCTTGACCGCGGCGGATACCGGCCGGATGTTGATCAGATCGCCCGGCTTGACGTCGTTGGCATCCTGAATGGCCATGCGCTCGCGCACCACGCGCTCCAGGCGCGACATGCCGATGCGGATCTGGTTTTGCAGCAGCTCGCCCACGCTGCGCAGGCGGCGGTTGCCCAGGTGGTCAATGTCGTCCACATGGCCCACGCCGTAGGGCAGGCCCAGCAGGTAGCTGATGGTGGCCACGATGTCGTCGATGATGACGTGCTTGGGCACCAGCAGCGAGGCGTTCTCGCTGACCAGGCGCTTGAGCGACTCCTCGGGCACGCCGTCAATCAGCTGCAGCAAGGTGGGCAGGTGCACCATTTCCAGGATGCCCGCCTCCTTGGGGTCAAAGGGCAGGTAATCGCTGGCATCGGCAAAGTTGTTGCCGACCACCTTGTGCACATGGTCGCCTACCTGGATGTTGACAGCGTTGATGCCGGCGTTCTGGATGGCCAGCGCCTTGTCGCGGCTGATCACCTGGCCGGCCTTGACCAGCACCTCGCCGGTGCTTTCGTCCACAATGTCGCCTGCGGCCACCTGGTCGGCAATGCGGGCAGAGACGCCCAGCTTTTTGTTGTATTTATAGCGGCCCACGCGCATCAGGTCGTAGCGCTTGGGGTCAAAGAACAGGTTGTGCAGCAAAATGCGGGCACCCTCCTCCGTGGGGGGCTCGCCCGGCTTCTGCCTACGGTAAATCTCAAGCAGCGCGTCCGTCTGGGAGCGAATGTTGGCATCGCTGCGACTGATGGTCGCCATCAGGCGCTCATCCTCGCCCAGCAGGTCAATCAGCTGCTGGTCGGTGCCATAGCCCAGGGCGCGCAAAATAACGGTGATGGGCAGCTTGCGGGCGCGGTCGATGCGCACCCACAGGCAGTCGTTGGAGTCGGTCTCGTACTCAATCCAGGCGCCGCGGTTGGGGATCACCTGGGCGGAAAACAGCTCCTTGCCGGCCTTGTCAATCTGCATGGTGTAGTAGCAGCCGGGGGAACGGACGAGTTGGCTGACAATGACGCGCTCGGCCCCATTGATGATGAAGGTGCCGTGCTCGGTCATCAGCGGAAAGTCGCCCATGAAGACGTCTGTTTCCTTGATCTCGCCGGTTTCCTTGTTTTTGAGTCGGACGAACACCTTCAACGGTGCCGCATAGGTCAGGTCGCGCTCCTTGCAGCGCTCCACAGTGTTCTTTGGCGTCTTGTCCAGAGAGTAGTCAACGAACTCGAGGATTAGATTCTCGCTGTAGTCCGTAATCGGCGAAACGTCCGCCAGCACTTCCCGGAAATCTTCTTCCAGGAACTTCCGATAGGAGTTCTTTTGAACCTCTATCAGGTTGGGCATGTCCAGGACCTCGTCGATGCGAGAGAAGCTCATGCGCGTACGCAGCTTTCCCATGTGGACTTCGTGCACCATAAAAGCTATCACCCCTCCAATGCTGCCCGGCTGTGAGATGCTGACACGACGCATAATCAAAACAGTGAAAACGCATACAAATGCCCCGCATCTTGCGATACCGATGCAATCGTAGACTATATCACCTATTCGTTTTGAAGTCAAGTGAAAATCAAGGTATTTTACTATGCTTCCACAATTATTTCAAGCACTATTTTTTTGATACTTCGGATAAAATATTGTAACAATATCGTAATAATGATTCATGAAATATTGATATTTCAGCCTGCCTGTGTTATTCTTTCCCCAAATGGTGCCGGAAATTGCAGGGAAGGGGGCTGGTGCATGCGCAGGCTGGCGGTTGCCCTGGCTGCCCTGCTGCTTGTCCTTCTGGCAGTTCCTATTGCCAATGCCCAGGAGCCGGCTCCCCGGCTGCGCGCGCTGTTGGTGGGGGCCGACCGCTTTGAGGGCCACCCGAATACCGAGCCCGCTGCCAGGGACAACCTGTACCGCCTGGCGGCGGCACTGCGCCGCGACAGCCGCGGCTATGCGAGCATCCGCATCAGCCTTAATGAACGGCACAGCGCGGACAGCTTTCGCCATCTGGTGCACAGCAGCTTCCACGGCGCGGGCCCCAAAGATACATCGCTGTTTTATATCACCACCCACGGCCTGTATGAGCATAGTTGGGCACCCATGCGCTTTGCCATGGTGCTCAGCGACGGCCAGACGGACTATGCACTGACTGCGGCCGAGTTGTTTGAAGCGCTGGAAGGCGTGCCCGGGCTTAAAATTTTGATCATTGATACCTGCAACGCCGGCGCCCTGATCGACCGGGGCATGCCGGGGGACGGCCTGCGGTCGCTGTTTACCGGCAAGGATTACCGGGTGCTGGCGGCATCGGGCGGCAGCGAGCCCAGCTACTTTTGGTCCACCGGGCAGGGCAGCTACCGGGGCGGCAGCTACTTTGCAGACAGCTTGTTGCAGGGCATCTCTGCCACCGGCCGCTTTGCTGCGGATAGCAACCGGGACGGCACGGTAACACTGGGCGAGGTCTACGCCTTTTTGCTCAGCAACTATGGTGTGTCCACCCCGCAGGTATACCCCAGGGATGATCAGACCGCGGTGCTGCAATACGAGCCCGGCCAGCCGGGGCCGGCGCCTGCTGTCATCAGCCACCTCGTGCTGAGCGACAGCGCCTTTTCGGCGGACATGCCCATGCTGGACTTTTCCTACACCCTCAACCGCAGGGCGCGCGTGGCCTATCAGCTGATCTACCAGCAGGAGGACAGCTGGCGCTTTGCTGCCCCCCAGGTGATCGCCGATGGCGGCGAGCCGGATGGGGAAAGCAGGCCCGGCCGCAAGGAAAAAAGCCTGCGGGTCACCCTGCACGGTGCTGATACCTACGGCTACGCCCTGTTGTTTGTCACCACGGTCAATGAGGACAGCGCCACCCCGCATGCCCAGGCGCTGCTGATGGTGGAGCCGGCGCAGGGCGACCCGGGCCTGCTGGCACAGGCGGCGCTGCCCGCCTTTTCGCCGCACATGGGGCAGGAGATGCCCATCTATGTGCGCCATCGGTTCCCACTGCGGCCGGTGGTGCGGGTGCTGGATCAGCAGGGCAATATCGTGCAGGAGCTGGCCCAGGGCCGTCCCACGCGCCCCCAGCATCTGCCGGACGGGGGCAGCCTGTATTACTGGACAGGCAAAGACCGGCAGGGCACTCAGGCGCCTTCCGGCCAGTATGTGATTGAGGTGTCGGCCTTTATCGGGGGCGAGGCCTACAGCACGCGCACGCAGCCCTTCAGCCTGATGCCCTGAATCCTTACCACTCAATGCCCTTGCGCGCGGGCAGCCCCTCATCAAAGGGATGTTTCCTGGCCTGGATAATACTGACATAGTCTGCCTTGTCCATCAACGCTTCGGAGGCACCGCGGCCTGTGACGACGACCTCACCGGTTTTGAGCGCCTCGTCAATCAGCCGCATGGCATCCTCCTGGGGCACCAGGTAGTGGGCGGTGGCCACGGCCAGCTCGTCCAGCACCGTCAGCGCGGGCTGTATGCGCTGGATTTCCGCGATGATGCGGTTTACCTCGGCGGTCTGCTCCTGCTTGGTGCGCTGCAGCTCCTCCTCATCCATCTGGAAGGTGAAGCGGTTCATCACAGCGCCCTCATGGATGTGGGCACCGGGCAGCTGTTGCAGGGCTTTGAGCTCGCCCGAGTTGGGCTGCTTCATGAACTGGACCACCAGCACCGGCTTGCCGTACCCCAGCATCCGCAGGGCCAGGCCCATGGAGGCAGTGGTTTTGCCCTTTCCGTCGCCCGTGTAGACATGCAGTTTGTTTCCTTTTTCCATTTGTTTGCTCCTTTCTGTTGGACAAGGTATATGCCAATGGGTTATAATGCGCCATCAATCAAAAAAACGTAAGGATAAGATTCGCCATGAAGTGCCAGTTTTGCAATTCGGAGGACAGCCGCGTCGTCGATTCGCGTCCCACGGACGACGGGGCCAGCATCCGCCGCCGCCGCGAGTGCATCAGCTGCGGCCGCCGCTTCACCACCTATGAAAAGGTGGAAACCGTTCAGCTGCTGGTCATCAAGAAGGATCAGACGCGCGAACTGTTCGACTCCGGCAAGATCCGCGCCGGCATCATCCATGCCTGCCACAAGCGCCCCGTGGCCGCCAAGGAGATCGACCAGATCGTCACCTCGGTGGAGCAGTTTGCCTACAACAGCATGCAGCAGGAGATTACCACCCAACAGATCGGCGAAATGGTGATGGAGGCTCTGCGCAAGCTGGACGAGGTGGCCTACATCCGCTTCGCGTCGGTGTACCGCCAGTTCACCGACATCCCCACCTTCATGTACGAGCTTAAGCGCCTGATGAACGAGGACAAGCAGGCGGAGCTATGACAGCAGATACCCGCAAAACCCATGCCGCCCCTCTGGGCGGCTTTATTATTTAGCGGGATATCTGGTCCAGCGTCATGGAGAAGCCGGGAACAAACTCCTGCATAAAGTCCTGCACCTCGGGCAGGTCAATGGCGTGGATGCTGGCTTCGATGCCCGTCTGTGCCTCGCGAAACTCCCGGTTGCCGGCCTTCAGCTCCTCCAGGCACTTGATATAGGCGCACAGGCGGTCGGCCGCCTTGACCAGCCGCCACTCGGGGGATTTGGTGTCCGGCGTAATCAGGGGCTCATAGTCCGGGGTGAGGTCCTCCGGCAGCATGGTCAGCAGCCGCCTGGCGGCCACGGCTTCGATTTTCCGATACTCGGCCTTGATGGCGGGGTTGTTGTGCTTGACGGGGGTGGGCAGGTCCCCGGTGATCACCTCGCTGGCGTCGTGGTACAGCGCCAGCGCCATCACGTGCTCGGCGTTGTAGTTGCGCTGGTGACGCCTGTTGCCGATCAGCGCCAGCGCATGGGCGATCATGGCGCACTGCATGGCGTGTTCCATGTCGTTTTCGGGCAGTGTGTTGCGCATCAGCCCCCAGCGGGAGATAAAGCGCATCCGGGACAGGTAGGCAAAAAAATGAAAGGCCATGGTGCTCCTTACTCTTGGTTGATGTTCAGCATCTGCGGGATGTGTCCGCAGGCCGGCAGAAAGCGGTGAAAGAAATCATCGGCGCTCAGCTCGACGCTGCGGTGGTTGACCCCCGGGTGAAACAGCAGGCGGGGAAAGGCGGCCAGTTCGCTGTCCACCCCCAGCGTGATGCGGTGGCTATCGTCAAATATCAGGCCCAGCGGGCTGACCGCGCCCGCGGCCAGCCCCAGCATATCGGGCAGCAGCTCACTGCGGGCAAAGCTGAGGCGCGACACCCCCAACAGCTTGCTGACCACCGCCGTGCGGAAGGCACGGTCATGCCGCAGCAGCACCAGGTAGAAGGCGCTTTCCTGCCGGTTGGTCAGGAACACATTTTTGCACATGGCAGCCTGCGACCAGTCCACCCCCTGGATGGTCTGGCAGGCCTCAATGGTCTCCTTGGGCTCGTGTTCGTAGAGCACATAGGGGATATCCAGGCTTTTCAGGTAGCGCAGGATTTCGTCACTTCGGTCCATGTTCGTCCTTGCTGCGGCGCAGCCCGCCTTCAAAGCCCAGGCTGCCCGGCCGGTAATATACGGTATCCTCAAACCCTTCGGGCATGTAGGTCTGCTTGACCCAGTGGCCCGGAAAGTCATGGGGGTACAGGTAGCCCGAGGTATCGTTGATGCGCTGATGCCCTGCGTAATGCGCGTCGCGCAGGTGCTCGGGCACGGCGCCCAGGTTGCCCTTTTCGGCATCGGCCTTGGCCTCTATCATGGCCATCACCACGCTGTTGCTCTTGGGGCTCTCGCAGATGGCGATGATGGCCTGGCTGAGGGACAGCCGTGCCTCCGGCAGCCCAACAAACTCCAGCGCCTGTGCCGCGGCTACGGCCTGCAGCATGGCATTCGGGTTGGCCAGCCCCACGTCCTCGCTGGCGTGGGCAATCAGCCGGCGGGCAATCAGCCGCGGGTCGGCCCCGGCATACAGCAGCCGGGAGAACCACAGCAGCGCCGCATCGGCATCCGAGCCGCGCAAAGACTTGCAAAAGGCGGACAGCATGTCGTAATACAGGGAATCGTCCACCTTGATGACGGGCTTTTGTATGCTGTCCTCGGCGATCTCCAGCGTGATGCGGATTTCGCCGCCCTGGGTGGGCGTGCTCAGCGTGGCCAGCTCCAGCGCGTTGAGCGCCATGCGGATGTCCCCGCCTGCCGTTTGCACCCAATGGTTGAGCGCGTCTTCATCCACCCGCACATGCATCTGGCCAACGCCGTTTTGCTCGTCAACGATGGCGCGCTCCAGCGCCGTGCGCACATCCTGATCGCTCAGCGGCTCAAAGGCAAACAGGCGGCAGCGGCTGACGATGGCGGGCGTCATGGCGATCATGGGGTTTTCGGTGGTGGAGCCGATGAAGCGGATAAGCCCTTCCTCAATGGCGGGGAGAATGCTGTCGGACTGCGCCTTATTCCACCGGTGGCATTCATCCAGCAACAGGTAGGTGGCCTTGCCGTACATTTTGCGGCGGTCATCGGCCTCCTTGAGCACCTCGCGCACCTCGGCCACGCCGGAGGTAACGGCGTTCATGCGCACAAAGGCGGCCTTGGTCATCTGCGCGATGACGTAGGCGAGCGATGTCTTGCCGCAGCCGGGCGGGCCATAGAAGATGCTGCTGGTCAGCTTGTCAGCCAATATGGCGCGGCGCAGCAGCTTGCCGGGGCCAACGATGTGCTCCTGCCCGATGAACTCGTCCAGGTTGCGGGGGCGCATGCGGTCGGCCAGCGGCTGGTTGGCGGTATTGTTGTAATCAAATAATGTCATGTTCATCCTTGAGGTTAATCAATAGGCCCTTGCCATCGGCGCTCCAGCGCCAGCGGTGCGGGGCGTCGCCCATGGCGCACACCATGTGCAGCACGGCGATGCCATAGTTAAGGCCGCCAAAGCCGCGGCCGGACAGCCGCAGCGTGTTGCCCGAGAAGGAGAAGCGCCAGGGCTGCGTGTTGATGGCCGAGGGCGCCTGCCGCGCGGCCTCCGCCGCCTGAAAGGCCCAGTTGGGCCAATCCGCCGGGTCGTCCAGGCACAGGTCTTTAAGCGGCTTGCGCTTTCGGTCCGTGGGGATGTTCGGGGCGGGGTGGCCATAGGGGATGACGGCGGCTACCTTTTCCCGGCCTGTGAGGGGGATATCCACCGCCGAGCGGCGGAAGTTGCCCGACACCCAGCAGCTGCCCAGGCCCAGGCTGGTCATTTCCAGCACCAGGGCCTGACCGGCGATGCCTGCGTGCAGGGCAGCGTGCTCCACATCGGGGTTTAAAATGACTGCCGCATACTGGGATGCGTATTCTATGCGCGGGCCAAACGGAATGGGGAAAAAGAGCCGGTTGAAATCGCAATCAGCCAGCACCAGGCGCACGCCCGGCAGCCCGGCGCGGGCCGCCGTATAGTCCAGCGCGCTCCTTTGGGCCATATCAGCCGGCGCACTGAAGCTGCGGCAGCTGTATCGCCGCGGGATTGCCTCCTGCCAGCGCTTGCGCTGCGCGCTTGAAAAAAACCCTTCCCAGGCGCAGGTTGACATAACTCCCCCCCTTGCATGTCACCAAAGTGTAGCATGAAGGGGGGATGAATTCAAGGAAAATCAGGTGGTGGCAGGCTGTGTCCTGCGGCTGCCCAGCTCGTCCATGGAACGCTCCTCCTGAAACTGGGTGGTGTACAGCTGGTGGTACTGGCCCCGGGCGGCAATCAGCTCCTGATGGGTACCGGACTCGCTGATCTGCCCGTCTTCAATCACCAGAATGCGGTCGGCATTGCGGATGGTGGACAGCCGGTGGGCGATGATGAAGCTGGTGCGTCCCTCCAGCGTGCGCTCGATGGCGTGCTGGATCATCATCTCGGTTTCGGTGTCCACCGAAGAGGTCGCCTCGTCCAGCACGAAGATGCGCGGGTCGTGGATGATGGCGCGCGCAAAGGAGATCAGCTGCTTTTCGCCGGTGGACAGGCGGTTGCCGCCCTCGCCCACCTGGGTGTCGTAGCCCTTTTCCAGCTTCATGATAAAGCCTTCCGCGTTCACCAGCTGGGCGGCGCGGCGCACCTGCTCGTCGCTGGCATCCTTGGCCGCGTAGCGTATGTTGTCGGCAATGGTGCCGCTGAACAGGTGCGGCTCCTGCAACACATAGCCCAGGTTTGATTGCAGCCACAGCTGGCTGCGCTGGCGGTAGTCCACCCCGTCAATGAGGATGTTGCCCTGTGTGGGCTCGTAAAAGCGGCAGATCAGGTTGACGATGGTGCTCTTGCCGGCGCCGGTGGCACCCACCAGCGCGATGGTCTGGCCGGCCTGCACATGCAGGTCAAAGCGGCGCAGCACCTCCTCACCGTCCTTGTACTTGAAGCCAACATCCTGAAACTGCACATCCCCTGCAATGGGGGGCCAGTTTTCCTTTTTGGGGTGGAAGTTGTCGCCGAACTGCGCCTCCACCTCCGCGCTGTCCTGAATATCGGGCTGGGTATCCAGCAGCGTCAGCACGCGCTCGGCGGCTGCCTGGCGGCGCTGAAACTCGGTAAACGTGCCCGCGATGTTTTCAATGGGGTGGAAGAACTCCACCACATACCCAACAAAGGCGGCCAGAGAGCCCAGGCTCATGGCGCCGCTGAGGGTGATGCCCACGCCGCGGGTCAGCACCAGCGCCGTGACGATGGAGGCGATAAAGGTCACCAGGGGAAAGAAAAGCGACGACAGCACCGAGGCATGGATGCTGCGCCGGCGGATTTCGCCTGTCAGCTGCTGCATCTCCTGGTTGTTAAGCTGCTCGCGCACCAGCGTCTTGCTGGTCTTGGCGCCCATGATGCCCTCGTTGAAGGCGGCGGTGATCTGGCTGTTGACGCGCCGGATCTTACGGTGGTTGGCGATCATCCGCTTTTCAAAGAAGAAGGCGACGGCCAGCAGCGGGGGAATGGAAGCCAGCACGATCAGCGCCAGCTGCCAGTTGATGAGAAACATGGAGACGAAGCTGGCCAGCAGGTAGAAGGAGGCCCACACAAAGTCCAGCATGCCCCAGCCCAGCGCCTCGCCGATCTGGGCAGTATCGCTGGTCAGCCGGGTGAGCAGGTTGCCCACCGGCATGCGGTCGTAGTAGGAGAAGGGCAGCTCCTGCAGCTTGCGAAAGCCACGGGTGCGGATGTCGTAGTTGACATGCCACTCAATGTGGCCCGCCAGGTACAGAAAGCCATAGGCGGCGGCAAAGTCAAGCACCACCATCAGCAGCAGGCTCAGGCCGATAAACCAGCCCAGGTTGGCCGTGTTGCCCTTGACAACGATTTCGTCAATGGCATAGCGCGTCAGCAAGGGCTGCGCTGCCTCCAGCACGCCTAACAGAATCATCATCACCATGCACTGGCCAATCTTGCCCCAGTGGGGCCGGGCCAGTTGCAGCACGCGCTTCCACAGGCTGAGGCTCAGCCTGCGGGGCGCTTCCTGTTGGTCCAGTTCGTACTGCATCAGGCAGTCACCTCCTCGTGGCGGGCAGGCGAAGCATCGCTTCCACCCTGTATTTCGTAGATGCGCCGGTACAGGCCCGGCTGCTTGATCAGGTCGGCATGCTGCCCGGAGGCCGTGATGCGGCCATCCTCCAGCACCAGAATCAGGTCCGCCCGGCTCAAAGTGCTGATGCGGTGGCTGATGATGAAGGTGGTGGTGCGGCGATCGCCCGACAGCAGCGCGTCGCGGATCTGGGCGTCGGTCCTGGTGTCAACGGCTGACAGCGAATCGTCAAAGATGAGGATGTCGTTGTCCTTCATCAGCGTGCGGGCGATGGCGATGCGCTGCTTCTGGCCGCCCGACAGGGTGACGCCCCGCTCGCCCACCATGGTGTCATAGCCCTTCTCGCTTTTCTGGATGAAATCAATCGCGCTTGCAATCTGCGCGGCGTGGTCGATGTGCGGCTGGTCGGCCTGTGCGGTGGTGATAGCGATGTTTTCGCGGATGGTTTTGCTGTACAGGAAGCTATCCTGCAGCACCAGCCCTACGCGCTGGCGCAGGTAGTTGCGGTCGATCTTTTCCAGCGGCACGCCGCCGATGCGGATCTGCCCGCCCTGGGGGGCATACAGCCTTTGCAGCAGGTGCACCAGGCTGCTCTTGCCCGAGCCCGTGGGGCCCAGAATGGCCACCGTCTGCCCCGGCTGCACGGTGAAGCTGACGTCCTGCAGCACCGGGCGGCTGGACTCATAGCCAAAGGTGACATGGTCGAACACAATGTCCCCTTGCAGCACCGGCTTGAGGGCATCCGGCTCCTCAGGCTCTGTTTTTGTGTTCAGCACTTCCACCAGGCGGTTGAGCGCCACACGGGTTTTGCCCGAATCCGTCAGCACGCGGCCCAGCTGGCGGATGGGCCACATCAGCATGCTGGTGTAACTGGTCAGCAGCACCATGTCGCCAATGGTGATGGTGCCGCGCAGCGCCGCTAAAATGGTAACCAGCATGGAAATGACGATCTGCAGGTTGCCCATCGAGCCGCTCAGGCCCCAGTACACCGCCTCCACCGAGGCAACTTTGAAGCCGCGCTTGCGATGCTCCCGGCTGGCCGCTTCAAACTTTTCGATCTCGCTTTGCGCCTGGCCAAAGGCGCGCACCACGCGCACGCCGGTCAGGTTTTCCTGCAGCACCGTGCTCATCACCGCCTCCGCCTCATCCGACTTGCGAAAGGATTGGGACACCAGGCGGAAGAAATACATGGAGAACAGGAAGATCACAGGCGTGATGCTCAGGCTCAGCAGCGTGATGCCCGGGTTGATGGGCAGCATCAGCGCCAGCGCGATGATGACCATGAAAAAGGAATACAACAGCGATACCACCTGGTCGCTCAGAAAGCGGCGGATGGTGTCGATGTCCGACGTGCAGCGCTGCAGGAGGTCGCCCGTCTCCACCTTCACATGGTAATCAAAGGGCAGGTGCTGGATATGGTCGTACATGCGGTTGCGCAGGTGCTGGGCGGCGTTCTGGCTGCCCTTGGTGGTCAGCGTG
The DNA here is from genome assembly GCA_012513645.1 of Clostridiales bacterium. Taxonomy (GTDB): domain Bacteria; phylum Bacillota; class Clostridia; order Christensenellales; family Aristaeellaceae; genus UBA1038. The sequence goes on along the minus strand of JAAZBU010000038.1, from coordinate 15,106 downwards.
CCGCGAAAGTAGAAGGCAACGCCGGATATGATGGAGATCAGCACGATCATCACGCCGAACAGCCACAGGTTCTGCCCCAGATAGCCGGGGCCGAACAGCCGGTCAAACCCGCGGTTGAGCAGTGCCGGGAAGCGGGACGGCCCATCGCCCAGGTGGTGGTCAATCAGCTCCGCCAGGATGGCCGGGGTGGCGAACTGGGCCATTGTGCGGAAGATGGTGAATATCAGGGCCAGAATATAATACCTTGCGTTTTGTCGCAGCAGGGTCTTGAGCAGGCGGGAAGCAGTCATAAATGTCATTCTCCTAAACGGGCATTAAAAAGCCTTCCGGTGAAGCGCGGAAGGCATCGGAGCATACAAAGGCATCAGCCTATGAAGCCAGCGTGCGGCCGCGCAGGGACAAGGTACCGGGCACCAATAGACGAATCCTGGTCATCTGCGCGCACTCCTTTCTGTCATGTGGCATCATGCTAAACCAAGAATGCAGGTTTGTCAACAGTTTTTCACACAAAAAAGCCGCCTTGCGGCGGCAAAAGATGGGGCAATAGTGTTACCAGCTGGCGTTCATGGCGCGGGCCACGGCATTCTGGTGGGTTGCGTCCACCCGGTTGGTGTCGTGCGTCTTGCTGTTGTAGAAGTGCACGCAGAAATGGCCCGTGAAGCCGTTGTTGTTTACCGTGGTGGTGCCGTGAGGCATGCCGTTCATGGAGGCGGCGTACACATGGCCGTTGTACTTCACCAAAATGGAGCGCCGCGCCCAGGACCAGTCTCCGCCAAAGATATCCTTGATGGCGCTGGAATCCTTGGCCGTAAGGGGCTCCGCATCCATGTGGTTGGCTCCGCTCCAGCGCTTGGCGGTAAACACCCGCCCGGTGGACACATCCTTCACGCTGAAGATGGCGCCCTTGGGGATGGTGTTGGGGGCCCTGAACCAGTCCAGCCTTTCCGCCTTGATGGTGTGGTTGGCCGCATCCTTGCCAAACAGCTTTCTGATGGTGGCGTTACCTGCCACGCCGTCCGCCTGCAGCCCGCTGCGCTTCTGAAAGGCCTTGACGGCCTCCACGGTTTTGTCGCCGTAGCTGGAGTCGATGGCTGCCTTGTAAAAGCCCTTGAGCTTGAGTGCCTGCTGCAAGGCCTTGACGTGCTGCCCGCGGGCTCCCTTGTCGGTGGTGTTGGGCACTTTAATATCGTTGATGGAGCGTATGCCGTTCATCTGCGGGTCGTTGGCGGCGGTGGTTTCGGCTACGTTGCCAAACAGCTTCTTGATGGTGGCATAATCCGCCTCGCCGGTGGCTTTCAGGCCATTGGCGCGCTGGTAGGCCAGCAGGGCTTCCTTGGTCTGGTTGCCGAAGGCGCCGTCTACAACGCCCTTATATACCTTCTTCAGCTGCAAGGCACGTTGGAGCTTCTCCACGTCCACGCCACGGGCACCCATTTTGAGCATCTTGGGCGGATCACCTAAATCGCGGATGGTGGAAGTGTTGGCATATTTGCTGGTGCTCTTGGGCTGGGTGGCTGCCTCTAACTTGCCCAAGGTGGCATTGGATACGGTGACGAACTTCTTCATCACGTAGCCGGTCTTCCCGTCAAAGCGCACCTGGTAGAACTCGCCCTTGGTATTGACCAGCGCCACCTTGGTTCCCTTGCTCAGCCGGGCATAAAACTCGCTGTCGGTGTTGGGCTGCATCCGGAAAAAGACCTTGTCTGCGTTGACCGTGCCGGTCAGCGCGGAGGCCATGGCCGATCCCGCCAGGGATATCATCAGGGCCGCCAGGGCAAAAACCACCAGCAGACGTCCTTTAATGGAAGAGTGAGTACGCATGATTTGATCCTCCTGTCAGGGGCCTTTGCGTATGCGGAAAACTGCTTAGCCGCTTGCGGAACAAATATATTACAAAATTATTAAAATTGCAAGCCTTTTCTGAAACATTTAATTGTAAAATCTTCGAACCTTCAGGATTGGACTGCCTCTGGCGTTCGTGCTATACTGCCTTAGGTCATTCTATTATGTACAACAAGAGGCTTTGACATGTATGATGTGTTAATCATCGGTGCGGGCGTCATCGGCTGCGCCGTGGCCCGCCAGATTGCCCAGTATGAGGGAAAGGTGGCCGTGCTGGACAAGGCCGGCGATGTGTCGGAGGGCGCCAGCAAGGCCAACAGCGGCATTGTGCACGCCGGCTATGACGCCACGCCGGGCAGTGAAAAGGCCCGCCTCAACGTAAAGGGCGCGGCCATGTACCCGCAATTATGCCGGCAGCTGGGCCTGCCCTATGGGCAGCCGGGGGCGCTGGTGCTCGCCTTTGACGAGGCCGACCGCGCCGCCATCCAGGCGCTGGAGGCCCAGTCCCGTGTGAATGAAGTGGCGGGCTGCCGGGTGATTGAGCGGGACGAAGTGCTGGCCATGGAGCCGAATGTCAACCCCGCCGTGGTGTGCGCGCTGCATGTGCCCACCTCCGGCCTGGTCAGTCCCTATGAATTGACCCACGCGCTGGCCAATGCCGCGGCTGCCGGTGGCGTTGAGTTTCAGCTGGAGACCGAGGTCACCGGCATAGAGCAGATCGAGGGCGGCTGGGCGCTGCACACCAACCGGGGCGTGCTGTACACCCGTGCCTTTGTCAACTGCGCGGGCGTGTATGGCGGCGTGTTGCACAACATGATCTCCACCCGCCCCGTGCGCATCATCCCGCGGCGCGGGCAATACTACCTGCTGGACCGCGATGAACACCTGCCCTTTGGCATGACCATGTTTCAGGTGCCCACCAAGATGGGCAAGGGCGTGCTGATCAGCCCCACCACCCATGGCAACCTGCTCATCGGCCCCACGGCGGAGGATATTGAGGACGGCGGGGACGTCACGACCACGGCTGACGGCCTGGCCGACGTGCTGAGCAAGGCCGCCCTCACCTGGCCGGATATCAGCACCCGCAGCGTGATCACCAACTTTTCCGGCATACGCGCCCATGAGGCGGGCGGCGACTTTATCATCGGCACGGTGGAGGGGGCAGGCGAGGGCGCGTTTGAAGCCATCGGCATTGAAAGCCCCGGCCTGACGGCAGCACCCGCTATCGGCGAGGAGTTGGGCACCTGGGTGGCCTATTTCCTGCAGCTGCCCAAGAAGCGGTACATGCGCGATGTGCCGCCCATGCCCAAGGCCTTCAGCCATATGAGCCCGGGGGAGCGGGAGGCCGCCTACCTCAAGGACCCGGAATACGGCCGCATCGTCTGCCGGTGCGAAACCGTCACCGAGGCCGAGGTGCGCCAGGCCATCCGCCAGCCGGTGGGGGCGCGCACGCTGGATGGCGTCAAGCGCCGCACCCGCGCGGGCATGGGGCGCTGCCAGGGCGGCTTTTGCAGCCCCAGGGTGGTGCAGATCTTGTGTGAGGAGCTGGGCATGAAGCCCGAGGAGGTCACCAAGTTCGGCGGCGGCAGCTGGCTGCTGGCGGGCACGCTGGACAGCATGGGCACGGAGGATGGCAGCCATGGCGAATGAGCATACGCAGGTAGATATATTGGTGGTGGGCGCCGGCCCGGCCGGGCTGGCCGCCGCCATATCGGCCAAGGAGGCCGGCATCGAGCGCATCGTGGTGCTGGAGCGGGAGGATTTTCAGGGCGGCATCCTGCGCCAGTGCATTCACAATGGCTTTGGCCTGCACCGCTTCAAGGTGGAGCTGACCGGCCCCGAGTACGCCCAGCGGGATATCGACCGTGCGGCGGAGCTGGGCATCGATATTCGCACCGGTGTCACCGTGCTGGAGGTCAGCGACGACCGCCGGGTGACGGCCATCAGCCAGCAGGGCGGCCTGCAGGTGTTTGAAGCCGGCGCCGTCATCTTGGCCATGGGCTGCCGCGAGCGCTCCCGCGGAGCGCTGGCCATCCCGGGCACACGCTGCGCCGGCATCTTCAGCGCCGGCACCGCCCAGCGCTATGTCAACCTGGAGGGCTACATGCCCGGCAGGCGGGTGGTCATTCTGGGCTCGGGCGATATCGGCCTGATCATGGCCCGGCGCATGACGCTGCAGGGTGCCAAGGTGCTGGCTTGCGTGGAGCTGATGCCCTACTCCAGCGGCCTCAACCGCAACATCGTGCAGTGCCTGCAGGATTATGACATCCCCCTGCTGCTCAGCCACACCGTGACTGACATTCACGGCCGCGAGCGGCTGACCGGCGTCACCGTATCCCAAGTGGATGAAAACCGCCGGCCCATCCCGGGCACCGAGCAGCACTTTGACTGCGATACGCTGCTGCTGTCCGTCGGGCTGATCCCCGAAAACGAGCTGTCCCAGGGCGCGGGGGTGGAGCTGAGCGCGGCCACTTCGGGCGCTGTGGTGGATAATACGTTGCAGACCAACGTGCCCGGCATCTTTGCCTGCGGCAATGTGTTGCATGTGCACGACCTGGTGGACCATGTATCCAACGAGGCATCGGTGGCCGGACGGGCCGCCGCGGCCTATGTGCGCGGCAAGGCCTGGCAGGGGCGCTCGCTGCCTGTGATGGACGGTGCAGGCGTGCGCGGCACGGTGCCCCAGCGCATCATTTTGCCCGAGGTGCCGGTGGATTTTACCATCGACCTGATGTTCAGGCCTATCAACGTGTACCGCAATCACTATCTGGTGGTGCGCGCGGATGACAAGGTGCTCTCCTGCAAAAAACATATGATCCTCACCCCGGGCGAAATGGCAGTAGCCCCCATGAACGAGAAGATGCTGGAGCAGTGCCGGGACGCGCAGGCGGTCACGGTAGAGATCTCCGAAGAAAAAGTGTCCTGACTAAATCCTTCCATTCATAGCACAAGCCGCCCGATGCATCACCGGGCGGCTTGTGCTGTGGCTCTGTACCGATTATTCGGCAGCGTACCCCTTTGGGTTCATGCTCTGCCAGCGCCAGGAGTCGCGGCACATGTCCTCCAAGCCCTTTTCGGCCTGCCAGCCCAGCAGCTCTTTGGCGCGGCGCGGGTCGGCATACACGGCGGCCACGTCGCCCGGGCGGCGCGGGGCGATCTGGTAGGGCACCTTCACGCCGTTGACCTTTTCAAAGGCGTGCACGATATCCAGCACGCTGTAGCCCACGCCGGTGCCCAGGTTGATGGCCACGCTGCCGGTATTGCGGGCGGCATAGTTCAGCGCGTCCATGTGCCCCTGGGCCAGGTCCACCACGTGGATATAGTCGCGCACGCCGGTGCCGTCGGGCGTGTCATAGTCATCGCCAAATACGCTCAGCTGCGCCAGCCTGCCCAGCGCGGTCTGGGTGATGTAGGGCATCAGGTTGTTGGGGATGCCGGAGGGGTCTTCGCCAATCATGCCCGAGGCATCGGCGCCGATGGGGTTGAAGTAGCGCAGCAGCACGATGGACCACTCGGGATCGGCCGCGGCGATGTCGCGCAGGATTTGCTCGCCCATAAACTTGGTCCATCCATAGGGGTTGGTGCAGCCCAGCGCGGCCTCCTCATTTACCGGCATGGGGGAACCGGGCTGATACACCGTGGCGGAGGAGGAGAAGATCAGCCGCTTGACGTTGTGCCTGTCCATCACGCGGCACAGTGTCATCGTGCTGACCAGGTTATTGCTGTAGTAGCGCAGGGGAATGCTGACCGACTCGCCCACGGCCTTCAGCCCGGCAAAATGGATCACCCCATCAAAGCTGTGCTCGCTGAACACCTTGTCCAGCATGTTGTCATCGCACACGTCAAAGGGATAGAAGGCAAACTCCCTGCCCGCCAGCGTCTGCACCCGGCGCATGGCCTCCTCCTGGGCGTTGACCAGGTTGTCCACCACCACCACGTCATGTCCCGCGCGCAACAGCTGCAGGCAGGTATGCGAGCCAATGTACCCCGCGCCGCCGGTTACCAGAATTTTCATGCTCATATCCCCCTCGTACCTAATAGATTCACTGCGTAAAGCCGGGCAGGTTTTCCATAAAATCGTCCTTGCGCATGTCTGCCCCCACAGCGCTGTAATAAAGCCCAAATTTGTAGCTGCTGTAGCGGCTGTCCCTGGGCTCTACATGGTATTGCTCATAGCGGTGCTGGGATTTGTGGAAGCGGTCGTATGCTTCCACCGCCAGTTCAAAGCCGGTCTTCCCGTCAAAGGCGGTAAGCGGCCGGTCCCAGTTCATCTCCAGCGCCGCCGTATTATCTTTGCCCCGGTAGAGGTGCAGATAGACCTTTTGCACCTCAAAGGGGCCGTACTTGTCAAAGGAGTCAGGGTGGCGCTGCGGGTCCGCCGCATAGGCAATGCACTTCTTGGCCAGGTCAGCGCATAGGCGGTGCACGCCGTGGCCGTACTCGCCCCGCTCGTCATGGGTGACGATCACCTCGGGCCTGTGCCGGCGGATCAGCTCGGTGAGGTAATCGGCCGTCTTGCGCTTGCCGTTGCGTTGGTAGGCGTGGTCCAGATCCCGGGCATACAGATCGGGGAAGGGGCCAAACACCGGGTAGTTGCGCACCCCCAGGTACCACAGGCAGTCCAGCAGCTCGCTGCGGCGCATGGCACCCGCGTCGGTCAGCACCACGGGCAGCACCTTGATGCCCCGCTCGGCCGCGTAGTCGGGCAGCAGGCCGCCGAAAAAAAGCACCTCGTCATCCGGGTGCGCAAACAGCAGCATCAGGTCGGCATCCGGCCAGGTGGGCTGCCATTGCTGCACCCATGCGGGCAGCTCGCCCGCCCCCAATATCGTGATCTCCTGGATGCCAAAGGTCTTGCCGTCATCCTTGTCTGGCATCAGGCGCAGGCCGGTCACGCCCTCCAGCGGGTAGTACTGGTGCGCGCAGGGGGCCGCCTCATAGCGGGCTGCATCCGCCCACTGGCCGTCCTGCTGTACTTGTATGGAAAAGGCGCGCGGCTCCTGTACCCAGCGGATGTACAGGCCATGCATCGGGGTGGGGGATGTGATGGTCAGCGCGCCATTGCCCCTCGTGCCCTGCCAGCCTTTTGTGTAGTTGCCGTCGGTGAGGCGGGTTAATGTGCGCTGGTTGCTCGGCGCGGAAAACGTTGCCTGGGCAGTGATATCAGGCGCCTCTATGGCGGCTGCATGTGACGCCGTGAACAGCGATAGGGTCAGCGCCAGGATGGCCAGACAGCTCCTCAGGGGGACCCGGTTCACAAAATGCTTGTCCATGCGTTCAAGTATAGACCGCGATGTTTTGTGTGTCAACGCAATTTGCCTTTACAAAAACCGCCTGACTGGCTATACTTCTTTGTGTTTGTCTAAGGAGGAAGTGCAATGTATTCACAGCCCTATCAGCCGGAGATCATCGAGAAAAAATGGCAGCAAATCTGGGATGAATCGCATGCCTTTGAGGCCAAGAGCGATTATGCCAAGCCCAAGTATTATTGCCTGATTGAGTTCCCCTACCCCTCGGGGGCGGGGCTGCATGTGGGTCACCCGCGCAGCAATACGGCGCTGGACATCATCGCCCGCAAGCGCCGCATGGAGGGGTACAACGTGCTGTACCCCATCGGCTGGGATGCCTTTGGCCTGCCCACCGAAAACTATGCCATCCAGCACCATGTGCATCCCGCCAAGGTAACGCGGGAGAATATCGACCACTTCCGCCGCCAGCTCAAGCGCATCGGCTTCAGCTTTGACTACAGCCGCGAGGTGGATACCACCGACCCCAACTGTTACCGCTGGACGCAGTGGATATTCCTCAAACTCTTTGAACATGGCCTGGCCTACAAGGCGGAGATGCCCATCAACTGGTGCACCAGCTGCAAGGTGGGCCTGGCCAATGAAGAGGTGGTGGACGGCGTCTGCGAGCGCTGCGGCAGCGAGGTGGTGCGCAAGGTCAAAAATCAGTGGATGCTGCGCATCACCCAGTATGCCCAGAAGCTGCTGGATGGGCTGGACACGGTGGATTTTATCGACAGGGTAAAGGCCCAGCAGCGCAACTGGATTGGCCGCAGCGAGGGCGCTGAGGTGGACTTTGCCATTGAGGGCAGCGATACCACCCTGCGGGTGTTCACCACGCGGCCGGATACGCTGTTTGGCGCCACCTACATGGTGATCTCGCCCGAGCACCCGCTGCTGCACCAGATGAAGGACCGCATCCCCAACATGGACCAGCTGTCCGCCTACCAGGCCGAGGCCGCCCGCAAGAGCGACTTTGAGCGCACCGAATTGGTGCACGAAAAGACCGGCGTGGCCATCGACGGCGTGCAGGCCATCAACCCGGTGACCGGGCAGGCCATCCCGATCTGGGTGTCGGACTATGTGCTGATGAGCTATGGCACCGGCGCCATCATGGCGGTGCCCGGCCACGATACCAGGGACTGGGAGTTTGCCCGGGCCTTCAACCTGCCCATCGTGGAGGTGGTGGCCGGCGGCAACATCGACGAGGCCGCGCACACCGACATCGAGGAGGGCATTCTGGTCAACTCCGGCTTCCTCAACGGCCTGCATGTGACTGAAGCCAAGGAAAAGATGACAAAGTGGCTGGAGGAAAAGGGCCTGGGCGAGCGCAAGGTGAACTATAAGCTGCGCGACTGGGTGTTCAGCCGCCAGCGCTACTGGGGAGAGCCGATCCCGATTGTGCACTGCCCCCAGTGCGGTGCCGTGCCCCTGAAGGAGAGCGACCTGCCCCTGCTGCTGCCCGAGGTGGAGCACTACCAGACCACCGAGTCAGGGGAAAGCCCGCTGGCCGCCATATCGGACTGGGTCAATGTGCCCTGCCCGGCCTGCGGCGGCCCGGCCAAGCGGGAGACCGACACCATGCCCCAGTGGGCCGGCAGCAGCTGGTACTTCCTGCGCTACTGTGACCCGCACAACGATCAGGCCTTTGCCTCCCAGCAGGCGCTGGACTACTGGCTGCCGGTGGACTGGTACAACGGCGGCATGGAGCATACCACGCTCCACCTGCTGTACAGCCGCTTCTGGCACCTGTTTTTGCATGATATCGGCCAGGTGAAGGCGCCCGAACCCTACCAGAAGCGTACCAGCCACGGCATGATTCTGGGCGAAAACGGCGAAAAGATGAGCAAATCTCGCGGCAATGTCATCAACCCCGATGACATGATTGACGAGATCGGGGCCGATGCCTTCCGCATGTATGAGATGTTTATGGGTGCCTTTGACCAGGCCATCCCGTGGAACACCAACGGCGCCCGCGGCTGCCGCCGCTTTCTGGATCGCGTATGGCGCCTGCAGGACATGGTGGACGACAAGGCCAAAGGCCTGAGCAGCGACCTGGCTGTCAACGTCAACAGCACCATCAAAAAGGTGACGGAAGACTACGAGCGCATGAAGTTTAACACCGCCATCGCGGCGCTGATGACGCTGGTGAACGACTACACCGCCAAGGGCAGCATCACCCGGGATGAGTTCAAGGCGCTGCTGCTGCTGCTCAGCCCGGTGTCGCCCCATATCTGCGAGGAAATCTGGCAGCAGCAGGGCTACGGCGATCCGGTGTGGGGCCAGCCCTGGCCCCAGTACGATGAGAGCAAGTTGGTGGGCGACCAGGTGGAGATTGCCGTGCAAATCAACGGCAAGGTGCGCGGCAAGCTGATGGTGCCCAGCGCCCTTGATAAGCTGGAGGGGGAGCGCACGCTGCCCGATTCCCTGGCTGTGCGCCAACTGGTGGGCGACCGCTCCGTGGTGAAGACCATCTATGTGCCCGGCAGACTATTAAATTTGGTGGTGAAATAAGATGAGCAACATTCCGCTTCTGCGCAAGACAAGCAGCCTGGTTTCCCTGCCCAACCTGCGGGAGAATATCCGCATGCTGCGCGAGTTTGTCGGCCCCAAGGTTAAGGTGTTGTTGGTGGTCAAGGCGGATGCCTATGGCCACGGGATTGTGCAGTGCAGCCAGGCGGCCCAGCGCGAGGGCGTGGACTGGTTGGGCGTCGCTTTGGTGGAGGAGGGGATGGTGGTGCGCCAGGCCGGTGTCACCACGCCCACTTTGGTCTTTGGCGCCCTCAACCGGGAAGGCATGGAGGCAGCAGCCCAGAACGACCTGACGGTGCCGCTGCCCGATGTAAACAGCGTGCAGCTTGCGCAAGCGGCGGCCCAGCTGACCGGCAAGCCCATCGATGCCCACATCAAGCTGGATACGGGGATGAACCGCATCGGCGCGCGCAACAAGGAGGAGCTGCTGGCGCTGCTTGCGGCCCTTAAGCAGGCGCCGCTGGTGCATGTAAACGGCGTGTTTACACACTTTGCCGATGCGGATACCCCGGCGCGGGAATATACGGATTTTCAACTGGCGCGTTTCCGCGAGTTGCTTCCTCTGCTGCCCGAGGGCCTGTTGGTCCACGCCGCTGCCACGGGCGCCGCCCTGTTCCGGCCGGATGCGCATTTTGACATGGTGCGCGTGGGCACCGGGCTGTACGGCTATCCGCCGGAGGGCAGCCCTGTGGCCTTCAAGCCCTGCATCCGCATCGCAGCCGAGATCACCTTTGTCAAAACCTTGCAGGCCGGCGAGAGCGTCAGCTATGGCTGCATCTATATCGCCGACAGGGAGACCAGGGTGGCCACTGTAGCCGCGGGCTATGGCGATGGCTACCCCAGAGCGCTCTCCAACCAGGGGCGCGTGCTGGTGCACGGCGTATCCTGCCCCATCATCGGGCGCATCTGTATGGATCAGTTCATGGTGGATGTGAGCGCCGTGCCGGACGTTTATCCGGGTGACGAGGCTTTGCTCATCGGTGAGCAGGGCGGGGCATTTATCGGTGCGAATGAGCTGGCGCGCACCATTGGCACCGTTACCTATGACATTCTGCTGGCACCCGGTGCCCGCATCCCCAAGTTCTATCTGTCCGACGAAAAGGAGTGAGCATGCAGGGCAAGCCGCGAAAGAGCAAGCAAAAAGCCGCGTTCATCTACAAGCCCTACCTGAAGGGCAATTGGCGCAGCGTGCTGGCCGCCAAGCGGAGCTTGCGCATTCTGGTGTACCAGGTGGCGTTCATCTTTGCCTACCTGTTCATCGGGCAGGTGCTGCTGTTTGATGCAATGGTCTGGCGCGTGCTGGCCAATCTGCTGGTCTTGCTGTCCTTTGGCGCGCTGCTGTACAACGACGGCGCCCGGATGGGCATGGAGGACGTCACCTTCGCGGAGGTTGCCCTGGCCCGCCGGGAAGCCGGTAAAGAGGTCACATCGGCAGAGCTCGATCGGTGCTACCATCCGCTGAAAGGCTTTTTCACGGTGCTGGTGGGCACGCTGCCCCTCATCCTCCTCAGCCTGGTGTTTGCCTTGATCGCGACCGAGCAGCATTACCGGCTGGGCAGCCTGCCCGGCTGGGTGGCAGGTTTTGAGCGCAGGGCGGATGTGGGGCTGGCGCTTCAGTATTACCACGAGCATCAGGGGATCGGCCTGGAGGGCATCCTGCGCATCGTGGTGAGGCTGCTGCTGTTTCCCTTCGTCAATATGATCGGCACCTCTTCCAGCGCGGCGCTGCTGTGGCTTGAGCGGCTCAGCCCGCTGCTGGTCTGCCTGATCCCGCTGGGCTATGCGCTGGGCTACCTGCAGGGGCCCAGGCTGCGCGCGGGCGTGCACGGCGCCATCAGCACGGATGCCCGCAGGCGTGTTCGCCGGCAAAAGAAGGAGCGCGCACAGCGCCAGCAGCCGCGCAACCTGGTGTAGCAGGGCATGCGCATCATCGGCGGCGAATACGGCTCCCGGCGCCTGATTACGCCCCGGGGCGCGCACACGCGCCCCACGCTGGACCGTACGCGCGAATCCCTGTTCAACGTGCTGCAAGGCCGCGTGGATGGGGCAGCGGTGCTCGATCTGTTTTCGGGCAGCGGGGCCTTGGGGCTGGAGGCACTCAGCCGGGGGGCACGTACCGCCGTCTTTTGTGATGACAGTCGGGAGGCAGCGCAGGCAATCCGCGCCAATTTGACCGCACTGGGGGCACAGCACCGCGCCAGGCTGCTGCACATGGATTGGTCGCGGGCGGTGGACCTGTTGGCGGGCGAGGGGGAACGCTTCAACCTGATCTTTCTGGACCCGCCCTACCAGATGCGGTACGAGCCGGTGCTCAACAACATATCGGCGGCAGGTCTCCTTGCGCCGGACGGCTGGCTGATGCTGGAGCGGGACAGTGGCATGCAGGTCACCATGCCTGATGGGCTGGAAGTTTTCCGTACCAAGGACTACCGGGCGACATCCATCGATTTCGTCCGGTACAGGCAGGAGGTAGCTGATGAAAACAGCGGTATTTCCGGGCAGCTTTGACCCACTGACCAACGGTCACCTGGATCTGATCCGCCGCGCGCAGCGGCTGTGCGATCGCCTGATTGTGGCCGTGCTGATTAACCCGGATAAGCGGGGCCTGCTGGAGACGCAGCAGCGCCTGGATGTCATCAGTCAAGCCCTGGCGCAGGTGAAGGGCGTCGAGGTCAAGGCTTTTTCCGGCCTGTTGATAGAGTTTGTCAAACAGGAGCAGGCCGATTTTATCATCCGCGGCATCCGGGGCGTGCAGGACCTGGAGAACGAGATGGCCATGGCCTGGACAAACGAAAAGCTGCTGCCCGGCCTGGAGACCGTGGTACTGCTGACCCGGCCTGAGCTGGCGGGCGTCAGCTCCTCTTTGGTGCGGCAGATCGCCCATTTCGGCGGCGATGTATCCCCCTTTGTGCCCCCTGCTGTTGACGAAACCCTGCTGCGCCTTTACAATAAGCGTGACCAATCGGATGATACGCCTACTAAAGGAGGGGAATAATATGCCCAGGAACGAAGTTTTCGCCCTGATTGACGAACTGACGCTCAGCCTGCAAAACGCCAAGAAAATGCCGTTTACCGACTCTGTTATCGTCAACCAAGGCCAGATCACAGACGCCCTCAAGCGCATTGTGACCAACTACGATCCCTCGTTGGAAAAGGCCGACAAGATCATCGCCAATGAGGAGCGGATCTTAGGCGATGCCACCGACTCCGCTAACAAAACCATGAGCAACGCCCAGGCCCAGGCCCAGGGCATGGTGTCCGAGGCCAATACCTACGCGCAGCAGACCAGGGCACATGCCGATGCCTACGGGCAGGAGACCACCCGCCAGGCCGACGAGCAGGCGCGCGCCATCCTGGCCGACGCGCAGAACCGCGCCCAGCACATGATCGACGATGCACGCGCCCAGGCCGACGTGCTGGTCAGCCAGACCACCGTGCTGGCCCGCGCCGAGGCGCAGGCGCGCGAACTGCTGGAGAATGCCAATCAGCATGCCGAGGGCCTGCGCCAGCAGACCCAGCGCGACCTGGGCACGCTGCTTGACCATGTGGACGCCGCAGTCTCCGTGCAGCTTAACGAGGTGCGCATCCTCAAGCAAAACATCATCGCCTCCCAGGGCTTTGATGAAGAGGACCAGAGCTGACGATTGCGCAAACCGCGTTGCTTGTTTTCCTTTCTACGGGTTGACAGGCAGCGCGGTTTTTTGCTATCATAGCCAAGCGCTTCAGAGCATGCTGGCGCAACCGCGGAGAGATGGCCGAGCGGTTTAAGGCGCCAGTCTTGAAAACTGGTGATGCCGAAAGGCACCGGGGGTTCGAATCCCTCTCTCTCCGCCATCTCAACCACCGGCTATGGAGAAGTACCCAAGTGGCCGAAGGGGCTCCCCTGCTAAGGGAGTAGTGCGTCAAAAGCGCAGCCCGGGTTCAAATCCCGGCTTCTCCGCCAAGAGAAAAGCCTTGAAAACACAGCGTTTTCAGGGCTTTTTTCATACAGTAAATTGGTCGAATGTCACACAAGCTGTAACAGTTCAATGCGCTGCAGTTACAAAGTTCAAATGCTATAAAAACTTCTACAGATGTTTTTTCAAAAACTGCATCGCGTCAAAGCGCATCTCATGGGTTTCGGTGTGCCCAACCGGGTATCGCAACAGAGCCCAGTTGTGCTCAGCATTGGCGCGGACATAGGCATCGCGGATCTCCGCTTCATCCCGATCCACACCGCGCAGGGGTGTCAGCGGGTCGGAGGTACCAATCAGCGATAGGTGCGGACGCGGTGCGATCAGTGCATTCAATTGCGCTGTGGTGAACTTCTTGCGAAACCCGGGAATATAGTAGTAGATGCCATGGTAATCCAGGCGATTTTCAGCCACTAATTCATCGTAATTCGTCAAGCAGCAGATGTCGATACACACTTTGACTCGTTCATCAAGTGCCGCTACCCACTGCGCCATGCTGCTGCCCATTGACATGCCGACGGTGGCGATGCGGCTGCTGACTACATCCTCGCGGGCCGCAAGATAGTCCAGCGCGCGGAGGCTGTCAAACACCATCCAGGCCCACATGTAATAGCCATCCCATATCAGCTTCTTCTAAGTGAAGCTCTCCGTCTGCCCGGAACGCTCCTCAAACATCATGTGGTCGATGGCTAGGGAGGCGATGCCCATTTCAGCCAGTGAATAGGCATAGCCCTTCCTCAGCATGTAGTCGCACCCGTTTAGCAGTTCAGTCTTTCCGATATGGAACAGATTGCCGTGGGAATGGTTGAACAAAACGGTCGGATAGGGGAGCGCTGCTTCCTTGGGGCGAACAAAGATGGCCGGCACAGGCTCATATCCATTCAACGACAGGATGAGCCTCTCCAGCACAAAGGCCTCGTGCGTTTCAACGGACAGCAACTTGGCCGACACAGGCCCTATTGGGCTTGGCAGCTCGCCCATCGCGTCCAGCAAATCCTGCCTTGTCTTATGAACGGAAGAATAAGTTTCTTTCATGATGATTCCGCCTTCCCGATATTTTGCCCAACAGGCAATGTCCATTTACAGACTGCCGCTTCGCATCCTAAGATATGAATGATGAGATTCGCAGATATACCATTTGTCACCTACAGATTATACTGATGGACATCTGCCGGTCAAGCCATCTCATGATGTTGCGTGCATGTTGCGTGAGGATACGGATGAAGAACATACAGATGGATCAGCAACGGGGTCAGAACCGAGAAAGAAGCGCAGCAAAAAACCCGCCTTTCGGCGGGCCTTGCTGTTTAGCTGATCCTTACCGGCCGCTGTGGCGGGAGAAGCAGTCACGGCAGTACACCGGACGATCACCGCGGGGCTGGAAGGGGACCTGCGTGGTGGCGCCACATTCATCACAGATCACATCGTACATCTGACGCTCGCCGCCATGGCTGTTGCTGCGGCGGTTGGCACGGCAGGTGGGGCAACGGCCGG
>JAAZBU010000037.1 GCA_012513645.1 Clostridiales bacterium | reverse complement strand
TGTACACGCCGCCCAGCGCCGGGGTCTCCCCGCCGGTAATCAGCTTGGTGCCCACGCCCCACAGGTCGATGCGCGCGCCCTGCAGCTTCAGGTCGCGGATCAGGTACTCATCCAGGTCGTTGCTGGCCACGATGATGGTATTGGGGAAGCCGGCCTCGTCCAGCATCTCGCGGGCCTTACGGCTGAGGTAAGCCAAGTCGCCGCTGTCCAGCCTGATGCCGCGCGGGGTGCCGCCCCGGGCCTTCAGCTCGCGGAACACCTGAATGGCGTTGGGCACGCCGCTGCGCAGGGTGTCAAAGGTGTCCACCAGCAGCAGGCAGCTGTCCGGGTAGGCGGCGGCATAGGCGCGAAAGGCGGCCAGCTCGCTTTCAAAGCTCATCACCCAGCTGTGGGCGTGGGTGCCCGACACCGGGATGTCAAACATCTTGCCCGCCAGCGTATTGCTGGTGGAGGTGCAGCCGCCGATGACTGCCGCGCGCGCGCCCCAGATGCCCGCGTCCGGCCCCTGGGCGCGGCGCAGGCCAAACTCCATCACCCGGTCGCCCAAAGCGGCGCGCACCACGCGGTTGGCCTTGGAGGCGATCAGCGTCTGATGCCCCACCAGGTTGAGTAGCGCGGTCTCAATCAGCTGCGCCTGGCCCAACGGCCCCTCCACCCGTACCAGCGGCTCATTGGCGTAGACAATGCTGCCCTCGGGCACCATGTCCACATCGCAATGAAAGCGCATATCGCCCAGATACCGCAGGAAATCCTCATCAAACAGCTTCAGCCCGCGCAGGTAGGCCAGGTCTTCCGCGTCAAAGCGCAGGTTCTCCAGGTAGTCGCGGAACTGCTCGTTGCCGGCCATCACGGCGTAGTTCATGTTGCCCTGCCGGCGGTAGAACATATCAAACACCGCGCGGCGCTCCAGCATGCCGCCCTTAAAGTAGCCGTACAGCATGGTGATTTCGTACAGGTCGGTCATCAGGCTCAGGTTTCTCATTGCGATTGCTCCTCTTTTTGCATCAATAGGCGGATTTCATGCAGCCAAGCCCCGGGCGCGGCGTCCGACGGCATGCTGAAGCCGCCGCGGGGCGACAGGTCGATCTCCAGCACCCGCGGCCCATCGGGCATGCAGCTGCGCTTGAACTGCGCCGCAAAAAAGCGGCGGATAAAGCGCTCCATCAGCGCCAGCAGCTCCATGCGGGTGTAGGCCTTGCCGTGCACGCGGTGCAGGCGCTTGAGCATCACCTCCGCCCGCCAGCCGCTCAAAAACAGCCACAGGATGTGGTCGTTGACCAGGTAGCTGCCAAGCAGCTGCTCGGTCTGCTGGGCGGCCTGGCCGCCGGGCAGCAGCTCGGGGCTGATGGGCGTGCGCAATATGGCCTGCAGCACGCGGCGCAGGGCCGGATTGTCCGCCGTGGCGGCGGTGTGTTTCAGCAGCAGGCGGATGGCGGTTTTGAGCAGCCCGGCGTTGACCGCGTACATGCTCATGTGGTCGCCGCCATAGGTGGTAAAGCCCAGCGCCAGCTCGCTCAGGTCGCCCGGGCCAAGCATCAGGCCGCCGTGCATGTTGCTCAGGTCCATCAGCACCTGCGTGCGCTCGCGCGCCTGGGCGTTTTCATAGGCGGCGTCGTGCCGCCCGTCGTGGCCGATGTCCTTGAGGTGGCGGCTCACGCTGTCCGTCAGGTCGATCTCCCGGCGCGCAATGCCCATGGCATCCATGAGATCAAGGGCGTTTTGCCGCGTGCGGCCGCTGGTGCCAAAGCAGGGCAGCGACCAGGCCAGCAGGTTCTCCCGGGGCAGGCCCAGCAGATAAAGTGCCCGTGCGCCTGTCAGCAGCGCCAGCGCGCTGTCCAGCCCGCCGGACAGCCCCACCACCACCTTTTTGACGCCGATGCGCTGCATGCGCCTGGCCAGCGCCTGGGCGGGGATTTCCAGCGCCTCCTCGCACCACTGGGCGCGCAGCGGGCCCCGCAGCGGGGCATAGGGCATTTTGCTGTCGCGCCCGGGCAGCGGCGGCAGTTTTTCTGTGCTGGGGGGGAGGAACAGGTCAATCTCCGCCGTCAGCCAGCCATCCGGGCTGAATACAGGGGACATGCCCAGCAGCCGCCCCTTGCTGGCGACGGCCAGCTCCCCGCCCCAGGCCGAATCGGTGGTGGATTCGCAGCCGCCGGCGTTGGCGTACAGCAGCGTGCAATCCCACTCCAGGCTTTGGCGCTGCACCAATCGGCTTGGGTGCCACAGCGCACAGGCCGGGTCAGCGGCCATGTGGGCCAGCATCACGGCCCCGCGGCTGCACAGCCGCCGGGCATTGTCCGCGCTGCGGTCCAGCGTGGCGGCGAATTTGATCTGGGTGCCCGGCAGGGCGATGGGGCGTTCTCGCTCCAGGCGGAAGGGGTGATCCAGCCGCACCAGCTCCAGAAAATGGGTGCTGCGGGGGCGGAAGTGGGTGTGCTGCTCCGGGTCGCGCGCGCCCTCGGGCAGCAGCAGATAATGCAGCCGCCCGCCATGGGCCAGCGCCACCGCGGGGTAAAAGTAATCCCGGTAGCCTAACAGAAAGCTGAAGGCCACAAGGCACTTGCCGCTGGCCTCGGCCAGCTGCTTGACCGCGCGGTACACGCCGAAGCGCACCGTGCTGCGTGCCAGGTCGCCCGCCGTAGCCCCCAAAATGCTAAAGCGCGGAAACACCAACAGCTGCGCCCCGGCATCCTCGGCCTGGCGCATCATGCGCAGCATCTCGCGGGTGTTGGCTTCAATGTCCGCCGGCGCGCCGTTCACGCTGGCCAGGGCAGCCTTGATCGTGGTTGTGGGCTTTGCCATATGCATCCCTCCACGAAAAATATACCATTCGAGGCGGCTGTTGGCAAGGAAAGGCCGGCATTTGCTTGACCGCCTGCCTCTCATCCGCTACACTCTGAACATCTTACACGAAACGAGGGCACATCGCATGGTCAGGCTGCGGGCCGCCGTCTAAACCGGCGGCAGGAAATACATACATCCTTCCGCCGTGGGTTCGACGGAGGATTTATCATGAAAAAATATCATACGCCTGCGCGCAGGGCACTGGCTGTCTCCATCGCGTCGGTCTTCTTGGCGACTGTGTTTTCAGTCGCGGCGCAGTTTTTCAAAGGCAATGTGCTGGACCAGGCCCTGGCGGGCCACAGCGGGCAGAGCCTGCGTAGCGCCTTGGCGCTGCTGGCCTGCATTGTGCTGGAGCTGGCGCTGTTTTATCTGTATGGCAGGCAGGGGGCGGCCTTTGAGGCGCTCAGCACGCGTGCCCTGCGGGATCGGCTGATGCGCAGCATCCTGGGCCGCAGCTTCATGTCGTTTCGCCGGCGCGCCCAGGGCGATTACCTGGAAAAATATAGCAGCGAAGTGGACGAGATGGAGGATCTGCGCTTTTCCTCGCTGCCCATGATCTATGAGATTCTCATCAAAATTGTATTGGTCAGCGCGGCCCTGTTCTGGCTGGATTGGAAGCTGGCGCTGATTACCTTGGCGCTGCTCACCACGCCCCTGTACGTGCCCAAACTGGCGGAGCGCCGCCTCAAGCAGGCCAAGCAGGAGCACCTGGCGCAGTGGGAGCACAACATGGCGCAGATGAGCGATTGGCTCAGCGGCTTTGAGGTCATCAAAAACTTTGCTGCAGAGCCCGAGGTGGCGCATCGGTTTGACCGGATGAACCAACACAGCGCCGACCTGTCGCTGCGCAACAAGCGCCTGCATGTGCTGGCCGGCACCATCAGCGCCTGTATCTCCTACCTGTCCTACTTTGTCGTGCTGGCGGCGGCAGCCTGGCTGGTGCTGCAGGGGCGCTTCAGTGCCGGGCAGTTCTTCATTGCCATCGGCATGATCGACCAGCTGTCCTGGCCGCTGATTGCCCTGTCGCGCCTGATTCGCAACCTAATCAGCGCCCGCGCAGTATCCGATCGCCTGAACCGATTGATGGCGGAGGGGGAAACGGCGGACGAAGGCCCACCGTCCCCGCTGCCCTTTGAGCAATCCATCCGCTTTGAGGATGTGGCCTTTGCCTATGCGCCGGATGCGCCGCTTATCCGGGGCTTCACCATGACGCTGCGCAAGGGGGAGCGCTGCCTGCTGCAAGGGGCGAGCGGCAGCGGTAAGACGACGCTGACCAACCTGCTCCTGCGATACCATGACCCGTCGGGCGGCGCCATCACGGTGGACGGTATTTCCATCCTGACGCGCAGCCACCTCTACGACCTGGCGACCGTGGTGCGCCAGGATGCCGTGCTCTTTCGGGACACCCTGCGCAACAACCTGACCATGTACCAGCCGGCGGAGGATGACCGGCTGATTGCCCTGCTCAAGCGCTTCCGCCTGGATCATTTGGCCAGCGCCCAGGGCCTGGACATGACCGTTGAAGAAAACGGCGCCAACCTCTCGGGCGGCGAGCGCAAGCGCATCTGCGTGCTGCGTGCGCTGCTTAGGCAGACGCCGCTGCTCATCCTGGATGAACCCCTGGACAACCTGGATGCGGCGACATCCGGAGAGATTGAAGACATGCTGCTGGAGATTGAGGACCGAACGCTGCTGGTGATCTCCCATCAATTCTCCCCCGACAAGCTGACCGGTTTCGATCAGGTCATTCACCTGGGTTAAACATGAAGCCCCCTTCCGGCCAGGAGGTGCCGGAAGGGGGTGACAGTGACTAAAAGCTAATTACTGATTGATGTGCGGCTGCTCCTGTGTGCAGGGGCGGCTTGGGCAGCTGCCCTGATGCGCGCATCCGCTGCAGCCCGTGCAGGCGGAGCGGCCCGCGCGCCGGTCGCGAATCAATTTGCCTGCCGCCAGCGCGGCCGCTAGCAGCACCAGGCTGCCGATAATCCAATCTACCATATCTATTTCCTTTCTTACGCCCTGACGGCCTGTGGTGCAGCATCATTGTGCCCATAGGGGGTGGGGCTGAACACCAGATAAACGAGGCCTGCCAGCAGGGCGATGGGCAGCAGGTGAACAGGCTGAAAGCCCGTAGTAACTATCATGCCCAGCTGATACACGATAAACGAGATGACATACGCGAACACCGTCTGATATCCCACTGCAAAGGCCGTCCAGCGCCAGTTGCTCATCTCGCGCTTGATGGCGCCGATGGCGGCAAAGCACGGGGCGCACAGCAGGTTGAAGGTGAGGAAACTGATGGCAGCCATGCTGGTGAAGTTCATGGCGATGGGCGCCAGTTGGTCAAACGCGCCTTCCTCCACCAGGTCAAGGGCGTTTTCGCCCACGCCGTACAGCACGCCGAATACGGAAACAACCTCCTCCTTGGCCACCAGGCCCAGCACGGTGGCTACGGTATTTTGCCAGTTGCCAAAGCCCAGCGGCTTGAACACCGGGGCGACTGCCCCGCCAATGGCAGCCAGAATGCTGTGATCCATGTCTTCCACAGCGGCAAACTTGCCGTCTGCCCAGCCGTAGGATTTGAGAAACCAGATGGCAATGGAACTAAGCAAAATCACCGTGCCTGCGCGCTTGATGAAGCTGAAGCCCCGCTCCCACATGCTGCGCAGCACATTGCCCATACCGGGCAGGTGGTAGGCGGGTAACTCCATCACAAAGGGGGCGGGATCGCCTGCAAAATGGCGGGTTTTCTTGAGGATGATGCCGCTGACGACCACCGCTGCAATGCCAATAAAGTAGCACATCGGCCCCACCCACCAGGCCCCGCCCAGCACCGTACCGGCAATCATGGCGATGATGGGCAGCTTGGCGCCGCAGGGGATGAAGGAGGTGGTGATGATGGTCATGCGTCGATCGCGCTGGTTTTCAATGGTGCGGCTGGCCATGATGCCGGGCACTGAGCAGCCCGAGCCGATCAGCATGGGGATGAAGCTCTTGCCGGACAGGCCGAAGCGGCGGAAGATGCGGTCCATGATAAAGGCCACACGCGCCATATACCCCACATCCTCCAGGATGGCCAGCATGAAAAACAACACAAACATCTGCGGTACAAAGCCCAGCACCGCGCCCACGCCGCCCACAATGCCTTCGGTAATCAGCCCGCTGAGCCAATCGGATACCCCCACATTGGACAGCCAGCTTTCCAGCCCCGGGATGATCCACGCGCCAAAGAAGGTATCGTTGGTAAAGTCTGTCACCACCGCACCCACGGTGGTCACCGCGATGTAGTACACCAGAAACATCACCGCGATGAAGATGGGGAAGCCCAGCACCCGGTTGGTGACCACCCGGTCAATTTTGTCGGATGCGCTCAGGCTGCCGGGTGCCCGCTTGCGGCGCAGGGCATCGTGCATCATGGCCTGTATGCAGGCGTAGCGCTGGTTGGTGATGATGCTTTGCGCGTCGTCATCCATCTCCTGTTCGCAGTCGGCGATGGCCTGCTCGATACCCCGGCGCACATCCGGGGCCAGCCTGAGCTGCGCCAGCACCTTGTCATCGCGCTCAAACAGCTTGATGGCGTACCAGCGCCGCAGGGCGGCGGGCATGGCCTCGCCCTGGCGGCGTACATCGCCCCCATGGTGATGGTGCCCATGCCGGCGGTGCGTCAGCGCGTCCTCAATATGGGCCAGCGCGTGCGCCACCGGGCCGTCGAACACCTGGAGCGGCCGGGGCACAGTGCCCTGACGGGCCAGCCGCACCGCAGCCTGGGCTACCGCATGGGCGCCCTCGCCCGTCAGCGCGGACAGTGGCATTGCCTCCACGCCCATCTGGGCAGACAGCTGGTTCAGGTCAATCCGGTCGCCCTGCTTGCGCACCACGTCCATCATGTTGACGGCAATCAGCATGGGGATGCCCAGCTCGGCCAGCTGGGTGGACAGGTACAGGTTGCGCTCCAGGTTGGTGCCGTCCACAATGTTGATGATGGCGTCCGGCCGGTCGTCCACCAGGTAGTTGCGCGTGATCACCTCCTCCAGTGTATAGGGCGACAGGCTGTACACGCCGGGCAAATCCTGCACGATGACATCGTCCCCCTGAGCGCCTTGGGCGGCCTTGAGCTTGCCCTCCTTGCGCTCCACCGTGACGCCGGGCCAGTTGCCCACGTACTGGCGCGAGCCGGTCAGGGCATTAAACAGGGTGGTCTTGCCGCTGTTGGGGTTGCCCGCCAGGGCAATGCGAATGGCCATGCTGACTTCCTCCTCAAAGAATAGTAGACAATAGTTAGATTAAACTAACTGAGAGATAAAAAATATTCGACGGATAAAGTTTATTCGACCTCAATGGATTGCGCGTCCTGCTTGCGCAGGCTCAGCTCATAGCCGCGCACGGTCAGCTCCAGCGGGTCGCCCAGCGGCGCCACCTTGCGCACATGTACCTGCGTGCCGCGGGTCAGCCCCATGTCCATCACCCGGCGCTTGAGCGCGCCCTCGACGTGCAGCCGCTTGATCACCGCCTGTGCCCCCACAGGCACGTCACGTAAGGTTTTCATCAGGGAATACCATCCTTTCCGTATGCCTACACCATCATCCGCCGGGCCATGTCGTGCCCCACCGCTACGCGGCTGCCCTTGACCTGCACAATCAGGCTGCCGCCCAGCGCTGCCACCACTGTGACGCGCTCGCCCACCACAAACCCCAGCTCGGCCAGGCGGGCCCGCACGGGCGGCGGGCCGCTGATGCGGCGGATGCAGGCGGATTCACCAAGGGACAGCATGATCAGCGGCATACACTCACTCCTTTGTTAGAATCGTCTAACACAGAAATGAGTTTAGTGTGACTAACTCTGTTTGTCAACCCTTGTGGAAAAATTTTCTTCAGAAGGGCTTGACAACGCCAGGCTGGTGTGCATACTGTATATGAAAACTATGAACAGTGAGGTGAAACGCATGCGCATCGTGCTGTCCAACGACAGCCGCCAGGCCATCTGGGAGCAGATTGCCGATCAGATCAAGGATGCCATCATGAAGGGGGACCTGAGCCCGGGGGACCCGCTGCCATCCATCCGGGCGCTGGCGCGGGATCTGCGCATCTCGGTGATCACCACCAAGCGCGCCTACGACGAGCTGGAGGCCGAGCGCTTTGTGGAGTCCGTGCAGGGCAAGGGCTCCTTTGTGGCGGCGCAGGACACCGCCATGATGAGGGAGAAGCGCTTGAAGACCATTGAGGAGCGGCTGTCCGAGGCACTGATTGAGGCGCGCCTGCTGGGCTTTGAATACGAGGAGTTGGAGCGCATGCTCCGCATCCTGTGGGAGGAGTAACCATGGAAAATATACTGGACATCAAGGACCTGCGCAAGGCATTCAAGGCCTTTACGCTGGACGGCATCACGTTTAGCCTGCCGCGCGGCTACATCATGGGCTTCATCGGGCCCAACGGCTCGGGCAAGACCACCACCCTCAAGCTGATCATGAACCTGATGCGCGCCGATGCCGGCACCATCGAGGTGTTTGGGCAGGATCACATCCGCTTTGAGCGGGAGATCAAGCAGCGCATCGGCTTTGTGTACGATGAGCCGGTGTACTATGAAAACCTCAGCATCCGCCGGATGACCGGCCTGATCAGCCCCTTCTACCGGCAGTGGAACCAGCCGCTGTATGAGGATTATCTGCGCCGCTTCGACCTGAAGGACGACCAGAAGATCAAGACGCTCTCCAAGGGCATGCGCACCAAGTACGCCCTGGCCCTGGCCCTCAGCCACGGGGCCGAGCTGCTCATCATGGATGAGCCCACCGCCGGGCTGGACCCGGTGTTCCGCCGCGAGCTGCTGGACATTTTGCTTGAGGTAATGCAGCGGGAGGAAAACAGCATCCTCTTTTCCACCCACATCACCTCCGACCTGGACCGCGTGGCCGACTACATCACCTTCATCAATCAGGGCAAGATCGTCCTCAGCCAGGAAAAGGACAGCCTGTACGAGCAGTATGTGTTGGTCAAGGGTGGCCCGCAGGATCTGACCGACCAGCTGCGCCGCGAGCTGGTGGGGGTATCGGTTAACAGCCACGGCTTTGAAGGCCTGGCCGACCACCCCATCCGGGGAGAAGGCCTGGTGCTGGACAGGCCCAGCCTGGAGGACATCATGTTCTTCCACACAAGGGGGGATCGGCATGGCGCTTAAGGTGATGATGAAGGAGCTGAGGGGCCTGTCCGGCGATGTCCGCAGCATGCTGCTGACCTTCGCGACGCCCTTCCTCTTTCGGATCTTTCTGCCCGGCTTCAACGGTGCCGCGTTTCCGGCCATTCTAATCATCTATGTCATTTTGGGGATGCTGAGCACCCGGACAGACAGTACCAGCATCCGCACCGGGCTGATCCAGTTTCCGGTGACGGCGCGCGATCATGTGGTGGGGCTGTTTTTGTACCAGGCAGCGGTCGTGGGGGGTACATCGCTGCTGGCGCTGGTGTATATGCAGGTGTCCGGCCCGGCAAACTTTTCGGCGGACATCGTGCCCAAGTCGCTGGGCATCGGCCTGCTGCTGACCGGCCTGATGACCGCCATCGGGCTGTGGCTGCGCACCGAGGTTGCCCGCGTGGTGAACATGCTGCTGGTGATCCTGGCGCTTAACTTCGTCATCTTCCAGGCAGTCGGGGGGCCGGTGTTTCTGCCCTGGATCAGCTCGCCGGCCGCCGCGCTGGCCGGCCTGGGGGGATGGGCCGTATTTCTGGTGCTGGGCTTGCTAAGCCCGCTGCACCTGTAAGGGGGACAGCATGAGCCGACTGATCCGCAAGGAGTTCTTGACCACCGCCTGGGTGCACCTGGCTGCCGTTGCGATGGGCCTGGGGCTGATCCCCGTGTGCCTGATGGAGCCGCACAACGCCGTCTTCATGGCGCTGTTTACCTACCTGATGTACAGCCACCTGGTGCACAACCAGAGCAGGTATGCCGCCGCCAACCGCCCGGACAACCTGCTGCTCAACTCCCTGCCCGTCACCCGCGGGCAGGTGGTGGGGGCCAAGTACCTGTATGTGCTGCTGTGCGCCGTGGGGTACGCGGCCTTTCTCAGCCTCATTTTGTTGGGTTTAAGCGCCTTTGGCGTATCGGTGCCGCTGGGCATATTTCACCTGTGGCTGCTGCTGGCGGCGATGGGCGTGCTGTACCACCTGCTGCTGATGCCGCTGTCCTATGTTGACGCCCGGTACGGCACATGGGTCAACATGGCGATCTTGCTGGCCATCTTCCTGCTGCCCCAGGCGATGGGGCAGAGGGGCAAGGGCGGGCAGGCCATCGCGGCCCTGCTGGCCCGGCTGGCCCGGCTGGGGCAGATGCTGGGCGGCTGGGCGGGGCCCATTTTGCTGGTGCTGGCAGTCGCCGCCTTGGGCTGGCTGTCGCTGCGCGTCAGCCAGGACGTGTACCGACGCGCAGAGTTCTAAACTTCTAACTCTATTTTGAATGCGACTTTTTAGGAGAAACCGATGCTTAACCTGCTGCGCAAGGAATGGATGGTGACCCGCTGGGTGCATATCGCCGGCGCCGTCATTGGCCTGATGCTGGTGCCCGTGGGGCCGATTATTCCCCAATCCATGCCCTTTCTGGCCGTGTTCTGTCAGCTGATCTATACGCACCTGGTGTTCAGCGTCAACCGCCAGGCGGCCGTCAGCCGGCCGGACAACCTGCTGTTCAACTCGCTGCCCGTCACGCGCGATCAGGTGGTGGGGGGCAAATACCTGTTTGCCCTGCTGTGCGCCGCCGTGTACCCGCTGTACCTGTGCCTGCTGCTGGCCCTGCTGTCGCTGATGGGGGTCAGCCCGTTCATGCCGCTGTTTGCCCTGTGGCTGCTGCTGACGGCCGCTGGGGTGATGTACCACCTGCTGCTGATGCCCGTATCCTTTGTGGACGCGCGCTATGGCGCGGCGGCCAGCATGCTGATCTATATGGCGCTCATCATCGTGCCCCAGCGCATCGGCAAGGAGGTGAGCGGCGAGCAGATCACCGCCTTCTTCGGGCGGATTGGCCGGGCGCTGGGCGGCTGGGCCGCCCCCATGCTGCTGCTGGCGACGCTGGCCGTCGTGGGTTTGATATCCCTAACCATCAGCCGGCGGGTGTACCGCCGGGCGGAGTTCTGACGCGCGGGCCGATTTGCACATCTGGATAATGTGCGTATAATAATAGCCGGCAAAGCATTACCTGAAGGAGGCCGCCGGTGAGCATACCCGAATCCCAGGAGAACTACCTGGAGCGCATCTTGATGCTGGAGCAGGAGAAGGGCTATGTGCGCTCGATCGACATTGCCCAGGCCATGGGCGTGACCAAGCCCTCGGTCAGCCACGCCATGAAGCTGCTGCGCGAAGGCGGCTATATCACCATGGACGATGACAACCTGATCTCCCTCACCCCCCGGGGCAGAGAGGTGGCCGAGCGCATGCTGGAGCGGCACATGACCATCGCGCGCTTTTTGATGTCGCTGGGGGTAGGGGAAGCCGTGGCCTATGAGGATGCCTGCAAGGTGGAGCACGACCTGTCCGACGAGAGCTTTCTGGCCATCTGCCAGTTTATCCAGGGCGGCTGCCCCGTGCACGAGGGCAAGGCAAAGCAGGGCAAACAGCCGGCAAACACGCCCCGGCCGGTGCAGGAGGGCATCGACCCGGTGTTATTGTAGGTCAATTGGGGTATACTGTAGGCATGCGGACGGTTCGTCTGATTCAGCGTGTCAAAGAAGTGCCTGCGGCACATTCTTCGACACGGGTGGAACGATGGGCCCTCCGCCTCTCGCTGCGCTCCCGGGCGGCGGAGGGCAAGGAAACCCTTGGCTGCGCCAAGGCTTGCGGCCTGGCCGCGCATGTCGCCCAGGCCGATTAAAAGCAAGAGGGCCTCGGCCCTCCTGCACCTCCCACGGGGTTTTGCAGTCTGATGCGGACGGCTCGTCCGCTTATTTTTGGGAAGATCAGGAGATGTGTGCATGTTTGATTGGGTTGTGATTGGTACAGGGGCCGGCTTGATGTTTGCGGAGGCGGCGGCCCAGGCGGGGCAGGTGGTGGCCGTGGTGGAGAAGGGCAAGTTTGGCGGCACCTGCCTGACGCGGGGGTGCATCCCCTCCAAGATGCTGGTGTACCCGGCCGATCTGCTGCGCGAGGCCGAGCGCGCCTACAAGGTGGGCGTGCGCTACGAGGCGCCCCAGGTGGATTGGGAGCTGATCTCCCGCCGGGTATGGGACCAGATCGACGTATCCAAGGGCATTGAGCACAGCTTCTCCAACATGCGCAACATCACCGTCTTCAAGGGGGAAGGCCATTTCACCGGCCCCAATGACATGACGGTGCGCCTCAACGACGGCGGCGAGGCGCAGCTCAAGGGCCGCCAGTTTCTCATTGCTGCCGGCGCCGAGACCATTGTGCCGCCCATTGCCGGGCTGGAGGACGTGGGCTACCTGACCAGCGAGAGCTTCTTTGGCGACAAGTACCCCAAGAAGCCCTGGGACAGCCTGATCATCGCCGGCGGCGGCATCATCGCGGCGGAGTTTGCCCATATCTTTGCCGCCATGGGCACCAAGGTGACCATCGTGGGTCGCAACCCCAAGCTGCTGCCCGACGAGGATGAGGAGATCGCTGCCCTTGTGCGCACCCAGCTGGAGGACTTTGGCATTCAGGTGCTCACCGGCTACGAGGTGATCGGCGCGGAGAAAGCCGAAAACGGCAAGCGGGTCATCGCCCGCAGCCGCCAGACCGGCGGCACGCTGGCGGTGGAGGCGCAGGAGCTGCTGATCGCCACCGGCGTGCGCCCGGCCAGCCGGGCCCTGCGGGTAGACCGCGCGGGGGTGCAGGCGGATGACGGCGGGTGGATCCATGCCGATGAATATTTGCAGACCAGCCAGCCCCATATCTACGCCCTGGGTGATGTGATCGGCGGCTTCCTGTTCCGCCACAAGGCCAACTACGAGGCCGAGATATTAATCAACAACCTGCTGCACCCCGAAAAGCCAAAGCGCAGCTGCGACTACCGCGCCATCCCGTGGGCGGTGTTCACCATGCCCCAGGTGGGCCATGTGGGCCTCACCGAGGAGGAGGTCAAGCAGCGCGGCATCCCCTACCATGTGGGGCGGTACCGCTACTCCTACATCGCGGCGGGCATCGCCATGGGCTACAAGGATGACGACCGCGACAACGGCTTGGTCAAGCTGCTGCTGGACGAGGACCTGCGCATTTTGGGCGTGCACATCGCGGGCTTTCAGGCGGCGGCGCTGGTGCAGCCCTTTGTGTACCTGATGAATGCAGGCCAGCCCCTCAAGGACAAGGAGGCCGGCACCATTTTGCCGCTGATGCGCTCCATGGTCATCCACCCCACCCTCAGCGAGCTGTCCGCCTGGTCGCTGGAGAGCATTGATTGGGGGAAACCGCTTGGCGGAAAAACAGATAAAAGTTAGGCGATAGGGGCTGCAATTCGGAATTCGGAATACGGAATTCGGAATTTTTTGGTGTGATATGCTGCGCTGTCTTTGCTTGGCGATTGAGTACATTTCTCGAAGCCGATTGTATCCTCATAACGGAATATTCACGATAAAGCTGTTGGGAATCTGTAAAGGCTGATTATGGTCGTTTCAGCATAGGGGATTTTCTTCCTTGAAGAAGGGCAATGTGCTTGCTAATTGGCAAAAATTGGCCTATCTTGGCATTGAATCATGCAAAAGGAGGAAAACCTCATGAAACGATTGGCATGCGTCGCGCTGTCCATGCTGTTGCTTTGCCTGGTGTCAGCGGTGGCGGAGGAGGGCTGGAGCACCTGGCAGGAGCTGTCGTCAGGGCTGTGGCAACGCGAGAGCCTTGCCCTTGACGAGGGCGGCACGGTGATGGTGCAGAGAGCAAAAGGAGATAGTGTAAAAGAGCTGGTGCCCACCGAGAACATGGTGAAAGGATATGGGGAGACCGGCAAGCTCGCCTGGACCAACACCTATTATTTGGACGATGAGGAGAAGATACTCTCCCAGGCCAACTATAACTACGATGAGAAGGGGATCCTGGCCCATGGGGCGGTGACGATCATGGATGAGGACGGTGTCCCGGAAATCATCTTGGTGCTTTCGGTGACATCAAATCAGGATGGCAGCTTCACCACCCAGGTTGAAATGTTTGATCGTCAGGATGTCCTCCTGTCCAGAACCCACACGGTATATGACCGGGACGGGAACTTCATCAGCGGCACCGTGTTTAACCTGGAAACCAAGGAGAATGATGAAGCTACTCAGCCCCCGGCGCAAGATCCTATCCAAGAGGAATGGCTGAAGAAATTGACCTGAACCCAACTCGACCTTCATAAGCCTTGAACCTTGTGGGGCAAGGGCGGGTTCCCCGTTTTTCTGCGCGAGGCCTGCAACGCTGTGTTGTTTGCATTGCCTGCCCAGTGGGTATGATTTCAGTACGAACACACACAAAGGAGTGATACCCATGATTGCAGTCGGCGCAAAGGCCCCCGACTTTACCCTGGAGGATCAGAACGGCAACAAGGTAAGCCTGTCCAGCTTCAAAGGCAAGAAGGTGCTGCTCAGCTGGCACCCCCTGGCCTGGACCAGCGTCTGCACCGATCAGATGCGCGCCCTGGAGGCCAACAAGGACAAGTTTGCCTCCCTCAACACCGTGCCCCTGGGCTTCAGCGTGGACCCGGCCCCCAGCAAAAAGGCCTGGGCCGCTGCCCTGTGCATCAAGGATACCGCCCTGCTGGCCGACTTCTGGCCCCACGGCAAGGTAGCGCAGGATTATGAGCTGTTCCTGGAGGACAAGGGCATCTCCGGCCGGGCCAACATCCTTATCGACGAGGAAGGCCGCGTGGCCTGGGTGAAGGAATACCCCATCAGCCAGCTGCCCGACATCGAGGAAGTGCTGCGCGCGATCGCCGAACACTGATTCTGATACCGGATACACTCATTTAGTAAAAACCACTGCTTGATCAAAACCACCCGCATGGCCCCGTTTCCGGGGAGAGGCGGGTGGTTTCAGTTTTGTGGATATCTTTCAGATGATTTGGTTATACTAAACTCAAACCTTAACGCTTTGATAGGACTTGTCTTTTTCCATCTGCGTATTGCCTCTCTCGGTCAGCGTAGCGCCGCTACGCCTCCCTCATTCGGCTTCACGCAGCCGAAAAAATCCCACGTCCATCCTTGCGTTAATGTTTTCATTTAGCATTAGATATAAGCGTAAAGCAGACGGTCACCTTGCACGGCGCACACCGATGCATAAAATTACGCCCATTAAATGGGGGAACTTGAAAAAGTCTTAGGAAAAAGTCAAGTTTACTCCAAGATCATGGGAGTACGCCGGCCTCATGGAGATACAAGCCATACACTAAAGCTGGAGGCGCTTGCCCTGGTTTGTCCCGATACACTCAGAGGCTATCCAAGGGGTGTCCCCTGCTGATTGAGGGGACAATTCCCGGGTACATTGATGGCGGTCTGATGCATCAGACCGTTACGTTACTTTTGAAAGAACTAAAAAAGATGATTACCGTTTATCTCAATTTCCCCGGCAACGCGGGCGAGGCCATTGATTACTACACCAAGCTGTTTGACGCGCCCGCGCCCTATGTGATGCGCATGAACGAGATGCCCCATGACGACCAGCAGTATTTTCCCGAGGAATCCCGCCACCTGGTGGCCTACGCCAACATCAAGACCTTCGCGGGTGATTTGATGCTGTCTGACGAAATGCCCGGCCAACAGGTCAAACCCACCGATGCCGTCTACCTCAACCTGTCCCACACCGACCATGATTTGCTGAAGAAAACCTTTGACGCCATGGCAAAGGACGGTGAGATCGTCATGCCGCTGGAGCCTGTCTTCTTTAACCCGCTGTATGGCATTGTGAAGGACAAGTTCGGCTTCAACTGGATGATCATGGCAGACGAGGAGCAGGGACAGTAAAGCAGAGCCGGGAAACAGAACACCCGCTTCTTGAAAAGAGCGGGACAAAAGATTTATACTATACGGAAATATTGATGAAAGGATGGACGCAGGATTTTTTCGGCTACGTGAAGCCGAATAAGGGAAGCGTAGCGGCGCTACGCTGACCGAGAGAGGCAATACGCAGGCGGAAAAAGGCAAGTCCCATCGAAGCGTGAAGGTTTGAGTTTCGTATGAATACCGATGAAAAGCGTGCTTGCCACGTTCTTTTTATTTTACTTTACAGCTGATACCAAGAGCAGCGAAAAGCGGCAGACCTGCTCGCACAGCGGGCTGTAGCAATAGGCGTCAGCCGCGCCTGAAATCCGCATGGGCGCTACTACCATAGCCTTTGGCCAGACCGCGCGCACGGCCAATAAAATGCGAAGAAGGGCTGGGCCTGCGCTGTCGAATGCAGGGTGAAGAAAGGCGTTTGACGCTTGCGGAGATGCGGGTGGTTTTTTGCTTTTATGAATTATCCCGTCAGGGTTAGTTAGTTGAGTCTATCTCGCCCCGGGGCGCCCATACCCCTCCGGGTTCACATTGTAGCGGGCGAAGAGGGCGGGGTCGATCTTGGGGGTGCGGTCGGGCAGCAGCAGGCCGTTGATCTCCTGCAGGATATCCGTCAGCTGGGTGTAGCAGTAGCCGCGGCAGTAGGGGATGGCGCGGATGGCGTCCGTCACCGAGCGGAAGCGCGCCAGGAAGGCCTCCTCGCTGTCCGCCATGTCGTTGTAGCCCCAGGCCTCCACATTGCCCACCTGGCCCTGCCGGCCCTTGATGGTCATGGCGATGCCGCCGTACTCGGTGATCATGAAGGGCTCCTGATAGGGGCCGTCCTCGGGCTCAAAATCTTTGGCATAGGTCATGCGCCAATCGGCAAAGCCCTTCTCCATCTGCTCGCGGTCGGCAAAGTGGGCGGCGATTTGTTCGCCGGTGGCGGCATAGTCGTGCAGGGCCACGATGTCGGTATAGATCTGCTCCCAGCCGTCGTTGCCGATGACCAGGCGGGTGGGGTCCATGGCCTTGCACAGCTGGAACAGGGTGTTGCTCAGGCGCTGCTGCTGGCTGTTTTCGTAGATTTCGCGGGCGCCCCAGGATTCGTTGAGCGGCACCCAGGTGATGATGCTGGGGTGGTTGAAATCCCGCTGGATGAAGGCCGTCATGGTTTCCGTCAGGTTGACCACCTCATCGCGGCAAAACTCGTACGCGCTGGGCAGCTCGCCCCAGCACAGCAGGCCCAGGCGGTCGCACCAGTAGTAAAAGCGCGGGTCCTCGATCTTCTGGTGCATGCGCACGCCGTTGAAGCCCAGCGCCTGTATCAGCTCCACATCCCTTTTGAGGGCCTGATTGTCGGGCGGCGTCATGAGGGACTGGGGCCAGTAGCCCTGATCCAACACCAGGCGCTGGTAAAGGGGCATGTTGTTGAGCAGCACATGGCCGCTGTGGGTGGACACCTTGCGCATGCCAAAGTAGGTGGCCACGCGGTCCAGCACCTGCTCGCCGCGCCGCAGGGTGACCACCAGGTCGTACAGATGGGGCGTATCGGGCGACCACAGGCGCACGCTGTCCAGGCGGGAGCCGTCGCGCATGTCCAGCGCCAGCTCGTAGCGCTTGCGGGGCAAAGTGGAGGTCAGGCTGCGCATCAGCTGCCCCTCAAAATACAGGTCGTAGCAGAGGGACAGGTCGCCCTTTGGCGCGCGGTCCACATTGACCTCCACCGTGGCCAGGCAGCGGTCGATATCGGGCGTCACGTAGATGGCCCGGAGCGCGGTATCGCCCACGATTTCCATATAGACGCTCTGCCAGATGCCGCTGCACGGCGTGTACCAGCAGATAAACAGGCCGTCGTCCCAGTACTGCTTGCCGCGGGGCTGGGCGGTATCGCGGGTGTCCACCACGCGCAGGCTCAGGCTGTTGCGGCCGGGGCGCAGCGCGGGCGTGATATCGGCCGAAAACGGCAGGTACCCGCCCCGGTGGCGAGCCACCATCTGCCCATTGACAAACACGCGGCAGGCATAGTCCACCGCGCCGAAGTGCAGCAGCACGCGCTGCCCCTCGCTGTGCGCTGGGGCCTCAAAGTGCCGTTGGTACCACATCACGGGGTGATAGTCCGCCGTGCCGATGCCGCTCAGCTCGCTCTGGTAGGCAAAGGGCACGCGGATCTCCATGGGAAAGCCGTCCTCCCGGTGCTGCCAGCCCTCGCGTAGGCCCACATCCTCATCATCAAAGGCGAAGGCCCAGGTGCCCTCCAGGCTGTGCCAGTGTTCGCGCGTAAAGTCCGGCCGGGGATGCGCCATGCGCAGCTCGCTTCTCAGGTCGTTCATGGGGCCTCCTTGTTTACTCTTCGGGCAGTTTTTCCAATATTTGTTCAATCAGCTGAATCATCGCCGCCATCTTTCCCTGGAATGACAGGTGGCTTGCGGCAATCATCTCTTCACCGGTGATTCGCTCAAAGCGAAGGCTGTACCCTATGCGCTGGCAAAGGATTTCGATAAACAGGCGCTGCGTGCGGCCATTGCCCTCGCGAAAGGGGTGGATGGCGTTCAATTCACTCAAATAGTATGCAAGGCGATGCCCCAATGCACTTTGGCTGTCAATGCGGGCCAGATAGTGCTCGCTTTGCAACTGATGGAACAGCGCGGTGCACTGCGCATCAATAAACGGCGCATGGCAAAACAGGGATCCCTTGGAAATGTTGACGGTTCGCGTCTGCCCTGCCCAGTCGTACAGATCACCGAATAGGGAGCGATGCAGGTGCTTGAGGTATTCAAAATCGAGCGTCCCGCTGGGCGGATCATGCAATAGCTGGGCCATCCTCAGCGAGGTGATTTCGCGCTCTGCGGTATGCAACTGCTCAACCTGGGTGATGTTTAGCTTGTTGCGCAACACCTGGCTGTTGGGATAGCAATAAAACGCATCCCACTCATACTCATAATACGTTTGCATGAAGTGGGATGATTATTTGCCGGAGGGGTTGGGCTGGGCGTGTTTCTTGACCAAACGCTCGATGCTCTCCTGAAAAGACGCCTTGCCGCTCAGGCACAGGGCGATGCGCTGTTTATCGGCCCGGGTCAGCGGCATGCTTTCCATCCGCATGGAGGCGGAAACATGGTCAGTTAACTTTTTCTTGTTCATGCTGAGCCTCCTTTCCTGATACAGATTATACCATAAAAACCAAAGGTATCACAACAAATGCGGGCTCTGGAGCGCTGTTACATACCCCGCATCCACCACCCGATAGGCCGGCTTTTCCCGGCTGCGGTACAGGTCGCTGTGGTGCACCGGGCCATGCCGATAGCCGCAGAGGTAGCCTTGCCACTCCTGGGCTGAGAAGGGCAGCTTGCCCTGGGCGGCCAGGTGGCCGGTGCAGGCCAGCATGGCTTGAAAGCGCCGGTGGCTGACCGGGGCGGGCGGTTGGGCGGCGGTGCGCAAAAAGGCATGGAGCAGGTCAGACGGCGGCAGGCCCGCGTGCTTCCACGCCGCCAGGTTGACGCGGGCGTACTGCCTGCTGATGGGCTCGCACAGCGGGCCCTCTGCCGCCGGGGTGGCGGCGTACTCGGCCTCAAAGCGCTGAGTAGCCATTGCCGCATCCATCACCAGGTGCTCCGCCCCAAAGGCGGCCTGGTAGCACAGCTTGACTGCGTCCTGGGGCATCAGGGCGGGGTGCAGCCGCGCCTGCGCCAGCAGGCACCGGGCAAATGTCACGGCGCGCCCGCGGCCTCGGCCACGCGGGCCACTAACTCGCGCACGGCGTCATCCATGCTCTGCGGCCGCACGCCGATCACCTGCACATTGCAGCGGTCGGAGGGGATGAGCAGCTTTTTGGCCGGGCTCTCGCCCACGGCGGCGGCAATGGCCGGGCTGATCTCGCCCAGCAGCGCGCCCGCCGTCAGCAGGCCGGTGGGGCCCAAGATGAGGCCTGCATCCCGGCACTGCCAGCGGATGGCGCTCTCGCCGGTGGCGCCCTGCTGGGCGCCTGCCTTGAGCATGGCGGTGGTGGCGATGGCGTTGGTGCCCAGGGCGATCAAAGCCAAATCAGGCAGCGCCTGACGCAGCGCTGCCGTGATGGCGCGGCCCAAGCCGCCGCCCTGGCCGTCGATGACGAGGATTTTCATGGGTGCAAAGGCTCTCCTTGCGTGCTATCCCTTCAAGGGAATCAGCTTGGCTTTTTCCAGGGCAATCACAATGGCCGGGATGAGCAGAATGTGCAACACGATGCCCGGCCAGGCATTGATAAAGGCACCGGCCAAAAAGGCCTGCATGCTGAACGCGCCGCCCGTCAGCGCATACATGGCCAGGCCCCACACCACGCGGCCAATTAGCATAGCCGCCACCAGCGCGATGTAGATGCCGACCATCCTGCGGGGCAGCGCCCGGTACAGCAGCCCGGCCGCCAGGCCGTAGGCGGCCATCTCAAAGGCCATGGCCACGGCCACCGGCATCAGCGGCGGCATGCCGAGCGTCAGGGAGCGCAGCAGCGGCGTGACCGCCCCCACCAACAGGCCCCAGAACGGCCCGCACACAAAGCCGCACAGCAGCACCGGGATGTGCATGGGGCTGAGCATGCTGCCAATCTGGGCAATCTGCCCGGTGAGGAACGGCAACAGGAAACCAATCGCCACGAACAGGGCGGCCAACACCATGCGCTTGATATCAATGGATTTCATCGGGAACCCTCCTTGCGCTGCGCGCGAAATATGGGGTCCCGATGCCCGAGACCGGGCGCCTTCATGGCGCCATTGCGTTTGTATACCGTGTATATCCTATCAAGGGGGGCAGGGGTTGTCAATGGAAGGTGTTGGCCAGGGCGATGAGGTCGTTTTCAGGGAGCGCGTTGGCTGAGAAAATGTTGTATGTGCTCCATAGCCAGAAAAATGACGGGTCATCCCGGTCGATGCGATCCATGATGCGCAGATACTCCCATGGCCGAGAACCACGATCGCCGGGTGCTATCAGCATTTTCCTGTACCGTGTCTCCAGTGATCTGGTGGTCATGGCTGGATGGTTGGCCCATGCCGCCAATTCACCATCGACAATCACAGCTTTATCCATCCCTTCAATCGCGATGGGACGCGCTGTGTTATTTTCTACGAGGGGGATGTATTCTGGGGTGTCAACCGTGGATCGATGTAACGTGCCTGATATCCTGAGGTGCTGCTGTCCCTTGGCAAGAGCAAGCGTATATTCCGTTAAAAACTGGTCTTCCGGAAGCATCGCATAGCACCGCAGCATCACATCATCTGCAACCTGTTCTTCACTTAACAACACAGAGGATAAGTCGCGTGGCAACAGGTATGTTGCCTGAGCAAACTCAAACGCATAGCCGGGGGGCAACTGTTCGAGCAGAAGGAGCACCCCTTCCGCCCGGATGGCTGCATTCAGCGCTTCAAAGCTATCAAAGGTGCGATGAATAGCTTTTTTATTCCACAAGCTCTCATCCACGGTGCCGTCCGGCAGAATGCGGTAAGCAACCCAACGCTCGCTTGATGTAGCAGCGGGAATAAACTTTGACGCATGCAACGCCCATTGGCTTCGCTCCTCCATTAGTTCAATTTCCTCACCGCTGAAGCCGCTGAAAAAGTCCGGCGTTGCCACCGGCTCTCCCTGCCAGTTGACATATTGGGGGAGTTGGGTGGCCGCAAACACCGTCGCGCAAAACAGGACAGTGACCGCCAGGGCGATGCCCAGCCGCCTGCGGCCGGGGCGCAAGGGGGAGGGGCGGGCGGCTTTGGCGTCGGCCATCAGCCGCTCATGCATGCGCACTTTGGCGGCATGATCGGGCGTCATGTCGTCCAGCGCCCGGGTGATGCGTTCATTCATATCCATCTTTCAATAGCCTTTCTTTGAGCAGGCGGCGGGCCTCGCTGAGGTGGTTGCGCACGGTGGAGGCCGGGCGGCGCAGCAGGGCCGCGATCTCTCCGGCGGGCCAGCCCTCATAGTAGTGCAGGTATAGGCTCACCTTGTAGCGGTCGGGCAGGGCCAGGATAGCGTCCAGCATATCGTCGTGCGGGGGCATGCCCTCGCTGCCGGTCAGGGCCGCCTCATCCAGCGGGGCGGTTTTTTGCCACCAGTGGCGCAGCCGGCTGCGGCACAGGTTGGCCGCTGTGACCACCAGCCAGCCCTTTTCGTGTGCCTCATTTTCAAAGGCGGGCGCGGCGCGCATGCAGCGCATGAAGATATCGTGTACGGAATCCTCGGTATCCGCCTTGTTTTTGAGGAAGGAGAAACAGACGCGGTAGACCATGTCCGCGTGGCGCGTATAGAGGGCCTCGATATCCAGCGGGATGTCCTGCTGCCGATATGTCATGCACGCCTCCCTTCACCATAGATACCAATGAAGAGCGAAAAATGCCGGATAAAAAATCGCCGGCTATTGATTATAGGGCGGCGATTGGATGGATTGACGGCGGAGAAGGGCTATATCAACGCATGCTGTGCCCTGTCCAGCGCCCCCTCATCCTGCGCGCTGCCCTGGGCCCAGTCGGGCTTGCCGCCGCCGCGCGCGCCGCTTTGCTTAAGCAGCGCGGACATATCCTGTGGCAGCCCCTTGCCCCGGGCGAACAGCAGCACCTGCCCCTCGGCCACGGGCGCGCTGAGCAGCGCGATGACATCCAGCTGCTCGATCAGGCGGGTGGCCACGGCCTTCAGGCCCTCGATATCCATCAGCGGCAGGTGGGCGCGGCACAGCCGCCCGCCGCCGGGCAGGGGCACGGCCGATTGCAGCAGGGCATCGGCCGTGTGCTCGGCCGATTGCAGGCGCAGGGCACGCACCTGCTCGCGCAGGTTAGATTGATCTAACTTTAACCTTTCCACGGCCTGGGCCAGGCCCTCGGGCGGGGCACTGAGCAGCGCGCCGGCCTGGCCTGCGCTGTGCAGCACCTGCCGGTAGTGGCGCAGGGCGCGCATGCCGCACAAAAAGGTGATGCGCATCTTGCCCCGGGCAGGCGCGGTGGACAGCACCTTGACCAGCCCGATCTCGCCGCTGCGGCGGGGGTGCGTGCCGCCGCAGGCGCAGTACTCAAAATCGCCCACCGCGATGACCCGCACATGGCCCTCCACCGCCGGGTCCTTGCGCAGGGGCAGGGCGGCCATCTCCTGCTCATCGGGAAACCAGGCGCGGATGTCCGCGTCCTGCTGCACGCGCCGGTTGACCAGGTCCTCCAGTTCGGCGATTTCCTGATCGGTCAGGCGGGTGCGGCCACCCGGCATGGTGACGTCGATGGTGGCATCCTCCGCCCCGATGTGCAGCCCGTGGGTGTAGCCCTGAAACAGCGCCCACACGCTGCCGGCCAGTATGTGCTCGCCACCATGCTGCTGCATGTGGTCCAGGCGGCGCGCCCAGTCAACCTGCCCGTGCACGGCATCGCCCTGGGGCAGGGGCCTGTCCACCCGGTGCCATACCTCGCCCGCGTCGTTTTGCTGCACGTCCAGCACCTGCACGGCGCCCCCGGGGCCGCTGAGCGTGCCGGTATCGTAGGGCTGCCCGCCCGAGGTGGGGTAAAAGGCGCTGCGGTCCAGCAGCAGCCATGGCCCGTCCGCCCGCTGCTGGATGTCCAGCACCCGGGCGTCAAAGGCGGTCAGATAGGCATCGTCAAAGTACAGGCGGTCGGTCAATGGGTTCACGCTCCTTCTATCATCGGTGCAGACCATGTGTTGCACCGGGGTGCAGTTTCGCTGCGCTGTCAGCGCGGACGCGAAAACGAAAATGTAAGCAATTGCCCCCAGTATAGCCCCTGCCGCTCTTGCGCGCAAACCCAATCTCATGTAGACTTCAGCCACTACCTGTTGATGGAGGCGCGCATGACTGGCAACGTCATTCTGGGGCTGCTGATCCCCTTTATCGGTACCACGCTGGGCTCGGCCATGGTGTTTTTCATGAAGGGCGAGATCCGCCCGGCGATACAGAAGATGCTCATCGGCTTTGCCGCGGGCGTGATGATGGCGGCGTCCGTCTGGTCGCTGCTGCTGCCCGCCATTGACAAGGCCGAGCAGCTGGGCCTGCCTGCCTGGATGCCGCCGGCGGTTGGCTTTCTGGCGGGCATGTTCTTCCTGCTGGTGCTGGATACGCTGATGCCCCATCAGCACATGGGCGCGGACGAGCCCGAGGGCCTGCCCACCCACGCCAAGAAGAACACCATGCTGATGCTGGCCGTCACCATCCACAACATCCCCGAGGGCATCGCGGTGGGCGTGGTGTATGCGGCGCTGGCCGCGGGCGATACCAGCATCGGCCTGTCGGGCGCCCTGGCGCTGTCCATCGGCATCGCGATTCAAAACTTCCCCGAGGGGGCCATCATCTCCATGCCGCTGCGCTCCGGCGGGGTGAGCAAGCGCAAGGCCTTTCTGATGGGCTCGGCCTCGGGCATTGTGGAGCCCATTGCCGCCGGCATCACGGTGGCGCTGGCGCACCTGATGATCCCGGTGCTGCCCTACCTGCTGGCCTTTGCGGCCGGCGCCATGATCTACGTGGTGGTGGAGGAGCTGATCCCCGAATTGCAGGTGGGCACCCACTCCAACATCGGCACCATTGGCGTGGCGCTGGGCTTCACGGTGATGATGATTCTGGACGTGGCGCTGGGGTGAGTAGAAGTTAAACAGTGAGGGGTGAGGGGTTAGGAGTTGAGTGTGGTTCGTTTCATCAGCGCCGATGGTGCAACCATTCACTCCTAACCCCTAACCTCAAATTTTTCATTGCCAATTCCTTCACGCAATTGCCATCCCTTTGCGCGTGTGATATACTTTGCATGGAGATCATTCATACATCATAAGGAGGCATTCCATCATGAGAAAGCTATTTTCGGCAGTACTTGCGCTGACCATGCTGCTGGCTGCGGCATCGCCCGCCCTGGCTCAGCAGAAGGACTATTCCGGCTACACCATCCGCATCTACTCCAACTCCAACTCCACCGAGCGCGCCACCTGGCTGCAAAACGAGGCCAAGGCAGCGGGCTTCACCATCTCCATGGATGACAACTCGGTCATCTCCGGCGACACTGCGGCCATTCAGGCCGCCAATGAGAAGAAGGACGGCGACATCCTCTTCGGCCTCAACGAGACCCGCTGGGGCCAGGTGGTCGGCGGCACGTACGAAAACCTCAAGTTAGTGGATTGGACCCCCTCCTGGGCAGATCAGGTGGGCGAGTACAAGTATCCCGGCCTGGCCTACGGGCTGGTAATCCAGAATATCCTGATGCTCTATCGCAATGACGATTTGGGCACCAAGGGTGAGAAGCTCACCTTCAAGCATTGGGCCGACCTGGTCAACACCCCCTACACCTGGTACCGCCAGGGCAAGGTGGGCGGCACCACCAACAGCAACATCAACAACTCCCTGCTGTACCCCTATGTGGATCCGCAGAGCCCGGCCGGCGGCATCAGCCTGGACGGCTGGAAGATGCTGTGGCAGTACTGCGCCAAGGGCATCTTCACGGGCGACAGCTACGGCTTTGACCCGCTCAACCGCGGCGACGTGCAGGTAAGCACCTTCTACTCCTCCTCGCTGTACGGCAAGGTGGACGTGGCCGCCGAGGGCAGCCCCACCCCCCTCAAGGGCACTTTGCAGCCCGAAAACTGGGCGTTGGTGGACATTGAGGACGGCACCTACTACATCGCCGAGTACATCGGCATCCTGGACCGTGAGGGCCGCACCGAGGAGCAGACCGAGGCCGTGAAGGCGTTTGCCGAGTGGTTTGGCAGCGCCGAGACCCAGGCCGCCTGGGGCGAGGAGTTTGACAGCTACCCCTGCAATCAGGAAGCCGCCAAGATTCTGTATCCTGATGGCACCCCCGCCATCTATAGCATCCCCAACTTTGCGCTGAGCAAGGTGGAGGGCACCGATATGACCTACGCCGAGTATGTGGGCGCCCACTCCGCCGAGTGGACCAACATCATGACCAACCTGGGCTTCTACTGGGCAGACATGAACGCCGCGCCGCAGGAGCCGGACTGGGCCAACCTGGACTGGCCCACCCTGACCCAGCCTGCCAAGTAATCAACGCAACAAGGGGCTGCCGCGGGCGACTGCGGCAGCCCTCGCTTATTATCGAGAGATTGTTATTTTCATCTTCCTTCTAAGGAGCACACCGCATGATCGAGCTGAAGGACATTGTGGTTCAATTTGGAGATTTCACCGCGCTGCACAACATCAACGTGCACGTCAAGGAAGGGGAGTTTTTTACCTTCCTGGGGCCGTCTGGCTGCGGCAAGACCACCACACTGCGCGCCATCACCGGCTTTGTGGAGCCGGTGCAGGGCAGCGTGCATGTGGCCGGGCGGGATATTACCCGCGTGCCCATTGAGGAGCGCAACATCGCCATTGTGTTCCAGAGCTATGCGCTGTTCCCCACCATGACGGTGTACGACAACATCGCCTTCGGCCTCAAAATACGCCGCTTGAAGAAGGATGAGATTGACCGCAAGGTGCGCGCCATCGCCAAAAAGCTGGACCTGTCGGACGAGCAGCTCAAAAAGGCCGTCAGCCAGCTGTCGGGCGGCCAGCAGCAGCGCGTGGCCATCGCCCGCTCGCTGGTGAACGACCCGGACATCATCTGCATGGACGAGCCGCTATCCAACCTGGATGCCAAGCTGCGCGTGCAGCTGCGCAATGAATTGAAAGACATGCAGAAGAACTTCGGCATCACCTCCATCTACGTGACCCACGATCAGGAGGAGGCGCTTACGCTGTCCGACCGCATTGCGGTGTTCAACAAGGGGTATATCGAGCAGATCGGCACCCCCAACGAGGTGTATAACCACTCGGCCACCGAGTTTGTGTGCAACTTCATCGGCGATATCAACCGGCTGGAGGCCCCGCTGGTTACGGCGCTGCGCCAAAAGGGGATGAAGCTGGACCCGGCGCACAGCCACTACCTGCGGCTGGAGCGTCTGAGCCTGGGCGAGGAGAGCGCCTCGGCCGACCTCATTTTGCCCGGTGTTGTGGAGAGCCGTGAGTACTACGGCCTGTATATCAAGTACAGCATCCGCCTGGACGGCCAGGTGATCCGCGCCATCGAGAAGAATGACGGCGTGCACATCCACGAGCCGGGGGAGCAGCTGAACGTGGGGCTGATGGCGCGCGACCTGATGCGCTACGATGCCCAGGGCAAGGCGGTGACGGCATGACCGCCATGCGTGCCCGGGGGGAAAAGCGCGGCGGCCTGCG
Source organism: Clostridiales bacterium (assembly GCA_012513645.1). Classification (GTDB taxonomy): domain Bacteria; phylum Bacillota; class Clostridia; order Christensenellales; family Aristaeellaceae; genus UBA1038. The sequence continues at coordinate 15,762 of JAAZBU010000037.1, read as the reverse complement.
GCCTGCCTTTCTGCTCAAGCTGTTTGGCGTGGGCTTCTTTGTCTACCTGTTCTTCGGATTCATGCTGCTGCCCACCCTCAACACATTGACGCAGATATTCACCGCGAAAAACCCGACCACCGGCGCCACCGACCCGTGGGCGGTGATCCGCTTTTTCCTGGCGGGCAGCATGAGCAAGTATTTGTGGAACTCGGTCAAGCTGGCCGTGCTGCTTGTGGTGACGGTCAACGTGGTGGGCGTCAGCCTGGTGCTGCTGACCGAGTACTTTGACATCAAGGGCGCCAATATATTGCGCATGGGCTACATGACCACGCTGATCTACGGCGGCATTGCGCTGGGCACGGGCTACCTGTTTTTGTACGACAGCAACGGCATCATCACCACGCTGCTGATCAATGCCTTCCCGGGCATGAACCCCAACTGGTTCAGCGGCTTTCGGGCGGTGCTGTTTACGATGACCTTTGCCGTCACCAGCAATCACATGCTGTTTTTGCGCAATGCCATCCGAGGCATCGACTACAACACGGTGGAAGCCGCGCGCAACCTGGGCGCCGGCCCCCTGCGCGTGCTGTGGAAGGTGGTCTTCCCCACGCTGCTGCCCACCATGTTTTCCCTGACTGTGATGACCTTTATCACCGGGCTGTGCGCCATGTCCGCCCCCGTGCTGCTGGGGTACGACTCCATCAACCCGGAGATCGTACGCCTGGCCGGCTCCTCGGTGGCGGATGAGGCCTTTCCCCAGGCGCGGGCCGCGCTGCTGAGCGTGATATTGGCGCTGTTCACCATCGGGCTGCTTACCATCCTGTCGGCCTACGAAAAGCGGGGGCACTACCTGTCCGTCAGTAAGACCAAGGCCCGCCTGGTCAAGCAGAAGATCAACAACCCCATCGCCAACGCCCTGGCGCATATCTATGCCTATGTGCTGTTTGTCGTCTATATGACGCCGGTGGTGATGATCGTCATCTTCTCCTTTCAGACGCACAGCGCCATCCAGATGAAAACGCTGGACTTCAGCAACTGGACGCTGATTAACTACGTGGGCCAGCAGGATTTCAGCTACCTTACCTCCCGCGGGGTGCACCGCGTGCGCCAGGGGGCCATCAGCGGCGTGTTCAGCAACGAGGCCACGCTGGGCGGCATCCGCACCAGCTTCATCCTGTCGGCGCTGGCGGCGGCCGCGGCCTGTGTGATTGTGGTGGTCGCCTGCAACTATATTTTCAAGCGCAACAAAAAGGGCAAGCTGCGCCGATCCGGCGCGGTGCTGGAGTACAGCCTGCTGTTTCCCTGGCTGCTGCCCACGATTCTCATTTGCTACTCCTATCGCATCTACTTCAACAGCAACGATATCTGGTATGTGGCCAACCAGAACCTGTATTACATGGAGAATGTGCGCCTGCTGATCATCATTGCCTACATGGTGGTCAAGCTGCCCTTCTCGCTGCGCATGATCAAGGCCAGCTTCTACGCCATCGACAGCGAGCTGGAGGATGCGGCGCGTTCTCTTGGCGCGGGCGGGCTAACCACCTTTTTGCGGGTCAAGCTGCCCATCATTCTCCCCAGCGTGCTGGCGGTGTTTGCGCTCAACTTCAATGCCCTGTTTACCGAGTATGATATGTCCGCCACCTTCGCCAGCAGCTATGGCACCAGCTATGCCATGGTGCTGCAATCCATGACGCGCGAGGAGGGCCTGTACGGCTACAACGTCAACGCCACCGGCCGGCGCAACGCCAGCACGGTGTTCATCATGCTGGTGTCCGGGCTGATCCTCTACCTGGTGTACGGCATCGGCTCGCGAGATTTGGCCGAGAGATTGCAGCGCCGCGACAAGTGGCGCAAGCGGTGGGATAAGATGAAGGGGCCGTTTGTCCGCAGGAAAGCGTCGATGGTAAATGAACAGCAGAATTTGATTGATATTAAGGATGTGGCGGCGGATTTTGCCGGGGCGATGCGGTAGAATAGTGACCTTCACTTCCGCAGTGATTGGCACAGCCTCTTGAACCCCATTCAAGGGGCTTTTCAAATCTCACGAAAATTTACATAGTTCCTGGCCTCCTTTTTACATGGAGCCTTTATCCTCAGATCGACGCTATGAAAACATGACGAGGATGAAAGGAAGGTACTCCATGAAGAAACTCACCGCCCTGATGCTGGCAGCCATCATGCTGCTGAGCCTGACCGCCGCCATGGCTCAGGAGGCCGAGGCCCCCAAGGCCAAGTACGTGTTCTTCTTCGTCGGCGACGGCATGGGCAGCCCCCAGACCACCGCCACCCGCTACTATGTGGGCACCCAGCAAAACCCCGACAGCCCCTATCCCATGCCCGCCAAGCTGGTGTTTGACGAGTTCAAGTACACCGGCCTGATGACCACCTATGACGCCAGCAGCTTCGCGCCGGACAGCGCCAGCACGGCCAGCTCCATGGCCTCGGGCGCCAAGACCCTGTCGGGCGTCATCAATTACGACGTCAACAAGGAAAAGCAGTTCAAGCTGGTCAGCGAGTACGCCAAGGAAGCCGGCATGAAGGTGGGCGTGATCTCCAGCGTGTCCATCGACCACGCCACCCCCGCTGCCTTTTACTCCAAGGTGCCCAGCCGCAACCAGTACTATGACATCTCCGTACAGGGCCTGACCGGCACCACGCTGGACTTCCTGGGCGGCGGCGGCTACAAGCGCCCCGACGGTGAAAAGGATACCCCCAGCCAGAACCTGTTTGAGATCGCCAAGGAGAACGGCTGGAACTACGTGAACGACAACGAAGGCATCCGCGCCATCACCGAGAGCGGCCGCACGCTGGCCATCGTGCCGGACAAGGGCGACAGCGACTCCATGCAGTATGAGATCGACCGCCTGGCCAAAGTCGCCGCCGGCGAAGACAGCCTGAGCCTGGCCGACATCACCGCCGCTGCCATCCGCAACCTGGAAAACGACAATGGCTTCTTCCTGATGGTTGAGGGCGGCAAGATCGACTGGACCTGCCACGCCAACGATGCCACCACCGCCATCTACGACACCCTGGCCTTTGAAGATGCCGTGAAGGAAGCCGTTGCCTTCGCCGAGAAGCACCCCGAGGAGACCCTGATCGTCGTCACCGGCGACCACGAGACCGGCGGCCTGACCATCGGCTTTGCCACCACGGCCTATGACACCCACTTCCAGTACCTGCAGAGCCAGAAGATGTCCTACGTGAAGCTGGACGAGCAGATTGCCAAGATGCGCGAAGAGAAGACCAACTTTGAAGATGCCATGGCCATCGTGGCCCAGCACTTCGGCCTGACCCTGGAAGAAGGCCAGGACCTGACCCTCACCGCCAAGGAGCGCGAAGCCCTGCAGCGTGCTTATGAGTTGAGCATGTTGCCGGCCGCCCAGCGCATCATCGGCGAGCAGGAAGCCTTCCTCTACGGCGGGTATGAGCCCTTCTCCATGGCCATCACCCACGCGCTGAATAACAAGGCCGGCCTTGCCTACACCAGCTTTGCCCACACCGGCCTGCAGCTGCCCGTGTATGCCAACGGCACCGGCGCCGACAACTTCTCCGGCTCCTACGACAACACCGACATCTTCTACGGCTTCATGAACGCCATGGGCCTGGAAGTCAACGAGGAGATCCCCGCGCTGGCCGCCAAGTAAGCAACAACCGAACATAGATAACCAACCGCATGCGGGCGCCCGTCAGGACGCCTGCATGCCGATATGAAGCGAGGATGCCATGTCCAAGAAGATGAACCTGCTGTTTGTGATTGTTGCCGCGCTGCTCACGCTGGGCATGCTGCTGCTGCCCGATGCATCGCCCGAAACGGCCGCCGGGGCCATCCCGCGGGAGAAGGTGCGCATCCTGTCGGTGGATAACTCCATGCTGGACCCGCTGGGCATCGTGTACTCCGGCGTGCAGCAGTGCCGCGCCGAAATCCTCACCGGCCCCCACCGGGGCGAGGAGGTGCCGGCGGCCAACTTCCTCAACTCCGACCTGGAGAAGGACAAGCTGTACCGGGAGGGGGATGTGGCGGTGGCCATGGTGGACGCCCGGGGCGAGCAGCTGGCCGTCACGCTGGTGGACCTGGATCGCGGCCCCACAATGGGCTGGATGGTGCTGGGGTACATGGCGCTGCTGGTCATCTTTGCCGGGCTGTCGGGCGTGGGTGCCCTGGTCAGCCTGGCGGCCAGCGCCGTGATGATGTGGAAGGTGTACATCCCGCTGCTGCTGCGCGGCGCGTCGCCCATCCCCAGCGCTTTGCTGCTGGTGCTGGTGCTCACCTGCGTGATCGCCTTTCTGGTGGCCGGGTTTAGCCGGCTGGCGGTGTCGGCTGTCATCGGCTCGCTGCTGGGCACGCTGACCACGCTGGCGCTGGCGGTGCTGTTTGCCGGCTGGCTGCGGCTGGACGGCACCACGCTGCCCTTTCTGGTGCCGCTGCTCAGCCAATCAAGCCTGCAGCTGGACATGCGGGGCATCTACCTGGCGATGACGTTTATCGGCGCCTCGGGTGCGCTGACCGACCTGGGCATGGACATCGCCGCCGCCTGCCACGAGGTGCAGGTGCACGCTCCGCAGATTACCGGCCGGGCGCTGCGCCGGGCGGGCAATTCGGTGGGCCGGACGGTCATCGGCACCATGACCACCACCTTGGTGATGGCCTATTCGGGCAACTTCCTCACCATGCTGATGTACTATCAGGGGCAAGGCACGCCGCTGGCGGATATCTTCAGCTATCGGTTCATCGCGGCCGAGCTGATGAGCGTCATCGTGGGCGCCTTCGGCCTGCTGGCCGTGGCCCCCATCACGGCGGCCGTGTGCGGCTGGCTGTATGTACGCAAAAAGCCGCAGGCGCAATAATGCCCGCGCACCTCATGCTGCAGGCGGCCTCAAGCTATGCTATACTCTGTGCATACATTAATTGCATTGCTGGAGGCACAGTATGAAACAGATTCGCTTTGGCATCATCGGCTGCGGCGATGTGACCGAGGTAAAGAGCGGCCCGGCCTTTAACCGTATAGAAGGGGCATCCCTTGAGATGGTGATGCGGCGCGACCCCGATAAGCTGCAGGACTACGCCCGGCGACACGGGGTGCCGCGCCATACCACGGATTATCTGGCGCTACTGGGCGACCCTGATATCGATGCCGTCTACATCGCCACGCCGCCCGACAGCCATGCCTTCTACACCATGGAGGCGGCCCGCCACTTAAAGCCCGTCTACGTGGAAAAGCCCATGGCGCGCACGGTGGCCGAGTGCCGCAGCATGGTGGCCGCCTGCCGGGAGGCCGGGGTGCCGCTGTATGTGGCCTATTACCGGCGGGGCCAGCCCAAGTTTCTCAAGGCCAGGGAGCTGATCGCGTCAGGCGCGCTGGGGGACATCCGCTCGTTTCATTACCTGTATGCCGACCATCCGCCCGCGCTGGACCCCAACCGCGCCTGGCTGATGGACAGGGCGCAGGCCGGCGGCGGACTGCTGTACGACGTGGGCTCCCACATGATCAACATGCTGCTGTTTTTGCTGGGCGACCCGGTGCTGTGCACGGGCCGCTCGGTCAGCCTGGGCACGGCGGACAAGCCGGAGGACATCAACAGCGCCATTTTGCGCTTCCGCTCGGGCGCGCAGGGCAGCGTGCAGCTGTCCTTCTGCGCGGCGGAAAAGGCCGACCGGCTGTGGATATCGGGCACCCGGGGCAGCCTGAGCCTGGCCATCATGAGCAACGACCCGATTGAGCTGCGCCGTGACGGCCAGGTGGAGCAACTCACCTTTGACCCCATCCCGCATGTGCAGCAGCCCTACATCGAGCTGGTGGTGCGCAGCCTGCAAGGCAAGGGCGGCTTGGATACTACGGGCACCGAAGGCCTGCTCACCCAGGAGCTGCTGGAGACCATCGACCGCAGCGGGGAGTGGACAGCATCTTGATGGATAGCTCTGGAACCTCCGCATTTCTTGTGATATACTCCACAACATGAGCTGGTTGCGTGCCGCCCGGCGGGAAGCCGGTGCGCTGTGGATCCTGATGGTGGTGCTGCTCGCGGGCGCGTTGAATGCCGCGGGCTGGCTTCGCTTTGGGCAGACGCTGTCGCACATGACGGGCAACCTGACCAAGCTGGGGCTGATGCTGGCGGGTGGCGGCCCGGCGCTGCTGATCGGCGGCTTTCTGTTAGCTTTCTTCCTGGGGGCCACGGTGTCGGGCTATGCCTTTCCGGCCCACAGCCTGGGGCTGTGGCAGCGCAGCGGCTTTGTGCTGCTCACCTGCGGCGGCCTGCTGCTGGTGCTGGAGTCGTTGCCCTTCCCCGATGAGCTGCGCATGGTGGCGGCGGCCGGCGTGCTGGGCGCGCAAAATGGCCTGGCGCTGCGCTACCGGGGCATCCTGACGCGCACCACCCACATGACCGGCCACCTGACGGACTGCGGCGCGGCCTTGGGGCGCATGCTGCACAGCCGCCGGTTTGCGGGGGAGGATATGCGATTGTTCCTGTTTCACCTGCTGTGCCTGGTGTTTTTCGCGCTGGGCGTGGTGCTGACGGCTGCCGCGGCCCCCCGGCTGCAGGATGCCCTCGGCCTGGACGCGGTGGTGCCCGTCGCCTTTTGCTACATGCTGGCCGGGGCGCTGACGCTGTTCAAGGTGATCTGGCACCGCTGGCATGTACAGCGCGACGAATCCATATAATTGCTCAAGGCCTTCGCAACGCCCCGCGGATATCAACCGCGGGGCGTGATTGTACCTGCCCCCGCCATCTGTTACAATGGGCGCGCGGGAAAACCCCGCCTGTGAGGGAATATGCCATCATTGATCAGCACCATTTTGCGCGGGCAGATTAAACTGCTCAACCCCATCATTTCCGGCGCCACCCTGGAGCAGACGCGAAAGGGGCAGGACGCGCTGGCCAAATTGGGCACCCGCGCGGTGGAGGGCAGCGTGGCCTTTCACGAGCTGCGCCTGCCCAATTTTGACGCCGCCTGGGCCATCCCCTTGGCCGGGCGGGTGACGCAGGCCATCGTGTACCTGCACGGCGGGGCCTATGCCGCAGGCGGGCTGGACTACGCAAAGGGCTTTGGCGGGCTGCTGGCCCAGGCCACGGGCCGGGCGGTGCTGTGCGTGGGCTATCGCCTGGCGCCGGAATACCCCTACCCCGCGGCGCTGGAGGACGCGGTGGACAGCTACCGCGAGGCCCTGCTGCGCTACGCGCCCGGGGATATCGCGCTGGTGGGCGAATCGGCCGGCGGCGGCCTGTGCTACGCGCTGGCGCTGTATCTGAAGGAACAGGGCATGGAGTTGCCCGCCCGCATCGTAGCCGTATCCCCCTGGACCGATTTGACCATGTCGCGGGAGGTGGCCGAGCTGGAGAAGTTGGACCCCCTGCTCACCCGCGAGGGGCTGGACCATTACGCTCACCTGTACGCCGGCCGGCATGACCGGCAAAACCCCCTGATATCCCCCCTGTTTGGCGATCTGCATGGCCTGCCGCCATCGCTGATCATCGCGGGCAGCCACGAGATACTGCTGGACGACAGCCGCCTGCTGGCCGAGCGCTTGCGCCAGGCCGGGTGCGACTGCCAGCTGTATGTGGAGGAGGGGCTGTGGCATGTGTATGTGCTCTACCCCGTGCCCGAGGCCAAGGAGGCCATGCGCATGACGGTGGACTACCTGGCGCAGGACGCCCCCGAGCATGGGGGCGGGCAGCGGTGAGCACGCGGCAGCGGCGCCTGCGCGCTCCCGAGTGGCTGCAGCTGGACAACGCCGGCAAGATCTACCCCGCCACCCGCTCGCAGGATTGGATGGCCATCTACCGCCTGTCGGTCACGCTGGACGAGCCGGTGGACCGGGCGCTGCTGGGCCGCGCGCTGCAAAGCACGCTCAAGCGGCTGCCCACCTTCGGCTACCGGCTGCGGCGGGGGCTGTTCTGGTTTTATCTGGAGCAGCAGAGCACCCAGCCCCAGATACAGGATGACGCGGCCAACCCCTGCATGCCGCTGAGCCGGGGGCGGGACGGGCACCATATGTTCCGCGTGCGGGTGCACGACGCGCGCATCGCGGTGGAGATTTTCCACGTGCTGGCCGATGCCACCGGCACCATGACCTTTCTGCTGACGCTAACGGCCGAATATCTGCGGCTCAGATACGGGCCGCGCATCCCGGCCACGGCCCTGGTGCTGGACCTGCGCGACAAGCCCGACCCTTCCGAGTGGGAGGACAGCTTTCCCAAGTACGCGCGCCAGGCGGCACGTCCCCGCAGCGAGGAGGCGGCCTACCCCCTGCGTGGCACCCCGGCCGAGCGGGACTACCTGCAGGTGGTCACCGGCATGGTGGATACCGCCGCCCTGGCCCAGAGGGCCCGGGGCTACGGCGTGTCGGTCAACACCTACCTGGCTGCCCATATCCTGCAAGCGCTGGTGGACATCGCCCGGCAGGACAAAAGCCCCCGCCGCGCCCGAAAGCCGGTCAAGCTCAGCATGCCGGTCAACCTGCGGCGCTACTACCCCTCGCGCACGCTGCGCAACTTTTCAAGCTACATCAACATGCCCATCTACCAAAGCTACGGCGAGTACACCTTTGAGGATATCCTCCATCAGGTGAAGCACTACATGGGCTACGAGACGGGCGAGCAGCTGATCAACGCCCGCTTTTCGGGCAATGTGCACGCCGAGCAGTCGCGCCTGCTGCGCCTGGCGCCGCTGTTTTTAAAGTCGCTGGTGCTGCGGCTGATGTACGCGCTGACTGGGGAGCGATACTTCACCAGCGTGATGAGCAACCTGGGCCTGATCAACCTGCCCGACGGCATGGCCCGGCGGGTGAAGCGCATGGATTTCATCATCGGCGGCGGGCGCAGCAACCCGGTGTCCATCGGCTGCGTCAGCGTGAACGGGCACACCTTTATCAACTTCAGCAAAACCATCCGGGAGGCAACGCTGGAGCAGCGCGTGTTCAGCGCGCTGGTGCGCGACGGCCTGCATGTGGTGGTGGAGAGCAACCGGAGGATGACGGGATGAGCTATTGTGTACACTGCGGCGTGGAGCTGGCCGTCAGCGAGCGGGATTGCCCCCTGTGCGGCACCGAGGTGGTGAACCCGCGCTGCGCCTGGGAGCGGCCCGAGCAGCTGCCCTACCCGGAAACCGTGGATGTAAAGGACGCCCACATCGACCGCCGCTACGCCCGGCAGCTTGTCGCCATGGTGATGGCCGTGCCCGCGCTGATCGTGCTGCTGGTGGACTGGGTGGACGGCGGCGGCCTGCGCTGGTCGCCCTATGTGGTGGGCGCGCTGGTGCTGATCTACTGCTGGGTGGTGGTGCCGCTGCTGTTCAAGCTTTCCCGCCCCTATGCCTATGTGGCGGTGGATTTTATTTCCCTGGGGGCCTACCTGCTGCTGATCGCCGCCATGACGGGCGGGCTAAACTGGTTTGTGCAGCTGGTGCTGCCGCTGCTGGCGCTGTGCGGCGCGGCGCTGTCGGGCGCCATTTTGGCGCTGCGGCGGCTGGAGTGGCCGCTGCTGGACCGCATGGCGTTGTGCTGCGCCATATTGGGCATCTTTTTGCTGCTACTGGAGGTGCTCATCAGCCTGTATGCCGGCGTGCCCGTGCGGCTGGCCTGGAGCATCTATGCCACCATCCCGCTGGACGTGATTGCCCTGATGATGCTGTTTGTGGAGCGCAACAAGCGCATGAAGCAGGAGATCAGGAAAAGGTTGTTTTTATGAGCGGAGATCCTTTGACGACACACACCGCGCACCTGCTCATCCGGCGCATGCGGCTGGCCGATGCGGATTTTGCCGCCGCCCTCTGGGGAGACCCCGAGGTGGGCCGCTACCTGGCCGACCGCCTGTATGCCGATGGGGATGACCTGCGAAGCGAGATTGCCGACATGGATGACTGGCAGGACCAGTTTATGTTTATCGCTGCCGAAAGAGATACCGGTGAAGACGTGGGCACGTGCAGCGTGGGGCAGGAGGGCGATGGCGACGCCTGGGGCTGGGGCTATTGTGTGCGGCGTGACCGCTGGGGCCGAGGCTTCGCCACCGAGATGGCCCGCGCCATGCTGGACTTTGCCCGCGCGCGGGGCATCCGCCGCTTCCGCGGCACCGTGGCCAGCGACAATGCGGCCTCCTGCCGCGTCATGGAGAAGCTGGGCATGCGGGTGGAGGAGCACAGCAGCTTCAAAAAGCGTGGTACGGACATTGAATATGCATCCAACATCTACGGGATGGAGGAATGAGAATGACCGGGTGGCGGCAGCTGAACGACATCTACGAGCCGCTTCACCGGGCGGGGATGGACCTGCTGAATGCGGTGCGGGCGCTGGGCTATGATGCGAGGCTGTGCTACTGCAACCTGCACGAGGTGAAGGAACGCGGCACCTATCACACGGAGTATTTCCCGCTGCCCGAGGTGGAGATCAACGGCGCGGCCCTGGCTGCCGATCTGGGCATCGCGCTGGATGGCTCCGCGTGGCTTGAGATAAAGGTATCCCGGGCCGATACGCTCGCGCTGGATTATGCCGCCCTGGCGGCGCAGACAAACCTCACCGTCTACGGCGCAGGATGATTTGGTCGATTTTTTCAATGAAGAGATGCTGCCTGCGGAAACCATCGACAAGATCCGCCGGTCAGATGAAACACAGGTGCATCTCTGCTTTCGGCTGGTCAGCGCTGACGCCTCCGGCGTGCAGGCGCTGATGGGTTGTTTGACAGATCAAAGGGTGATAACAGCACCCATTCAATAGAGGTTGTTACGGCTTTTCTCGCAGCGCTTGCGCGATCCGCTGCCCCTCCTCGCTCTCTAAAAACGCATAGGTCGTCTCCGGTACCAGGGGCCGGATGGCGGGCAGATTGTCCTCCTTGAGCAAGGCGCGCACGCGGGAGGCGCTGATGGGCGTGGTGCCGTCGTCGCTCTTTCGGGGGAAGATGGTCAGCTGCACGCCGGCCAGGGGCAGCAGCTCCTGCATGGCCCGGTTGTACAGCGCCGTGGCGGGGGACAGGGGCTCCTCGCCCACAAAGCGGTCGGTGATATGAAGCTCGCGGGCGATGCGGGTGAACACCGCCGCGTCCAGCCGCGCGTGCGCCAGGGTGAGCGCGTCCGACTCGCGGATGAAGTAGCTGGGGAAGGTGGCGCTGCTGACCAGGTAAGGCCCGGTGGGGTGGCAGTATACATGGGGTAGATCGGCCGTGCCGGCCCGGATGAGCTGGTCGCGCACCGCCCGCGGGAAGGCCGACACATCCTCCGACACCATGAACAGGTGCAGCGCGTCGCAGCGCCGGGCGGCCTGCTCCACCAGCCAGCGGTGGCCCAGCGTGAAGGGGTTGGCGTTCATCACCACCGCGCCGATGCGGGCGTTTTCGGGCAAATCAGGCCGCTCCAGCCTCTTGAGGTAGTTTTCAAAGCCGTTGCGCCGGCTCTCCAGAAACACCACCTCGTCCAGCGCCGCGATTTCATAAAAACCCAGGGACGTGAAGCTCTTCGCCGCGTCCTTTTTGGTGTAAATGAACAGCTCCCGCTGCCCGCGCTGAAACAGCTCGTCCACCAGGTGGCTGACCATGCGGGCCATCAGGCCCTCGCCCTGATAGCCTTGATCGACGGCTAGGCAGCGCAGGGTGTTGCGGTAGAAGCTGCCGGTGGCCACCAGCTGCTCCCCCTCCCACAGGCCCGCGGTGTAGTCTAGGTGTTCATCCAGGCCCAGGCCCTCGCGCGCCAGCAGCGCCTTGACCTCGGCCAGGCCCAGTTTGTCCCAGGGGTAGATGCGGCGAACCTCTGTCATGTGGCCTCCTTGGCTGCGCTGCGCAGCTTTTCCTTCACCAAATCGCGGAAGTCAATCATAAATCGGGTAAGCGCCATGTCCTTGCGATGGCCGAAATAAAAGTGGCGCCGGTAGCTGATATCCTTGACCCGGAAGCACCGCACCTGTTGGAACACCTCCGGCGACTGGGTGACATATACGTTGGGACACAGCATCAGCGCGGCGCCCTCTGCCGCCAGGCGCTTGGCGGCCTCCAGGCTGTCTGTCTCCAGCAAAATGGGGGGGTCCATCTGGTGGCGGTGAAACAGCGCGTCCTGAAACGCCCGCACGCTGTGCCCCTGCTGCAGGGAGACAAAGCGCTCCTCCCTGGCCGCTGTGATGGGCACCTCCTGCTGATCTTCGTGTGCCTGGGCAAAGGGGCTGTTGACCGATGCAATCAGCACCACTTCCTCGGTCTCGAGCAGGTCGTACTTCAGGTCGGTGTAGCGCGGCTCGGTGGTGATGAGCGCCACATCGCACAATCCGTCGTGCAGCATGCGCTCCAGCGTGGCCGAGCCGTGCTCCATCAGGTCGATGCGCACCCGGGGATAGCGCTGCACAAAGGCCGGGATCACCAGCGGCAGCAGCTGCATGCCGCGCTGCAGGGAGATGCCCAGGCGCATGCGGCCCCGCTCCTCCTCCTCAATTTCGTGCAGCTCGTTGAGCAGCGTGGTGGTGATGCCGGCAATCCGCTGCATGGCCTCCAGATATTTCTCGCCGGCATAGGTGAGGGCTATGGGCACGCTGCCCCGGTCCAGCAGCGGGGTGCCCAAATCCTCCTCTGCCCGCTTGATGCGCTGGCTGAGGGCGGACTGGGAGATATACATGGCCTTGGCCGCTGCGGTGATGCTGCCCGCCTGAAGCACGGAGAGGATGTCATCGGCTGTTTGCTGGTTCATGCGGCTACCTCATAAGCAAAGGGTGATTGATATATTGCGATAAATGGTGATTACCTTATGATGAGGCCAGTGTAGCATACCCCTGTGCCGGTGGCAAGCAGCGGCATACGGACATCCGGGCATGGATGGAGGATTGAAAGCGTATAAGTAAATACTTATGAATCTCATTATAAAAATCGGAATTGTCTTATCAATTGTTTTATCTTATGATACCAACAACAAATCATTATGAAGTTGCTGTGTTAGTTTGTAGCGGTACGCCACTGGGGATTTTCGGCCTTGGCCGATCCATATAAACCTTAAAGGGGGAACTCACCATGAAAAAACTGACAGCCTTACTCCTGGCGATGCTGATGCTTCTGAGCGTTGCATCCGTAGCCAGCGCCGAATGGACATTCGAGCGCAAAGTCGACATTGTGTGCCCGTGGGGCATCGGCGGCGGCGCTGACAGCACCATCCGCCCCATGGCCAACCTGCTCAAGGACATCATCGGCCAGCAGGTGGACGTAGTGAACGTGGAAGGCGGCGGCGGCGTCAACGGCGTCGAGTACACCTACAAGCAGCCCGCGGACGGCTACACCTTCATGCTGGGCACCCAGAGCCTCATCATGCAGGACCTGCAGGGCAACCTGTCCATGGATTACCGCTATGAGTTCATCCCCGTGGCCAAGCTCGTGCACTCCATCAACATCATCGCCGGCTCCAAGGTCGCGCTGGAAGCCAAGGGCATCACCAACTTTGCCGAGGCCGTCGAATACGCCAAGGCCAACCCCTTCGGCCTCACCGTGGGCATGCTGACCGCCACCGGCGCTGACGGCGCCTCCCTCAAGCAGGCGCTGGCCGGCCTGGACGTGCTGGAGCTGAGCTACGGCTCGGGCAGCGAGATGAGCGCCGGCCTGATGGGCGGCCACATCGACATGATGATCACCGGCACCGACGAGATTCAGGGCCTGATCGAATCCGGCGACGTGATCCCGCTGGTGGCCTGCGCCGAGAAGCGCATGAACCTCTACCCCGACATGCAGTGCACCGGCGAGCTGGGCATCGACTCCTACATCGGCACCTGGCGCGGCATCTATGCCAAGAAGGGCACCCCCCAGGAGGCCATTGACGCCCTGACTGCCGCCATTGAAAAGGCCACCCAGGACCCCGCCTGGCAGGATTTCCTGGTCCAGGGCGCCTACAACGAACGCGTTGGCTTTGAAAACGGCGAAGGCCTGAAGGCCCTCATGGAGCACGAGTACCAGGTGTTCACCAAGTACCTGTCTGAGGAAGGCGTGCTGACCAAGACCTACCCGGACCTGGCTGCCCAATAAGCCCATCTGAGCGGCAGGAGGGAGAGTGCGCTCTCCCTCCTCGCCATCTAAAAAGGAGTTGACTGTCTTGTTTGAACTGATCCTCAACATCCTGCTGCTGCTGGGCTTGATTTACGCACTTGCCTTCAATGTGCTGGAGGCGGCGGTCCCGGTAAAGGTGCAGAAGAACCCCTACGCCCTGCAGCCCAATGTGTGGCCCCAGGTCATCATGGGCCTGCTGATTGTGTGCATACTGATCAACATCTTCAACATCATCAGAAAGAACAAGGGCAAACCGGAGTTCAGCCTGGCGCAGTTCGGCAAGAGCGTGCCCGACTTCTTTAAGACCAAGATGTTCTTCGGCATGCTGATTGTGCTGGTCACTTCCTTCATCCTGGAGCCGCTGGGCTTCATGGTAACCAGCTTCCTGTTCCTGGTCGCCTTCGGCTACCTGCTGGGCGACCGCAAGTACGGCCGGCTGGTGATTGTGGCCCTTGTGATTACCCTGTTCCTGTACATCGTCTTTGGCGTCCTCCTTCAGGTCAATCTGCCGCGCGGCACGGTGCCCTTCCTGCGCGACTTTGCCCTGTGGCTGGAAGCTTTGCTTTAAGGGAGGTAGCGCATGAACATGTTACAAATGCTTGGCAGCGGACTGGCGATCGTCTTTGAGCCGACCATGCTGCTGATGGTGCTGTTCGCGGTCATTATCGGCACCATCTTCGGCGCCCTTCCCGGCGTCAGCGCCACCATGGCGGTGGCCTTGGGCCTGCCCTTCACGTATACCATGGAGCCAATCCAGGCGATTGTGTTTCTGGTGGCGATCTACTGCTCGTCCATCACCGGCGGCAGCATATCCGCTATCCTTTTTAAGATACCGGGGGTGCCTTCCAGCGCGCCTACCACCTTTGACGGCTACCCCATGGCCCAGCGCGGCGAGGCCGGTAAAGCCCTGGGTGTCTCGCTGGTTACCTCGGCTATCGGCGGCTTGGTATCTGCGCTGGCCATGTTCCTGCTGAGCGACCCGCTGTCCAAGGCGGCGCTCAGGTTTGGCCCCAGCGAGATGTTTGCGGTCACCTTCATGGGCCTGAGCATCCTCACCAGCCTGGACAGCAAAAACGTGCTGCGCACCATCATCTCCGGCCTCTTCGGCCTGCTGCTGGCCACCATCGGGCAGGACCCCATGTACGGCGTGCAGCGCCTCACCTTCGGCTCCAAGCAGCTGCTCAGCGGCATTGAGATGATCCCCGTGCTGATCGGTATCTTTGCCGTCACCGAGGTGCTCAACCAGACCATGGAGACAAGGCGCCTGAAGGCCGAGGACGGCATCGACGGCGGCCGCGTGAACACCAAAATGCCCAAGTGGGCGGAGTGGCTGTCCATCAAGTGGGTCATCGTGCGCAGCGCCATCGTGGGTACGGTGGTGGGCATCCTGCCCGGCGCCGGTGCCACCATTGCCTCCTTCCTGTGCTACTCCACGGAGACCAAGCTCTCCAAGCACCCGGAGAAGTTTGGTACCGGCATCATCGATGGCATCGCTGCCTCGGAGACGGCAAACAACGCGGCCACCGGCGGCGCCATGGTGCCGCTGCTCAGCCTGGGCATACCCGGCGGCAACGCCGCGGCAGTCATGATGAGCGCCCTGGTGTTGAAGGGCGTGCAGCTGGGCCCGCTGCTGCTTCGCCACCAGCCTGACTACCTTTCGGCCACCTTTGTTTCGATGATCATCGCCAACATCGTCATGGTGTTTGTGGCCATCGCCATTGCCAAGGTGTTTGCGCAGATTCTGTCCGTGCCCTACTCCATTCTGGGGCCTGTCATCATCATGCTGGC
>JAAZBU010000036.1 GCA_012513645.1 Clostridiales bacterium | reverse complement strand
TGAATCGCCTGCGATAAAATACCCATCGTGCGGCCTCCTTTTCCTGGCACAGCCATTCCTTTACAGTTTAACATGATACCCATGCGCCGGTGAGAAGTCAAGAAAATCACCGGCACAGCCCCGCAAAAAGTCCTCAGCAGGCCAACTACGGAGGACGGGAATCGCCCTTATTCAATGACGAGCAGGCGGGCAGCAGCTATGCCCGGGTCAGCCCGTCAATCAGGCGGAGCTCCTCCTCGCTGAAGGCCAGGTTGTTCTGCGCCTGCACGGCATCCTCAATCTGGCTCAATTTGCTGGCGCCGATGATCACCGAGGCGGTCACCGGGCTGCGGTGTAGCCAGCTGAGGGCCATCTGGGCCAGGGACTGCCCGCGCTGCTGCGCCAGGTCGTTGAGCCGGCGCACGCGGCCCAGCAGGTCGTCGGTCAGCTTGTCAGGCTTGAGGAACACGCTGGCCCCCGCCGCGCGGGAGTCGGCCGGGATGCCATTGAGGTAGCGGTCGGTCAGGATGCCCTGCTCCAGCGGCGAGAAGGGGATGGCGCCCACGCCCTCGCGCTCCAGCACGGTGTACAGGCCTTCCTCGGGGCGGCGGTCCAGCATGTTGTAGCGCGGCTGGTGGATCAGCAGCTTGAGGCCCATCTCCCGCAGCAGGCGGACGGCCTGCTCGGTCTGCTCGGCATTGTAGTTGGACAGGCCCGCGTACAGCGCCTTGCCGCTGTGCACGGCCGTGGCCAGGGCACCCATGCTCTCCTCCATGGGGGTATCCGGGTCCGGGCGGTGGTGGTAGAAGATGTCTACATATTCCAGGCCCATGCGCTTGAGGCTCTGGTCCAGGCTGGCCAGCATCTGCTTGCGGCTGCCCCACTCGCCGTAGGGGCCGGGCCACATCAGGTAACCCGACTTGGTGGAGATGATCAGCTCATCGCGGTAGGGCATGAGGTCGTTTTTGAGGATGCGGCCGAAGTTTTCCTCCGCGCTGCCGGGCGGGGGGCCGTAGTTGTTGGCCAGGTCAAAGTGGGTAATGCCCAGGTCGAACGCGCCCAGCACCATCTGGCGGGCGGTATCATACAGGCTGCCGCCGCCAAAGTTGTGCCACAGGCCCAGGGATACCAGGGGCAGTTGGATGCCCGAGCGCCCGCAGCGCTTGTACTGCATGTGATCGTACCGCGTGGAATTGGCTGTGTACATGGTGAGCTCCTTTTCTTGAGAATTTGTTAATCGTAGTATACCCAACTGCGCAGGGCTTTTCATCCGAAAACGGTTTTCATTTTGTGTAGCTTTCACGGCGCGCGCAGGTATGATCTGTGGTAGAATCATGGCAACAGGAATACAGCAGCCGGCCCGGCCAGCAGGAGGTTATCGCATTGAACATCCTTGTGCCCATCAAACAGGTGCCCGAAACCAGCAACGTCAAGATGGACCCGTCGACGGGCACCATGATCCGCGACGGCGTGGAGAGCATTGTCAACCCGCTGGATCTGTACGCCATCGAGACGGCCAACCAGCTCAAGGAGCGGCATGGGGGAAAGGTGACCGTGCTGACCATGGGGCCGCCCAGCGCCCACAAGGCGCTGCGCGAGGCCATCGCCATGGGCTGTGACGACGCGGTGCTGCTGACCGACCGGGCCTTTGCCGGGGCGGACACCTGGGCCACCGCCTATGTGCTGGCTCGGGCCATCGAGCGCATCGGCGGCTACGATTTGATCCTCTGCGGCGAGCGGGCCACCGACGGCGATACCGGCCAGGTGGGGCCCAACATCGCGGCGGCGCTGAACATCCCCTTGGCCACCTACGTCAGCGGCATCGAATCGGTGGATACAGGGCGGGGGGAGATGAGCGTCTGGCGCATGACCGAGCATGGGTACGAGCAGCTGCTGCTGCCCCTGCCCGCGCTGCTCACGGTGGTGAAGGAGATCAGCTTCCCCCGGCTGCCTACCCTGCGGGGCAAGCAGCGGGCGCGCGCCAGCGAAATACCTGCCTGGGGCGCGGGCGACCTGGGGGCCGAGGCGGACAAGATCGGCCTCAAGGGCTCGCCCACGCGCGTGGTGAAGATCGAGTCGCCCAAGGTGACGCGCGGCGGCACCGTGGTCAAGGCGGCGGACGGGCCCGAGCAGGCGGTGGACCAGCTGGTCGCCTTCCTGCGGGGCAGGGACCTGGTGTGAGGAGGCGGGCATGAAGCATACAGGCGTATGGGCGCTGGCGGAAACACATGGGGGCAAATTGCGCGATGTGTCCTTTGAGCTGCTGGCCCGAGGGCGCGCGCTGGCGGATCAGTTGGGGTGCGAGCTGGTATCGGTGGTGATGGCGGAGCCGATGCCGCAGGAGGAGCTGCAGGAGCTGATTGCCCGCGGCGCCGACCGCGTGCTGGCGGTGGAGGGCGAGGCGCTGGGGGACTTTATCGCGGAGACGCACAGCAATGTGCTGTGCGGGCTGATCGGGGAGCGCAGGCCCGAGGTGGTGCTGGCTGCGGCCACCTTCAACGGCCGCACGTTGCTGCCTCACGCCGCCATGCGGCTGCACGCGGGGCTGACGGCCGACTGCACGGGCCTGGCGATTGACCCCGATACCCGCGACCTGATCCAGACCCGGCCTGCCATCGGCGGCAACATTTTGGCCACCATCAAAAGCCCCAACCACCGCCCGCAGATGGCCACCGTGCGGCCCAAATCCACCCGCCCGCTGCCGCGGGACGCGGCGCGCACGGGCGAGGTGGAGCGCGTGGCCTTTAGGCCCCAGTGGCTGGACGGCAGGGTGCGCAAGATCGGCGAGCGGGCGGATCAGCAGGACGAGGCCAACATCCAGGAGACCGATGTGGTGGTGGCCGGCGGCCGCGGCATGAAAAAGGCCGAGCACTTTGCCATGCTGCGCGAGCTGGCGGGGCACCTGCACGGCGTGGTGGGCGCCAGCCGCGACGCGGTGGACCGCGGCTGGGCGGTGTACCCCCGGCAGGTGGGCCTCAGCGGCAAGACGGTCACGCCCAAGCTGTATGTGGCGGTGGGCATCTCGGGGGCCATCCAACACCTGGCCGGCATGAAGACCGCGGACGTGATTATGGCCATCAACGCGGATGAGGACGCCCCCATCTTTCAGGTGGCGGACTTTGGCATCGTGGGCGACCTGTTTGAGGTGCTTCCGCTGCTCAATGACAGGCTGGCGCAGGAGGGAAATCCATGACGACATACGGCACGATTACCCGGCAGGTCATCGACGAGTTGACGGCCATTGTGGGGCCGCGCAACCTGATCCGGGATGAGGAAAAGATGCAGCCCTATGCCCACGACGAAACGCCGGAGGAGCAGTACAGCCACATGCCCGGCGTGGTGGTCACGCCCACCGACGCGCAGCAGGTGGCCGCCATTGTAAAATTGGCCGTCAAATACCTGATCCCCGTCACGCCGCGCGGCGCGGGCTCCGGCCTGTCGGGCGGGGCCATCCCGGTGTATGGCGGCATTCTGCTGTCGCTGGAGAAGATGAACCGCGTGGTGGAGATCGACTACGCCAACATGATGATTGTGGTGGAGCCCGGCCTGGTGACCAACGAGATCAACGCGCTGGTGGCCGATCAGGGGCTGTTCTTCGCCGGCTATCCCATGAGCCTGGAGAGCTGCTTTGTGGGCGGCAACATCGCCGAAAACGCCGGCGGCGGCAAGGCGGTCAAGTACGGCGTCACCGGGCAGTACATCATGGGGCTGGAGCTGGTCACCCCCGAGGGCGAGATCGTCACCCTGGGCGGCAAAAATGTTAAGGACGTCACCGGCTACGACCTCAAGCGCCTGATCATCGGCAGCGAGGGCACGCTGGGCATCGTCACCCAGGCCACCATCAAGCTGTCGCCCCTGCCCAAGTACAAGTCCGACCTGCTGGTGCTGTTTGAGGATGTGGCCGGGGCCATCGACGCCGTGCCCGTCATCTTCTCCAAGGGCGGCATCACGCCCACGTCCATCGAGTTTATGGACAAGCTGAGCGTGCACACCGCCTGCGCCTACCTTAACGAGCACCTGCCCTACCAGCAGGCGGGGGCCATGCTGCTCATCGAGGTGGATGGCAGCGATCAGGAGCAGGTGGACCTGGATGCCGAGCGCATCGGCGAGCTGCTGATGACCCACGGCGCCATCGAGGTCTATGTGGCCGACAACCACACCACGCAGGAGCGCGTGTGGTCCGTGCGGCGCAACATTGCCGAGGCCTTCAAGGTATATTCCCCCCACCAGAGCCTGGAGGACATCGTGGTGCCCATCGCCGCCATCCCGGCGCTGATGCCCCTGGTGGATGCCATTTCAAAGAAATACAACATCGCCATGCCCACCTACGGCCATGCGGGCGACGGCAACCTGCACACCACCTTGGTCAAGAACCCGGAGTCCACCATGGACGAGTGGTACGCCGTGGAGGAGCAGGCCGTCAACGAGCTGTATGACGCCGTGCGCAGCCTGGGCGGCAAGATCAGCGGCGAGCACGGCATCGGCCTCAAGCGCAAGCCCTTCATGCAGCGCCTGACCGACCCGGTGGAGCTCAAGCTGATGCGCGCCGTCAAGCGCGCCTTTGACCCCCACAACATCATGAACCCGGGCAAACTATTTGATGTGGAGGAGCAGGCGTAGAAGGCCGGCAGGGCTATCATATTCATCCGCGCCCAACGAGGGAGCGGCATTCAACGTTCATCCAAACGTTCACATATTCCCGGCATAGGCATACTTCAAATTTTTCCGCGCCACCTCGCACAGCCGGTCGATGGTGGCGCGGGGCGTGGGCAGTTTGTCGCGCGCGTTGCGCCGCGGGAAGAAGCGGCTGATGTGCAGCGGGATATCCGCTCTCAGGCCGGCCACCCATTGGGACAGCTCGGCCATCTCCTGCTCGCTGTCGTTTTCGCCCGGCACGATGAGGGCGGTCAGCTCCACATGGGCGGATTGCGCGGCCCGTGTGATAAACGCCTGCACGGTATTCAGGTCGCCGCCCAGGCGCCTGTACCAGGCCCGCGTAAAGCCCTTGAGGTCGATGTTGAAGGCATCCACCAAGTTGAACAGATCGCCCATCGCCTCCGGGCAGAAGCAGCCGTTGGTGACGGCCACGGTGTACAGGCCCCGCGAGCGCAGCAGGCGGGCCGTATCCAGGATGTATTCAAAGCCGATCAACGGCTCATTGTAGGTGAAGGCTACGCCGATGTTGCCGCGGGGACGCAGCGACGCCGCCAGGTCGCACAGCCGCTGGGGCGGCCAGTGCTCGGTGTCGATGTCGCCCGGCCCGGCGCAGGCAATGCTGTCGTTCTGGCAGAAAAAGCAATCCATGTTGCAGCCAAAGCTGCCCACCGACAATATCTGGCTGCCGGGGTGGAAGCGGTAGAGGGGCTTTTTTTCAATCGGGTCCAGCGCCAGCGAGGTGGCCAGGCCGTAGTTGAGCGGCACGCTCTGCCCGCCCCGGTTGGCCCGCGCGCGGCAGCGGCCGGGCGGCCCCTCCGCTCGCAACTCACAGTGATGGGGGCACACAGGGCAGCGCATCAGTGGTACCTGGTGACCTTGAAGCGCTTGAGCGTGACCGGCTCATCCCGGCCGATGCCCGCCTTGCTGCGGGCGATGTCCACCTGATCTTCCACGGTGTCCACCCCCTCCAGGTTGGGCAGCAGCAGGCCGCGGCGGCCCCCGCGGCTGACGATGACGCCGTATTCCTTCACATTCAGCAGGCTGTCATCGGCGATATCTTCGGGCGCTGCCAGCACATCCACCGAGCAGTCGATGTCCTTGAGCTCGTTTTCCCCCACGGCGGGGAAGCGCGGGTCCTGCGCCGCGGCGCTGACGGCATTGTGGATGATCTCGTCCGCCAGGCAGGCGCGGGTGGGGGCGATGGTGCCGATGCAGCCGCGCAGCTGGCCAAACTTGTTGAGCGTGACAAAGCAGCCGGCGCGCTCCTTTAGCAGCCAGCCGGGCAGGCCGTCCGGGCGCGGCAGGCGGCGGCCTGTACGCACATAATGCTCGTAGGATTGGCGGGCCAGGCGTACCGGCGCGCTCATGCTGTCCTCGGATGGCGTGTCCAGAAACCGGCGGGCGTCATCCGGTCCCTGGGGCAAAAAGGTGGCCACGCCGTAGCCCACGCCCGTCACCCCCTGATAGCTGAGGGCTTCGGCCTGCACGCGCAGGCCATCCAGCGCCCCCGCCATGATGAGGAAGCTGCGCTGGCCGCACTCGCCTGCGCGCTCGCACAGTTGGTCATCCATGGCCAGCAGCTCGTCAAAGGCGGCCCGGCCCATGATGTCCATCAGCTGCCTATCATAGCGCGCCCCCTCCGGGCGCAGGCCGTAGGGGCCGTCCGCTTTCAAATAATGGCTCAGATCGCCGCTGGCCACAAAGGCGATCCGACGGCCCAGGGAATCGGCTTCCCGGGCGATCATCTGCCCCAGGCGGTAGTGGGAATCAAAGGGCAGGCCGGACAGCCCCACCCGCAGCAGCCGGAAGGGCAGCGTGCCGCCCGCGGCCTCCTGCAGGAAATACAGCGGCACCAAAGACGCGTGGTCCAGCGCGGCATCCCGCTCGCCCTCGGTGCCGGCGGGAAAGCCCTCTTCCGCCGCCCGCAGGCTGAGGGCCTGGGCCAGCGGCCGGTCATACTCCACCTGAATGCGCACCTGCCCCGCGCCGAAGCGCCCCAGGTCGCCCCGGGCGCCGCTGCCGGGGGAGATGTGGAAGTAATCGCCGTACATCACGCTGTGGGGCGTGGTGAGGATGACCGTATCCGGCTTGAGGTCAACGACAAAGCGCGCCGCCTGCCGGTAGGCCTGGGCGGTCTGCGCAACCTGCTTTTCCCCGCCGCGGCCCACCTCGGGCACAATCAGCGGCGGGTGGGGTACCATCACAGCGCCGGAAATCATGCTATCCCTCCTTATGGGGTTGATGCGGAACAAGTAAGAAATGCACCGGTGAACGCTTCAATCGGCGACTGCGCATGATATCAGGGGTTGATACCCTGGGCATCGCTCACGGCCTGCGCGATCTGCCCCAGGCGATAGGCCTGCACCAACTGGCGCAGCTCCTCCACACGGGCGGCGATGGCCTGCCCCTCATCGGTGTCGCCGATCAGCACGCGCTCGGGCAGGTTTTCGATGATCAGGCTGTGGGAGCGGATATCCAGGTGGCCGCTGATGGCCTCCGCCCGGGAGGTGAAGGGCTCGTGCGCGGCGATGCGAATGCCGTGGGAGGAGAAGAACATGGTGTAGCCCGCGATGCCCGTCTTTTTCTGGTAGGCGCGGCAGAAGCCGCCGTCGATGACGATCAGGCGGCCGCCGGCCTTGCGCGGGTCCTCCCCCTTGCCCGCTTTGACGGGCACATGGCCGTTGATGATGCGGCTCCAGGGCTTGTCGCAGCCAAAGTGATGGAGCAGGCGCAGCACAAACTGCTCCTCCTCATACCAGCGGTAGTAGGCGTTTTGCGGCTCCTTCCAGGTGGATTGATCGGCCAGCAGCGCGCGCTCAAAGGTGGCGATGTGGGTGCGCCCAAAGGAGGGCGCGTGCCGCCCGCACCACAAAAACCACAGGAAGTCGCGCCCCTCCTTGCGCTCGGCGCTCTGCTCCTGCGCGAAATACCCCAGGCGGGCCATCTGGCCGCAGTAGTCAAGCAGCGCCCGCCCGGCCAGCTCGCGGCCGCCCAGGCGGAAGGCCATCAGGCTGCCGTCCTCATTGACGGGGATGCAGCCATGGTAGAGCAGGTTGCCGTTATAGATCTGGTACACATTGCCCACCCGGTAGAGGAAGCGCACGTGCTGCTGCAATTTTTCGCTGCGGCGGAAGGCGTCTACCAGTTGGCCGATGAGGATGTACTCGGCATCGGTCAGCTCCAGCGGGTTGCGGGGGTCGATGGTGGGGAAGTCTCGGTCGCGCAGGGGATAGCGCTTGCCGTCGACCTCCATCTCAAAGGTGTGCCAGTCCACGCGGCTGAGCACATCCCGGTCCGCCATGCCGTACTCGGGCCGGCGGCGCACCAGCTGGCCCTCTAACTTGTACTGGATGACAGAGATCGCCTTGTGCATGCGGGCAAACAGCACCGGGTCCTGCGGCAGGTACAGCTCGCCCGGCATGCTGCGCGGGGCAAACACCTGCGCGTCATCCGTGTAGGTGCGGTTGGCAAACATGGCCAGCGGCAGCAGGTTGACGCCATAGCTGTTTTCCAGCATGTCCATGTTGTCGTACTGCAGGCAGTTGCGCACCGCGCAGGCCACGCAGGCCGCGCTGCCGGCGGCGGCGCCCATCCACAGGATGTCGTGGTTGCCCCACTCCATGTCCACGCTGTGGTACTGCATCAGGCTGTCCATGATGACGTCGGCATGGGGGCCGCGGTCGTATACATCGCCTACGATGTGCAGCCGGGCCACGGCCAGCCGCTTGATCAGCGCGCACAGCGCGCGGGCCAGATCGGCCGCGCTGCCCGCCTCCTGCGCCGCGCTCAATATGCCCGATACATACTGCGCCCGGTTCTCCCGGTCGTGGTCGCTGAGCAGCTCCT
The DNA here is from genome assembly GCA_012513645.1 of Clostridiales bacterium. Taxonomy (GTDB): domain Bacteria; phylum Bacillota; class Clostridia; order Christensenellales; family Aristaeellaceae; genus UBA1038. The sequence goes on along the minus strand of JAAZBU010000036.1, from coordinate 17,984 downwards.
CCAGGAGGTAGCCCAGATCCTCCGGCATGGCGGCGCGCACATAGCGGCCCGAATATTTGGCCGCCGTCACCCGCGCCACCTGCAGCAGGCGGCGCAGCGTGCGGCCCCAGCCGCCGGGCGGCCCCTCCTCGCCCACGCGGGCCAGCTGCTCGTGGGGGTAGTAGATTAACGACGCCAGAGCGCGCCTGTCCTCCTCGGGCAAATCCGGCAGGGCGGTGGCAATCTTTTCGTAGATGACGCCCGATGCGTTGTTGAGGATGTGGGTAAAGGCCTCATCCTCGCCGTGCAAATCGCTGAGGAACAGCTCGGTGCCCTTGGGCAGGCGCTGCACGCCCTGCAGACGGATCATCTCGGCCAGGGCCTTGCCCTCGGTGGGGTATTGCCCGGCCAGCAGCTTGAGGTATTTCAGGTCCATGGTCATTTAACCCGCCTCCTTATGCGTGTCCGGCGGCTGGTGCAGCAGCTGCCTGCGCGCCTGCCAGTCCGGCATGTGTTGGGCGATGAGCGCATAAAACGCCTTGCCGTGGTTGAGGTGCTTCAGGTGTGCCACCTCGTGCAGCACCACATAGTCCACCGCCGCCTCGGGGTAGCGCATCAGCAGATACGAAAAGCACAGCCGCCCCTTGGCCGAGCAGCTGCCAAAGCGCTTTTGCGCGCTGGTGACCCGCACCCCCGCCGGCTGCACGCCCAGCCGGGCCGCCCAGTAGGCTACCCGGCCCGGCAGCAGGGCCTGCGCCTGCTGCCGCAGGGCGCTGATCTGCGCCGGGGTGAGGGCATCCGGCCGGGGCAGGGCGCGCATCTGCGCGATATGCCGGGCCAGCCGCTCGCGGTGCTGCCACACAAAGCTGCGCGCCTGGGCATCGCTCACGCGGCGCGGCACGCGCACCACCACCAGGCCGCCGGGGCGCACCTCGATGGCCATCGTGCGGCGGGCGGAGCGGATCAACTGATAGTCGGGCAGTGTGTCCAAAGAAGCCTCCTTATACTGAACGAATGAGTTCAGTATTAAAACAAAATAAGACGCCATAGGCGTCTATCCCCGTCAAAAGCGAGCGAATTGATGGTGTATCAGCGGCGACGCCTGCCGCCACCAAAGAGGGCCTGCACCGAATCCTTCACCCGCATGGGCAGCTGCTGGTGCCGCTTGACCTGCACGGCGGCATCCAGCGCCAGCGAGCGGTACTGCATGTTCTCGGGCTCCCGGCGCACCGCCTCGCGGAAGCTGCGGTGCGCGGTGTCATACTCCTTGAAGGCCATGAGGATTTCGCCTTGCAGGGCGTACCAGTCCGCGTCCTTCTCCTCGGCGCGGCTGAGGTGCAGCAGGGCGCTTTCCAGCTGCCCCTGCTCCATCAGCCGCCGGGCGGTTGCCAGCGCCTGCTCAATGGGCACCTTGGCAAAGGCGTGCACCTTGCTCTTGGCGGCCTGGCGGACGGCCTTTTCGTAGGCCAGGTTCAGCTCCACCATGCGGCGCTGGGCCTCCGCCTGCTGCACGGGGTCGGTAAACAGATCCGGGTGATATTGCTTGGCCCGGCTGTGATAGGCCTTTTTTATCTGTTCCCTGTTGGCGTCTTCGGCGACGCCCAATATTTCAAAAGCGTTCAATCGCTCATCCCTTTTCTGTGCCTACTCCGCCGCTTCGCGGTGGATGTCGGCGCCCAGCGAGCTGAGCTTGTCCTCCAGGCGTTCATAGCCGCGGGCGATGAAGCCCGGGTTGAAGATCTCGGTCATGCCGCTGGCCATGAGGCCGGCTATCACCAGCGCGGCGCCGCCGCGCAGGTCAGTGGCCGTGACCGGGGCGCCGCGCAGCTGCGGCACGCCCTCGATGTAGGCGGTCTTGCCGGAAATGATCACCTTGGCGCCCATGCGGCGCATCTCGTCCAGGTGCTTGAAGCGGTTGTCAAAGATGTTTTCGATGACCTCGCTGTGGCCGCCGGCGCGGGTCAGCAGCGCGCTCATGGGCTGCTGCAGGTCGGTGGGAAAGCCGGGGTACTCCTGCGTGCTCAGCCGGATGGGCCTGTGCCCGCGGCGGATGCGTACCCAGATCACATCGTCCTGGCTGGATACGGACACGCCCATCTCCAGCAGCTTGGCGCTCAGCGCCTCCATATGGGTGGGGATGGTGCCGTGGATGGCCACGTCCCCCCGGGTGGCGGCGGCGGCGATCATCAGCGTGCCCGTCTCAATCTGGTCGGGGATGACGGTGTAGGTGCCGCCGTGCAGATGCTCCACCCCGCGGATGCGGATGGTATCGGTGCCGGCACCCTTGATCTTGGCGCCCATGGAGTTGAGGAAGTTGGCCACGTCGACCACATGGGGCTCGCGCGCCGCGTTGGTCAGCACCGTGTTGCCGCGGGCTCGCACGGCGGCCAGCATCACGTTGATGGTGGCGCCTACGGTGACCATGTCAAAGTTGATGATGGTGCCCGTCAGGCTGCCCTTGAGGCCCATCATGCCGTTGTATTCGGATATCTCGCTGCCCAGGGCGCTGAAGCCCTTGATGTGCTGATCGATGGGGCGGGAGCCGATATCGCACCCGCCGGGGTAACCCACATCGGCCGTGCCGTAGCGGCCCAGCAGCGCGCCCATGAAGTAGTAACTGGCCCGCATCATCTGGGAATATTGGAAGGGCACGGTGGCGCTTTTGACGCTGCGGGGGTCGATGGTCATGCGCTTTTCCGCAGTATTGAAATCCACCTTGGCGCCCAGCTCCAGCAAAATGCGGTGCAGTACGCGCACGTCCTCGATGTCGGGCAGGTTTTCGATGATGCAGGGCTCCTCGCACAGCAGCGTGGCCGGGATGACCGCCAGCGAGGTGTTCTTGCCTCCGGATACATAGGTATCGCCATTCAGGGGCTGCTCCCCCCGGATAACGAGCTTGTACCTGTCCATCGGCATCCTCCTGCACCTGTTGGTGATGCGCAAGTATAGCACAGGCGCGCTGAAAGTGTAAAGGAAACTGCTCTGCTGTGCAGGGGGCGCCCGGGGCAAAGCCCTGACCGCATCAGGTTTTTCTTCCCGAAGCTGGGGAAAGGACCAGGGGAGTTGAAGTAATTATTATAATTCTAATATTAGAATTTGTTTAATTCTGAAAAACCTGGATATATTCATAGAGAACATCATTTACAGGAGGTATTCCCACCATGGATCAAAACACCACCGTCAACCGCATGCCCCTCATCGGCGAGCCGGCGCCCGCCTTCACCGCTGTGACCACCCAGGGCCCCATTAACTTCCCCGCCGACTACAAGGGCAAGTGGGTCATTCTGTTCTCTCACCCGGCCGATTTTACGCCCGTGTGCACCACCGAGTTCATGACCTTTGCTAACATGGCCGATGAGTTCAAGGCCATCAACACCGAGCTGGTTGGCTTGTCCGTCGACTCGCTGTACGCCCACATCGCCTGGCTGCGCCGCATTCAGGAGCTGGAGTGGAACGGCATGAAGGATATCGAGGTCAAGTTCCCGCTGATTGAGGACATCCGCATGGACGTTGCCCGCCAGTATGGCATGATTCAGCCCGGCCAGAGCAACACCCAGGCTGTGCGCGCCGTGTTTGTGGTAGACCCAGAGGGCAAGATCCGCACCATTTTGTACTACCCGCTGAGCACCGGCCGCAACATGGACGAGATCAAGCGCATCATTCTGGCGCTGCAGAAGGCCGACAAGGATTCGGTGGCCACCCCCGCCAACTGGCGGCCCGGCGACGACACCATCGTGCCCACCGCCGGCTCCTGCGGCACCGCCAAGGAGCGCATGGAGAGCACCGACGAGAATCAGTACTGCCTGGATTGGTTCCTGTGCTTCCGCCGCGAGCAGAAGTAAGCTGACGCGCACCATACTGTTTCACGCAAGCCGCCGGAATGTCCGGCGGCTTTTGCGTGTCAACAAACCTAAGGGAGGTGTCGGAGGGTGAAACCCTCTGACTGCAATCCGCGCCAGCGACATGTGCGGTGGCGCGGCAGGCCTTGCGTAAGCAAGGGCTACAACGCCCTCCGCCGCCCGGGAACGAAGTGACAGGCGGAGGGCCAAAGGCCTGACCATCAAAAAACCACAGTTTTTTGATGGCGTGAAGCCGCCGGAATGTCCGGCGGCTTTTCATGTGTGGCGGTTGCATAACAGCAGACAAACTGCATATTGCCTGGCGGCCGCCCCGCCTGATGCGCTGCGCATTTTACCGGGTGGTCAAGCGAATACCCGGGCTCAAGATAATTTTTTGCCGGATTGACAGGGGAATGAACATGCGATATAATGAATATGTGAACAAATAAACAAATCAAGGAGGACGCCCGCTTGAAGAAACTTCTTTCCCTTTTGCTGACCCTGTCGCTCGTGCTGGGACTGCCGGCAGCCCTGGCCAATGCAGCCTACCCGGATGGGGTGCACAACGGCACCGCCCCAGGCATGATGGGCAACATCGAAGTGGCCGTGACCGTAAACGGCGGCAAAATTGAAAAGATCGACATCCTCTCCCACAGCGAGACACCTGGCCTGAGCGACCCTGCCTTTGAGCAGGTGCCCGCAGCGATGATTGAGGCCCAGGGGTGGGAAGTGGATGCCGTCGGCGGGGCCACCGTCACATCCGATGCGCTTGTTGAAGCGGTGAAAAACGCGCTGACCGGCGGCGGGACAGAGGCCGTTGCGGACATTCCCTTTGAGCAGGCGGATGTCATCGTGGTGGGGGCGGGCATGGCCGGCCTGACCAGCGCGGTGCGTGCGGCAGAGCTGGGCCTCAACGTGCTGCTGCTGGAGCAGCAGCCCAGCGTAGGCGGCTCGGCCATGGTGGCCGGCGGCACGCTGCTGGGCGCCGGCACGCGTATGCAGGCGGAAGCCGACATCGCCGACAGCCCCGAGCTGTGCTTTGCCGACTTTGTGCGGCTGGGCGGCGCAGGCACCTTTAATGAGGAGATCGCGCGCGAGTTCAGCGAGATCTCCGGCGAAGCGGTGGACTGGCTGGATGATATGGGCGCTGACTTCGGCGACCGCAAGCCTTATTTCGGCGTCTATCAGCCGCTGAACGTGGCGCGCAACTACTCGGGCAACGGAGGCGCTGCTACCTTCATCAAGACCCTCAGCGAAAAGCTGGACAACTACCTGGGCAAGAACGCGTACTTGTCACTTAATACCAGGGTAGAATCCCTGCTGACCGATGGCGAGCTCAAGGTGGTGGGCGTCAAGGCGACACTGGCCGATGGAACCACAGCCGAATACCTGGCCCCGGCCACCATCATCTGCACCGGCGGATACGGTGGGTCGGAGTCGCTGCTGACGGAACACAATTTTGACAATGTGCTGTCCACCTCCCCCAGGTTTGTCACCGGGGATGGCTATCGCTGGCTGGCGTCGCTCAATGCCGCGTTCACCAACATGGACTTCTGCACCTCCTATGCGGGTGGCATCCGCACCCATGCGGACGACTTCTTCAACTTCAGCTACTACAATACCACCAACGGCGCCCTGTGGGTGGACATTCACGGGCAGCGCATGGCTGATGAAACAGGCGCTGATTCCAAGGTAAAAAGCGATTCCTGGAGCAATGCCGAGCAAAACCTGGTCTACACCGTATTCAGCAAGGATATGCTGATTCCGGACGCCAAGGTGTTCAGCTCCGGCCCCTGGGGCAGCATCGCGGAAGAGTTTGACCCCTTCATGGCCTCGCTGGTTGAAAAGGGAGTCGGCTTTGAGGCGGACACCGTGGAAGCGCTGGCAGAAAAGGCCGGCCTGCCGGTGGATGCGTTCGCGGCCACCATCCAGGCGTATAACGATGGGTGTGCTAGCGGCCAGGATGCCTTCGGCCGCACCAAGCAGCTGGTGGCGATGGACAAGGGACCGTTCTATGCGGTCAAGACCATGCCCTATGTGATGATTACATCCGGCGGCCCGATGATGACCGCTGATTGCGAAGTGGTCAACAACGATGGCCTGGTCATTGAAGGCGTCTATATCGCCGGTGAAATTGTCGGCATGGCCAATGTGGGCGGCCTCAACTCCATCGGCGGCATGGGCCATGGCAACTGCCTGACCTGGGGCAAACAGGCTGCAGAGGTGATTGCCGCAAAATTAGGCAAGTAATAGTCAACCGTCGTATCTTTGTTGGGGCTGTCGCGGGGCGACAGCCCCTTCTCCGTGGTATACTGCTGTTTGGAGGGCCTATGCACGAAATCACCATCCCCAGCTTTGACATCGCGCTGACCGCGGACAGCGGCCAGTGCTTTCGCTTTGACCATTTGGGCGGGCAGGATTACCGCGTCATCGCCCACGGGCGGGTGCTGACCATCCGGGACCTGGGCGGCGACCGCTTCCTGCTGGATTGCGGGCAGGCCGAGTTTGACGCCCTGTGGCGGCACTACCTGGACCTGGAGACGGACTACGCCGCGATCGTGGCCGGGCTGCCTGAGGAAGATGCCTTTTTGCAGGCGGCGGCGCGGTATGCCGGCGGGCTGCGCATCCTGCGGCAGGAGCCGTGGGAGGCGCTGATCGGCTTCATCATCAGCCAGCGCAAAAACCTGGGCACCATCAAGGGCTGCGTGGCCGCCCTGAGCCGCCGCTTTGGTACACCCATCCCGGGCACTGACGCACATGCCTTCCCCACGCCGCAGCAGCTGGCCGCCGCCTCGCTGGAGGCCCTCAACGCCTGCGCCCTGGGCTACCGCAGCCGCTACATCCAGCAGACCGCCCGCCTGGTTGCCGATGGCACCCCGGACCTGGCGGCCCTATCCGCCGCGCCCGATGACGCGCTGCGCGCGGCGCTGGTCAGTCTGCCGGGCGTGGGCGTCAAGATTGCCGACTGCGTGATGCTGTTCGGCTACCACCGCACGCGCGCCTTTCCCCACGATGTGTGGATCAACCGCGTGGTGGAGCGGGAGTACGGCGGCCGCTCGCCGGCAGACAGCCTGGGGCCCTATGCCGGGGTAATTCAGCAGTATATGTTCTGCTACGCCCGCGGCCCGGCCTACCGGCAGCAGCAGGCGCCCGGCGGCCCCGTTTCCGATGGATGACCGCATCCGCATCGCAGATTCGACCAAATCCCCTGCGGCAAACCAACATATTTTGAAATTTTAAGCCCCCGCACTTGCACATTCCGGCCCAACCAAGTAGAATGTTGACACCATGTGAAGGAGGATACCCTCAATGAAAAAACTGATCGCAACCATTCTGGTCCTGATGCTGGCCCTCCCCGTCCTTGCCTTTGGCGAGGCTGCGCCCGTCAAGGGCACCATTGTGCTGGGCATCTACGAGCCGGCCAGCGGCGACAGCGGCGCGGGCGGCAAGCAGGAGACGCTGGGCATCCGCTACGCCAACTACGTCGCCCCCACGGTGGAGCTGTCTGACGGCGTGTACGAGATTAAGCTGGTCGAGGTGGACAACCAGTCCTCCACCGACAAGGCGCCCACCGCCGCGCAGACGCTGGTGAGCGAGGGCAGCTCCATCGCGCTGGGCAGCTATGGCTCCTCGGTATCCATTGCCGCGGCCGATATTTTTGACGCTGCCGGCCTGGTGGCCGTGGGTATCAGCTGCACCAACCCCCAGGTGACTCTGGGCAACCCGCTGTACTACCGCATCTGCTACCTGGATCCCTTCCAGGGCACGGTGCTGGCCAGCTTCGCCATGGAGGAGTACGGCGCCAAGAAGGCCTATACCCTGGCTCAGCTGGGCAACGACTATGACGTGGGCCTGGTCAACTACTTCACCGAGGCGTTCAAGGCTGCCGGCGGCGAAGTGATGGGCGAGACCTTCCCCGAGGGCACCAGCGATTTCACCGCCTACCTGACCAAGGCGGTCAACGAAGGGGCCGAGGTTATCTTCTCCCCCACCTCCACCACCTATGCGGCGCAGATCATCACCCAGGCTGCCGGCGCCGGCGTCAAGATCCCGATTCTGGCGGGCGACACCTGGGACAGCTCGGTCATTCTGGACGCGGCCAAGGGCACCGAGGTGAGCGTGGCGGTATCCACCTTCTTTGACGAGGGCGACACCTCCAGCGTGGCGGCCGAATTCGTCAAGGACTTCAAGGAGTGGCTGAATGCCAACCCCGACATGCTGGCCAACAACGGCGGCAACGACATCGTGGCGGCCGTGTCCGCCCTGGGCTATGACGGCTACATGGTGGCCCTGGAGGCCCTCAAGAAGGCCGACTCGGGCGACCGGCAGGACATTGCCGACATCATGGACGAAGTCACCTTTGATGGCGTGACCGGCGCCATCGTGTTTGGCGAGAACGGCGACGCCGTGCGCGACCAGGCCTTCATCAAGAAGAGCGACAATGCCACCGGCGCCTGGGCCTTTGTGAAGGTGCAGGGCATCACCGCGAAGTAACTGACCGGACAACCGGATCTGACCGGACACAGGGGGCCGACTGGTTCGGCCCCCCCTTTTTCAAGGGAGCGCAGCATGACAGATTTTATTAGCGCCAACCTGCCCTACCTGCTGGGCGGCATTTCGGTGGGCGGGCAGTATGCCCTGATTGCCATTGGCTATACCATGGTCTATGGCATATTGCGGCTGATCAACTTTGCCCACGGCGACATCTTCACGGTGGCCGGCTTTCTGATGGTGTACATGAGCGCCACCATGCCCATTGGGGTGTCCCTGCCGCTGACCATCGCCCTGACGGTGCTGCTGGGCTTTCTGGTGGAGCGCGCGGCCTACAAGCCCCTGCGCGATGCGCCCCGCATGTCCATCATGATATCGGCCATCGGGGTGAGCTATCTGCTGCAAAACCTCATGTGGTATGTGACGGGCGGCCTGGCCAAGCAGTACCCCCGCCTGCCCTGGATATCGGACTCGGTCACCATCTTCACGGCCACCACCAAAATGGTCACGCTGGTGACGCCTGTACTCACCCTGGCGCTGGTGGTGGCGCTGGTGCAGCTGATCAACCACAGCCGCATCGGCATGGCCATGCGCGCCGTCAGCAAGGACTTTGAGACGGCCAAGCTCATGGGCATCAAGATCGACCGGGTGATATCCATCACGTTCATCATCGGCAGCTTTTTGGCGGCGGTGGGCAGCGCGCTGTACTTCACCAACTACACCGCCGTCACCCCCACGGTGGGCGCCATGCCCGGGCTCAAGGCCTTTGTGGCCGCGGTGTTCGGCGGCATCGGCTCCATCCCTGGGGCCGTGATCGGCGCCTTTTTGATCGGCGTCAGCGAAAACATCATCAAGGCCCTGGGCCTGACCACCTTTTCGGATGCGTTCACCTTCGCGCTGCTGATCCTCATCCTCATCTTCAAGCCCACCGGCCTGTTCGGCGAGGCGGCTCACGACAAGGTATAGGAGGGCAGCCATGAAGAAAGCAAAGATTGTTCTATCCCTGCTGCTGATCATCGCCGCGGTGGCGCTGGTCGGCTACACCCTGTCCTCCCAGGGCGATCTGCACGACCTGGTGATGCGGCTGGACCCGCAAAACCTGGCCGCCGCCGACAGCCGCATGCAAAAGGCGCGCGACCGCGTGCTGGACGGCCTGCCCGAGGGCGACCGCACCAAGGACCTGCGCAACCTGGACCGCTACCTGGAGGGCTACGGCCCGCAGCTGGAATTAGACGGCGAAAATGGGCTGGAGCTGTTTGTCTACCGCAACGGCCCCTCGCTGCTGGCGGCGGGCATCGCGCTGGCGGTCATCGGCGCTGCGCTGCTGATTACCCAGCTGAAGGCTCTGGCCAAGTACCGCAAGCCCGCCGTCTACCTGGCGCTGGCCGCGCTGCTGTATGCCGGCGTATACATTGTGGAAAACATCGCCGGCGCCTCCAGCATGCTGATGACGGTGCTCAAAAAGGGTGCCATCTACGCGCTGATCGCGGTGAGCATGAACCTGCTCAATGGCTTCACCGGGCTGTTTTCCCTGGGGCAGGCGGGCTTTATGCTGGTGGGGGCGTACACCTACGCCATCTTCACCATCGCGTCAGACAGCCGCATTCAGGTATACCAGTACTACGACGGCGGCCTGGTGCAGTTTGCCCTGCCCACGCTGGTGGCCATCGTGCTGGCCGGGCTGGTGGCGGCCTTCTTCGCCTACCTGATCGGGCTGCCGGTGCTGCGCCTCAAGAGCGACTACCTGGCCATCGCCACGCTGGGCTTTGCCGAGATCATCCGCGCCATCTTCCAGTACGATGGCCTGGGCCCCATCACCAATGGCTCCAACCTGCTGCGCAAGTTCACCACCTTTGACACGGCGCTGTTTCCCTTTGCGGTGGCGGGGGCGTGCATCGCGCTGATCGTGCTGCTGATTCATTCCACCTACGGGCGCAGCTTCAAGGCCATCCGCGATGACGAGGTGGCCGCCGAGGCCATGGGCATCAACCTGTTCCGTCACAAGCAGATGAGCTTTGTAATCAGCAGCTTCTTTGCCGGCGTGGGCGGGGCGCTGCTGGCCATGTACCAGACCACCGTGCAGGCCAGCGCCTTCAAAGCCTCCATGACCTATGAAATACTGCTCATCGTGGTCATCGGCGGCATGGGCTCCATCACGGGCTCCATTCTGGCCAGCTTCCTGTTTGTGGCCAGCAGCGAGTGGTGGCTGCGCTTCCTGGACAACGAGCTGGTCATCGGCGGCGTGCAAATCCCGCTGCTGCGCAGCGGCTTTCGCATGGTGGTGTTTTCGGTGGTCATCATGGTGATGGTGCTGTTCTACCGCCGGGGCATCATGGGGGATAAGGAGTTCAACTTCTCCAGCCTGTTTAAGCCCCGGGTAAAGAAGGGGGGTGGCGTCCGTGGCTGATCATGCATTGATGCTTCGGGATATCACCATGCAGTTTGGCGGCGTGGTGGCGGTGGACAACCTGTCCCTGCATGTGGAACAGGGCGAGATCGTGGCCCTCATCGGCCCCAACGGCGCCGGCAAGACCACGGCCTTCAACTGCATCACCGGCGTGTACAAGCCCACCAACGGGCAGGTGTACTACCAGGATCAGCTGATCGTCAGCAATCATCCCCAGGGCAAGATGAAGGCCCTGTACGCCGGGCAAAACAAGGATGCCTACAAGCAGGTGCTGGAGCCCACGCCCGACCGCATCACCAAGCTGGGCCTGGCCCGCACCTTCCAGAACATCCGCCTGTTTAAGACGCAGACGGCCTTTGAAAACGTGCTCATCGCCACCCACCTGCACCGCACCAGCAACCTGCTGACGGCTACGCTGCGCCTCAACCACGCCGAGGAAAAGCGCATGCGCCAGCACGCGCTGGACATGCTGGAGGTGGTGGGCCTGGCAGATCTCAAGGACGAGCTGGCCACCAGCCTGCCCTACGGCATGCAGCGCCGGCTGGAGATCGCCCGCGCCCTGGCCACCAAGCCGCGCCTGCTGCTGCTGGATGAGCCGGCCGCCGGCATGAACCCGCAGGAGACCGACGACCTGGGCCGCTTCATCGTGGATATCAAGCAGCGTTTCGACCTGACGGTCTTCCTGATTGAGCACCACATGGACCTGGTGATGGACATCTCCGACCGCATCTATGTAATCGACTTTGGCCGCCTGATCGCCACCGGACGCCCCGACGAGGTGCAGGACAACCCGGACGTCATCACGGCCTATCTGGGGGTGGATGAAGAATGAGCTTGCTGACAGTGCGGGACCTGAAGGTCAGTTACGGCGGCATCGAGGCGCTCAAGGGCATCTCGTTTGACGTGGACGAGAAGAAGATCGTCACCCTCATCGGCGCCAACGGCGCCGGAAAATCCACCACTCTGCGCGCCATCTCCGGCCTGGTGCCGATCAAGGCCGGGGCCATCACCTTTGAAGGGCGGGACATCACCTCCCTGGATACCTCGCAGATCGTGGCCCAGGGCGTGGTGTTGGTGCCCGAAGGGCGCCGCGTGTTCCCCAACCTGACGGTGCTGGAAAACCTCAAGATCGGCGCTTACCTGCGCCGCGACCAGGCCGAGATCAAGAAGGCCACCGAGTATGTGTTTGAGCGCTTCCCCCGCCTTGAGGAGCGGCACTGGCAGATGGCCGGCACCCTGTCGGGCGGCGAGCAGCAGATGCTGGCCGTGGGCCGCGCGCTGATGGCCCGGCCCCGCCTGCTGATGATGGACGAGCCGTCGCTGGGCTTGGCCCCGCTGGTGGTGCGCGATATCTTCTCCATCATCCACCGCCTGGCGGAGGAGGGCATCACCATCTTGCTGATCGAGCAAAACGCCAACGCCGCCCTGCGCGCCGCCGACACCGGCTACGTGATGGAAACCGGCCGCATCACCCTGACCGGCACCGGCGAGGAGCTGCTGAGCAACCAGGCCATCCGCGATGCATATTTGGGGGCGAAAAGGGGGAAGAGGGCGCAGGGGGAAAAGGCGCCGCTCGCTCAGCAAGACGCGCCGATCGCCAACCCCGGTATTGCTTTGGAGTAGAGTTAGACCTTTATTACACTCCCCACGCTGCCCGCAGCGCGGCCACTGCCTCGTCAATCTGGTCGTCCCGCAGGCCGGCAAAGCCCATCACCACGGTGCTGGGCTTTGCTTTTGCCTGACGGCAGTATTCACTCAACCCGTGTAGGGGGATGCCAGCGGCGGCGGCCCGGTCCACCAGGGCCTGTTCGCTCAGCTGGGGGATGGTCAGCAAGAAGTGCAGCCCGGCCTGCTCGCCGGACACGCTGGCGCCGGGGATGTCCGACAGCTGTGCCAGCAGCCTTTGCAGGCGCGCGGCGTAGGCGTTGCCCGCCCGGCGCAGGTGGCGCGTATAGTGGCTCTCCGCGATGAAGCGGGCCAGCGTGTGCTGTTCAAAGCGGGAGACGGTCTCCCCGGTCTTGTACAGGCCCTGGCGGTGGCGGGCCAGCAGGGCATCCGGCAGCACCATGTAGGCCAGGCGCATGGAGGGGGCCAGGCTGCGGCTGAAAGTGCCGATGTAGGCCACCGGCGCGTCATGGATCATCCCTTGCAGTGCCGGCAGCGGGCGGGACTGGTGGCGGAACTCACTGTCGTAGTCGTCCTCGATGATCAGGCGGCCGGGCTGTTCGCCCGCCCAGCGCAGCAGCTCGCTGCGGCGGCCGGCCGGCATGGACAGCCCCAGGGGAAACTGGTGGCTGGGCATCACGTAGCAGATGTTGGCCCGGCTGTCGCGCAGCCGGGCGCTGGACATGCCCGCCTCATCCACGGGCAGGGACAGCACGGACAGCCGCTGTCGGCCGCACGCGCGGTACAGGCCGTGGTAGCCCGGGTCTTCCGCCGCCACCACGCTGCCCTCGGGCAGCAATTGCAGCAGCACGCCCAGCAGGTAGTCGGCGCCGGCGCCGATGACGATGCGCTCCGGCCCGGCCCGCAGCGCGCGGTATTGGTACAAAAAGTCGCTCAGCGCGGCCCGCAGCGGCCAGTCGCCTTGGGGGTCGCCGCGCTGCAGCAGGTCGGGCCGGTGGTGCAGGGTCTCCCGCATCAGGCGCATCCACGCCCGGTGAGGAAACAGCGAGGCATCCGTGGCCGAGGTGCTGAAGTCAAAGCGCGGAGCGGGCCCAGCCGCGGGCTGTGCAATGGGCTGCGGGGCCGGCCCGCCCTCGGGCAGGGGCTGTACGGCGTTGACAAAGAAGCCCCGCTTCTCCTGCGGGCGTATGTAGCCCTCGTCCTGCAAAAGGCCATAGGCGGCGCTGACCGTGCTCTCGCTCACGCGCAGGTGGCGGCTGAGCGCCCGGCGCGAGGGCAGGCGCGCGTCCCGCGGGATGCGGCCGCGGCCGATCTCACTGGCGATGTGGCGGTACAGCTGCTCGTACAGCGGCTGGTCGGCGGCCGGGTTCAGCTGGCAGGTGATCTCCATGGCATCTCCTCATCTGGTATGGTGATAAGTTCGTGTTCTGGCACTTTACAGGATACCAGCATCTGCTATCATTGTAGCAAAGAGGTTGCACCTGTCAAGGAGGGCCATGAAATGAGCAACAAGCGCACCGTATCGGCGGCCGGTCTGGCTTTTGCGGGCATGATGACCGCGCTGGTCTTTGTATCCAACTACCTCAGCATCCCGACTGCCTTTTCCAGGCTGCATGTGGCCAACGCCGTGTGCATGCTGGCCGGCATGCTGTTTGGCGGCGTGCGCGGCGGCATCATCGCCGGGCTTGGTTCGGCGCTGTTTGACCTGACTTTCCCGGCCTATGTGGCCGAAAGCTGGATCACCTTTATCAACAAAGGGGCCATGGCGCTGGCCTGCGGCCTGGTCGTCAACGACAAGCAGAACACCTTCAGCCGCCCGGTGCTGGCTGTCATCGGCAGCATGACGGGGGCCGTGCTGTACATCACTCTGTACCTGCTCAAGAGCTATATCCAGATCCGCTGGGTCACCCCCGTGCCGGCGGAGACCGTGGCCCCCGCTTTGGTAGGCAAGCTGAGCAGCTCGGCCATCAACGGCCTGTTCGCCGTGATCGTGGCGCCGCTGCTGTATGGGGCATTGTACCCCGCGCTCAACAAGGCGGGGCTGTACAATCATCTGCGAGGGTAATACGCGACAGAGGCAACCGCTGTCCTACCGGTACAGGCAGGACAGCGGTTTTATCATTTGAAAAACTCATTTTCTGATGGAGCTTTACAGCACCTTCTCCAAAAACGCCTTGGCCCGGTCTGACTTGGGGGTGGAGAAGAAGACATCGGGCGGGGCGTCCTCCACCAGGATGCCCTCATCTAAAAAGCAGATGCGGTCGGCGATCTCGCGGGCGAAACCCATCTCGTGGGTGACCAGCACCATGCTGATGCCGCTCTCCACCAGCGCCTTGATGACGGCCAGCACCTCCTTGACCATCTCCGGGTCCAGGGCGGAGGTTGGCTCGTCAAACAAAAGGTACTCGGGCTCCATGCACAGGGCGCGGGCGATGGCCACGCGCTGCTTTTGCCCGCCGGACAGGGTGGCGGGGTATACGTCCTTCTTGTCCATCAGGCCCACAGTGTTGAGCAGCGTCAGCGCCTTTTGCTCGGCCTCCTGGCGGCTGAGCTTGTTCACATGCATGGGCGCGTACACCATGTTTTCCATCACCGTCATGTGGGGGAACAGGTTGAAGTGCTGAAACACCATGCCGATGCGGCGGCGGGTGTAGTGGTCGTCCACGCGGTGCTCCCGCTCGATGCGGCGCATGAGGTCCAGGTAGGGCCGGCCCTCCCGGGGCTTGAGCAGATCCTGCTCCTTGATGCGGCGCACGATGTCCAGGTCCTCCGGGCTGTCGGGCGGCAGCTGCCGCTCCTGCGCCATATGGCGGTAGGTGTTGGAGGCGCGGATCACGTCAAAGTGCAGGTAGGGATCAGGCGGGGTGATCAGCTTGCCGTCGATCCAGATTTCGCCGTAGGTGGGCCGCTCCAGCAGGTTGATGGAGCGCAGCAGCGTCGACTTGCCCGAGCCGGACGGCCCGATGATGCACACCACCTCGCCGTCGGATACCTTGAGGCTGATGCCGCGCAGCACCTGCAATTGGCCGAAAGACTTGTACAGGCCCTTAATGTCGATCACTCTTGTTCACCTGCCTTTCCAACAGCTTGCCCAGCAGCGACAGCAGCATCACCAGCACATAGTAGAACACCGATATGAAAAAGAACGGCTCAAAGGCGCGGTAGGTGGCCGTCTGCACCGACTGCCCCACGCGCAATATGTCCACCAGGCCGATGGAGGCGATGAGGGTGGTGTTTTTCAATAGGCTAATAAACTCGTTGACGATGCTGGGCATCACGCTTTTGATGGCCTGGGGGAAGATGATGTCCTTCATCATGCCGGGGTAGCGCACGCCCAGGGCGGTGGCTGCCTCAAACTGGCCGCGGTCGATGCCCCGGATGCCGCCGCGCAGGGATTCGGACAGGTAGGCGGCCGAGTTCATGGCGAATATCAGCGTGCCCGCCTGAAAGGCGTTGAACCGAAGGCCGGTCACCAGCGGGATGCCAAAGTACATCATGAACACCTGCACCATCAGCGGCACGCCGCGGAAGATGGAGGTGTAAAAGGCCGCCAGCCAGTTGAGGGGCTTGACCGGCAGTATTTTAAAAAGCGACAGGGGGATGGCCAGCACAATGCCCAGCAGCAGCGCGCTGATCGTCACCTGCAGGGTGACCAACAGTGCGCTGCCAAACTGGGGCAGATAGGGGATCAGGATGTCAAACTTAAACTGCATTCAGCCGCGTACTCCCTCCCCTGTCATAGATAATAATCAATACAGCCACTTCTGAATCAGGTCGGGCAGGAGGCCTGAGGCGGTCATCTTTTCCAGCTCGGCGTTGAACAGGTCCTTCAGCTCGCTGCCCTTGGGGAAGGCGATGGAGTACTGATCGGCCACGCCCTCGTTGAGGGTGAAGTAGGTGAGCAGCGCCTCGCCGTTGGCGCCAAGCACCGTGGCCACCAACTTTTTGCTGCCGTTGCTGCTGGTGAGGCCGGCCACCACGCCATCGCTGCCCTGGGCCACGGCCATGCCCACTGCGGCCTGGCCCTGGTAGGTCTTCAAAGTGGTGCCCTTGATGCCCTTGATGACGTTTTCATAGTTGGTGCCCTGGGAGCAGGCGATGGTCTGGCCCTCCAACTTCTCCGGGCTGTCGATGGGCGAGCCCACCAGCGTCACGCAGCCCACCTTGGTGGAGGCGTAGGGGTTGGAGAAGTCCACCACCTCTGCGCGGGCTTCGGTGTAGCTCATGCCGCTGATGACAAAGTCCACCCCGCCGGTCTGCAGGGCGCCCACCAGCGAGGCAAAGGCCATGGGCGTGATCTCAAAGGTGAAGCCCAGCTCCTTGGACAGGTGCTTGATGATGTCGATGTCCAGGCCCTCGTAGCCGGTCTCGTCGGTGGTGGAAATGGTCTCAAAGAACATGAAGTCCGGGCTCATGGCGATGACCAGGTGCTTGCCCTCCAGGGGCTTTTTGTCGGCCTGCTCCGCGTGGACGGGCAGCAGCGCCAGGCCCATCATCAGGGCCAGTGCCAGGCACAGGGTTTTCTTGATCATGGATTTCATTTTCTTTCTCCTTTTTCTTGTACTAAACTCTAACCTTACCGCTTTGATGGGACTTGTCTTTTTCCGCCTGCGCATTGCCTTTCTCGGTCAGCTTAGCGCCGCTATGCCTCCCTCATTCGGCTTCACGCAGCCGAAAAAATCCCGCGCCCATCCTTGCGCTAACGTTTTCGTTTAGTACTCTTAAAGCATTTCTTTTTTGATGCCCAGGTGCAGCGTCTTGTGGTAGTCGATGTTGTCGTAGATCATGTCGTCGATCATGGGGGAGAACTGTTGCCACTCGGCCAGGCTCAGCGCCTCCAGCGGCTTTTGCTGCTGCTCGGCATAGAGCACAGCCTGCCCCACAATGCCGTGCGCGTCCCGGAAGGGCACGCCCCGGCGCACCAGGTAGTCGGCCACCTCGGTGGCGTTCATGAAGCCCGTTTGCAGCGTACATCGCAGGCGCTCCTCCCGCACCATCATGGTGGCAATCACCCCGTCCATCACCGTCAGGCAGCTAAGCGTGGTGTTCATCGCGTCGTGGAAGGCATTTTTGTCCTCCTGCATATCCTTGTTGTAGGCAAGGGGCAGGCCCTTCATCACGGTCAGCAGGCCCATCAGGTGGCCGTACACGCGGCCGGTTTTGCCGCGGATCAGCTCCACGCTGTCCGG
Source organism: Clostridiales bacterium (assembly GCA_012513645.1). GTDB lineage: Bacteria > Bacillota > Clostridia > Christensenellales > Aristaeellaceae > UBA1038. The sequence goes on along the minus strand of JAAZBU010000036.1, from coordinate 453 downwards.
GTTTTTCTTCTGCGGCATGATGCTGGAGCCCGTGGCGTAGCGGTCGTCCAGCTGCACGAAGGCAAACTCCTGGCTGGAAAAAATCACCAACTCCTCACACAGGCGGGACAGGTGCATCATGATGAGGCCCATGGCGGCCAGCGCCTCGATGAGGTAATCCCGGTCGCTCACGCCGTCCAGAAAGTTGGCATGCGGCCGGGCAAACCCCAGCAGCTGTGCCGAGTAGGCCCGGTCAACATTGTGGGTGGTGCCGGCCAGCGCCCCGCAGCCCAGCGGGCACTCATCCATGCCCGCGATCGCATCGTTGACGCGGCGCAGGTCGCGCGCCAGCATGGCGTGGTAGGCCATCAGCCAGTGCTTCACCGTGACGGCCTGGGCGCGCTGCAGGTGGGTGTAGCCGGGCATGGGGATGGGGTGCTGCTCGGCCCTGGCCTGCAGGGTGTCCATCAGCTG
>JAAZBU010000035.1 GCA_012513645.1 Clostridiales bacterium | reverse complement strand
TATGCCATCGGGCGGGATATCCTGCGTGCCCTGCTGTGGGCACAGGATGGCCGGGGGCCGGCCACGCGGCTGACGGCGCTGGTGCAGGCGCATCTGGGCAGCGCACAGCCAGGCGACATCATCCGCTTTGTGCACGCACCAGGCCGCAACAAGCGGGACGTTGCGGCCATATCCACACTGTTGCCCCCGGCGCTGGCCGAGGGCGATGAAGCAGCGATGGACATCGCACACAAGGCGGCCGATGGGCTGGCCATGCTCTGCCCGCCGGTGCTGGGCTCGCTGGGCCTGCAGGGCGGCGAGCTGGCTCTGGCCGGCGGCGTGTTGGCGCACATCCCTCTCATCCATCAGCGCGTGCGCGAGCAGCTGAACCGGCAATACCCCGGCCTGTCCATCATCGCCCCGCGGCACAGCCCGGCCTGGGGCGCGGCGGATTTTGCCAGGGAAGCCTATCTGAAATAATCACATAGAAGACTTAAACAAAACGCCGTTGCAGTGAACGGCGTTTTGTTGATTATACGGGAAAGGACTACCCCTTCACCGCCCCCACCAGCATGCCCTTCACAAAGTACTTTTGCAAAAATGGATACAGCAGAATGATGGGCAGCGTGGAGGTGATGATGACCGCGGACTTGATGGCGATGGCCACCGAGGCATTTTCGCCCACGCCGCCGGCCTCGCCCACCATGGTGGTGCCGTTGACGATGTTGCGCAGCAGCAGCATTACGGGGTACTGATCGCTTTTGAGGTAGATCAGCGAGTAAAACCAGTCGTTCCAGAAGAACACCGCCGTGTACAGGCCAACCGTGGCGATGGCGGCCGTCAGCAGCGGCAATATGATGCGCACCAGAATGCCAAAGTAGTTCAGCCCGTCGATGCGGGCGGCCTCCTCTAACTCGTCGGGGATGGTCTTGATGAAGTTGATTAAGATGATGAGGTTGAACTGGTTGATGGCAAAGGGCAGCAGCATGGCGAACACCGTGCCCGTCAGCCGCAGCGAGGTCAGCAGCAGGTAGTTGGGCACCAGCCCGCCGCCAAAGAACATGGAGAACACCACCATCTTCATCACGATGGGCTGGCCCTTGAGCCTGCTCTTGCTCAGCGGATAGGCAAAGATCACCATCATCGTCAGCGCGATCAGCGTGCCAAAGCCGGTGTAAAACAGCGTGTTGCGGTACGCGCGGAAAAAGTTGGGGTACGCAAACACCTGCCGGTATGCCTCGGTGTTAAAGCCCACCGGCCACAGCGACACCCGGTTGTTGAGGATGGCCCGGGAGGAGGAGAAGGACATGGCGATGATGTACAAAAACGGCACGATGCAGGCCAGCAGCACCAGCAGCATCACCAGCCAGATCAGGGCGTCCAGCACAGGGCTTTTTTCTTTGATGCGGGTCGATCTGTTCATGCGCGCCTCCTAATAGATGCTCTCGCCGGTCAGGCGGCGGGCAAGCAGGTTGGCGCTGCTGACCAGCACCAGCCCCACGATGCCGCTGAAGAGGCCGATGGCCGTGGCGTAGCTGTACTGCGGGGCGGTGGCCGCGATGGACATGCGGTAGACGTAGGTATCGATTACATCCGACACCATGGAGTTGGAGGGCGTGTACATGAGCAGGATTTTTTCAAACCCGACGCTGAGCAGGTGGCCCACGCGCAAAATGAACATGATCATGATGGTGGGCATGATGCTGGGGATGGTGACATACCAGATCAGCTGGAAGCGCCCGGCGCCGTCGATGCGCGCGGCCTCAAACAAATCGGCGCTGATGCCCGTGATGGCCGCCAGGTAGATGATGGCCGACCAGCCCATGTACTGCCACATGTCGGTCAGGATGTACAGCGGGCGGAAGTAGGCGGCCTCGTTCATGTAAAATACCGCCGGTTGCCCGGTGATGCCCTGGATGAGGCGGTTGAGCGCGCCCGACGAGGGGGAAAGCAGCTCACTGAGGATGGACACCACCACCACCGTGGATACAAACCGCGGCATGTAGCTCACCGTCTGCACCAGCTTTTTGAAGCGCAGGCTGCGCAGCTCGTTGAGCATCACGGCGAAGATGATGGGCACCGGGAAGTTGATCACCAGATTGAGCGCGGCCAGCGTCAGGGTGTTGAAGAAGGCGCGCCAGAAGTCGCCCTGGGATAAAAATTGCTCAAAATACCGAAACCCCTCCCACCGCACGCCAAAGGGGCCGGTGAGCGGCCGGAAGCGCCGGAAGGCCAATATGTTGCCAAACATGGGCACGTACTTGAACAGCAGGAAATACGCAAACGGCACCAGCAGCATCACATACAGCTGCCAGTTGTTGTACAGGTAGCGCCTGAGCGCGGGCCGCCGCGCGGGCAGGGCGGGCTTCACTTGTTTCATGCGGGTTCCTTCCATAAAGGGCGGCCCGCCCCGGCTGCCGGGGCGGGCCATTTGATTAAGCGGTTACAGCTTCTTGTTGGCGTTGTAGATCTCCAGGAACTTCTCAATGCCCTTGTCGGTCATGTCCTTCACGAAGGCATCCCAGTCGGTCTCGATGGACTTCTTGCCGGTGCGGAACTCGTCATCCCACACGTTGAAGGCGTCCAGCAGCGTGGTCTGCATCAGCGAGGCATCCTCTGCCGTGATGTCGTCAAAGCTGGGCACAGGCACGGTGTACTGGATGGCGTCCGGCATGGCGGCCACTTCGGCGTTGATGCGGGCATAGTTCTCATCGTACTTGGTCAGCTCGCGGTCCAGGTACCACACGTTTTGCAATCCGGCGCAGCCGGTGCCGTAGGCGTTTTGCATGTACTTGTAGATGCCGTCGGCCGAGCCCAGGATGGCGTCGTTGTAGATGACTTTGTCGCCGTCCATCTTGTAGCTGTCGCCCTCGGGGCCAAAGCACCACAGCTTGGTGGCATCCTCCGAGTAGAAGATTTCATCCAGCTTGCGGACCACCTGCTCAAAGTCGGGGCGCTTGCTCACCGCGATGGGGAACAGCAGGCCGCCGCCCGTCTTGCTCTTGGGCTGGTGATGGGCGCCGCCCGGGCCCACCAGCGGCGGGTACATGTTGAGCTTTAGGCCTTCAATCTCGCTGGCCTGCTCCCAGCCGCCGATCTGGTCGTAGTAGCCGTACACCGCCATGGCGGCGCCGGTGGCCAGCTTCTTGGCGGTGGAGGCATTGTCCTGCTCCAGCTCCGGGTCCAGCAGGCCCTCGGCATGCAGCTTGGCCATGAAGGTGATGTAGTCCTTGTATTGCGGCGAGATGGCGCCGGCGAAGTACTCCTTCTTGTCATAGTCCCAGGACAGGGTGCCGGTGCCCGTGCCGGTGTTGCGGCCGACCGATACGCCAAAGGACGGCATGGTCATGCGCTGCACCACGCGCAGGCCCACGATGGAGGTCAGCGGGTAGCTGCCGGGGTTGTCCTCCTTGTAGGCCTTCATGATGTTGTACAGGTCGTCAAAGGTCTTGGGGGCGTCAAAGCCCTTGGCCTTGAGGTAGTCTTCCCGCAGGATCAGGCCGCCGTCGTAGAAGGGCTTGTCAAACAGGCTGGGCAGGAAGTACAGCTTGCCGTCGCTGAGGCGGTTGAGGTCCACATCCTGCTGAAGGCCCATTTCCTCCACCCTGGCGTTGAAGTGGGGCGTCCACTCCGCGTAGTCGGAGATGGGCACGATGGCGCCGTTGAGGGCGTAGGAGGAGTACGCGCCGCCCGTGGTCAGGTAGAGCATCACGTCCGGCGTGTTTTCGCCGGTGGACAGCGCCAGGCCGGCCTTGGTGCCGTAATCGGCCATGGGGATGGGCTCGAAGTTGAGCTTCACGTTGTACTGCTTCTCCAGCGCCACGATGACCGGCCAATCCTGCTGGAAGGGCAGGGTGGCATTGTCAGAGTAGTACAGGGAGATGGCCAGCGGCTGCTCCGCCACTGCGTAGGCGCCAAGGCCCAGCAGCAGGGCGACCGCCAACAGAAGGGACAGGGTTTTTCTCATGGGGAATCCTCCTTATGTGTTTGATGGGGTGCAACATGACAGGCATCTGCCTGTAAGGAACCTAAAATGAAGAGGAGAACATCCGCCGTCTGTGAAACTTTGTTCATTGATTATAGCAGGTTGGGCCGGGTTTTGTAAACCACGCGTGAACAGACGGCCGGAGTATGATAGAATGCTGCCAGCACAATGGGGAGGGACACCGATGTTGTTTGAACTGATCATGTTGAGCGGCGCTTTGGGGGGCAGGGCATGAACGGCCTGTATGAAAGCGCCGGCTTTGACCCGGCGGTCAACCTGGCCATCGAGGAGGCGCTGCTGCTGAGCGCGGCGGATGCGCCCGGCCTGTTCTTGTGGCAGAATGCCCACACCGTGGTGATCGGCCGCGGGCAGAACGCCTGGAAGGAGTGCCGGGTGGACGCCCTGGGTGAGGCGGGCGGCACGCTGGTGCGCCGCACCACAGGCGGCGGCGCTGTGTACCACGACCTGGGCAACCTTAACTTTTCCTTTGTGATGCCCAAGGCCTTGTACGATGTGGCGCGGCAGCTGCAGGTCATCCGCCGCGCGGTGGCCGCCTTTGGCATCGAGGCCGAGGCGTCGGGCCGCAACGACATCGTGCTCAAGGGCAGCGGGGCCAAGTTTTCGGGCAATGCCTTTCGCATCACCCAGCAAAAGGCGCTGCACCACGGCACTTTGCTGGTCAATGTGGACATGGGAAACCTTGGCCGCTTCCTGGCCCCCTCCCAGGCCAAGCTGGCCGCCAAGGGCGTGCAGAGCGTGCGCGCCCGGGTGGAAAACCTGGCCGCCCAGGCGCCGGGCATGACCATCCCGGCGCTGAAGGAGCAGCTGTTTGATGCCTTTGCGCAGGAATACGGCCCGGCCCGCCGGCTGGACTGGCAGACGGCGCTGGACCCGGCGCTGCTGGCCGAGCTGGAGGCCAAGTACCGCGCCTGGGATTGGACCTTTGGCCGCACCCCGGCCTTTGACATCACGCTGATGGAGCGCTTTGCCTGGGGCCAGGCGGAGCTGCTGCTGTCCCTGCGCCACGGCATGGTGTTAGAGGCGCGCTGCTACACCGATGCCAACGACCCGGAATTGGCCGCCCGCGTGGAGCAGGCGCTGGCCGGCAGCCCCTTCACCCCGCAGGACCTGGCGGCCCGGCTGCGCGCGGCGGAGGGCACAGAAATGCCCAACCTCGCTGAATGGCTGGCCGGGCTTAGGGTATAGGGTGGGAGGTATTTACAAAGAGATGGGCATTACCACGCCGGCAGCCCCTCGGGCAGCGGCGGGTGGTCGGCGTTGACGGCGTCCATCAATGTTTGCAGCTGGTCGAGGTTGCCGGGAGAGACCACGGGCACGGCAGTGAAGGGCTGCGCCATGAACCACCACAGGGTGGCCTGGGCCGGGTCGCACCCCTGCGCGCGGCACCAGGGCAGCAGCTGCTCCAGCACCGCTTCGTTGTGGGGGCCGCCGTACAGGGCCTGCAGGTCGTTTGCTATGGATTGCCCCTGATACCGCTTGGACAGGTAACCCTTGGCCTGCGAGGTATAGGCCATGGCGGCCATGCCGGTCTGGGCATGGTAATCGTAAAACGGCTTGTCCATGGGCACCAGCGTCTTGTCCCCGATGGCCGGCGGGTTGACCCTTGCCAGGCTCCAGTAGATCTGGTTGACCGAAAAGCCCGTGATGCCGCGGCGCTTGGCATATTCCGCCGCCTGCTGCACGCGCCCCAGCGTCCAGTTGGACAGGCCGTAGGCGCCGATCAGCCCGGCCTGCTTTTTTTCCTCCAGATAATCCACAAGCTCGTCCACCGGGCGATTGACATCGTCCCTGTGCAGGAAATACAGGTCAATCTGCGCCACGCCCAGGTTGTCCAGGCTCCGGCGCAGGTCGTCGTCCAGCTCCTGCGGCGACAGGCGGGGTGTGGTCATGCTTTCAAACAGGGGGTGCCCGCCCTTGGTGCTGATCAGCATGCTGCCCTTTAGGCCGCTTTGGCGCAACCACTGGCCGATCAGCTTTTCACTGCGGGATTTTTCGCCCGGTATCCAGTTGCTGTATACCTCGGCGGTGTCAAGCAGGTTGCCGCCCAGCTGCGCATACAGGTCCATCTGCCGCAGGGCGTCCTCGTTAGGGATGCGGGGCAGGCCATAGTCTGCCGTGCCCAGCGCCAGGGGAAATACGTTCAGGCTGCTTTGCCCCAAGGGAATTCGTTTCATGTGTCCTCCTGTTTGCCGCCGGCCTGCTGCCACAGTTTGCGCACATGCTGCAGGGCGCGGGCGGCATTGTCGGGCAGCGTTTTTTTCAGTGTGATGTGCAGGCAGGGCCTTTGGGCGCGAGGCGGGTGAAGATGGGCCCAAAGTCCATCAGCCCTTCACCCGCGGCCACGGCACGCCCTCCACCAGGTAGTCCTTTACATGCAGGATGGCGATGTCCTCCGTCCTTCCTTATCTCCTTCATCTGCGGGGGATAGGGGAACGCGGTGCATCAAACAATCTTGAGGTGGCACCGCTCAATTGGCATGGCCGGCGTACGCATTTTTATGCTCTGGCATTCATATTATAGGGCCGTCGGCCTCCTTGTCAAGAACGGCTTGACATCCCCCGGTTTATGAATAAAAATAGGGGCAGTGAGCAAATGCGCAGCATGCGCAAATACCCATTAGGAGGGCATCAATGGGCAAACCTTTTATGGACAAGGATTTTCTACTGTCGAGCGACACCGCGCGCCAACTGTACCACGACCACGCGGCGCAGATGCCGATTATCGACTACCACTGCCATATCGACCCCAGGGAGATCTACGAAGACAAGGTGTTCAACGACCTGACCGAGATATGGCTGGGCGGAGACCACTACAAGTGGCGGGCCATGCGCTCCAACGGCGTGGCGGAGGCGTACATCACAGGCGCCTCCACCACCCCCTACGAGAAGTTTGAACGCTGGGCAGCCACCATGCCCAAAATGATCGGCAATCCCCTGTACCACTGGACGCATCTGGAGCTGCAGCGCTACTTCGGCATCCACGAGCCCCTCACCCCCGACACCTGCCGGGCCATCTGGGACAAGGGCAACGAGCAGCTCAAGGGCATGTCCGCCCGCAGCATCATCGCCCGGTCCGGGGTGAAGGCCATCTGCACCACCGACGACCCGGCGGATGACCTGCGCTGGCACAAGCTGATTGCGCAGGACGCGTCCTTTGCCTGCCGGGTGCTGCCTGCCTTCCGGCCGGACAAGGCCCTGAACATCGACAAGCCGGGCTTTAAGGAGTATCTGGCGCGCCTTGGCGAGGCGGCCGGCCTGTCCATCGACAGCCTGAGCGGGCTGAAGGAGGCGCTGCGCCTGCGGCTGGATTACTTTGTGTCGCTGGGCTGCCCTGCCAGCGACCATGGGCTGGACTACATGATGTTTGAGCAGGGCGATGCCGATGCCATCCTGCGCAAGGCGCTGCGCGGCGAGGCCCTCAGCCGGGCGGAGGCCGATGCCTTCAAGACGGAGGTCATGACCTATCTGGCCGGCCTGTACCGCGAGCGGGGCGTGGTGATGCAGTTGCATTACGGCGCGGTGCGCAACAACAACCCCGGCGCCATGGCCGCCCTGGGGCCGGATACCGGGTTTGACGCCATCTGGGGCGCGCCCGACAGCGGGGCCAAGCTGGGCGCGCTGTTAGGGCACATGGAGCAGGCGGGCGGCCTGCCCAAGACCATCATCTACTCCCTCAACCCCGGCGACAACGCGCAGATCGGCAGCATCATCGGCTGCTTCCAGCGGCCGGAGCACCCCGGCTGGGTGCAGCACGGCAGCGCCTGGTGGTTCAATGACACCAAGACCGGCATGATCGAGCAGATTACCAGCCTGGCCAATTTCTCTGTGCTGGGCAACTTCATCGGCATGCTGACCGACTCGCGCAGCTTTTTGAGCTACACGCGGCACGAGTACTTCCGCCGCATCCTGTGCGAATTGATCGGCACCTGGGTGGACAACGGCGAGTACCCCCGCGACATGGCCCTGCTGGGCCGCATGGTGGAGGACATCAGCTACAACAACACGGCGGCCTACTTTGGCCTGTCACAGGAGGTAATACATGGCGCATCATGAGCAAATCTGCGGCTTCACCCCTTATACCCAATCCATCCACCGGGTGGAGGGCACCACGGTCTTCATGGCGCCGACCGATCAGGGCGACCGGCTGGTGGTCATCGGCGGCGCGCTGGGCTTTGTAGGCGAGCGCGAGCACCGGGAGGACAAAGAGTGCCTGGTGGCCCCCCTCAGCCACGAGAACGCGCAGCGCCTGCGGCAGGTGTTTCCCTTTACGGCGCCGCGCCCCGGGCTGCCGGGCGGCTGCTCCATGGGCGTGGGCGACCGGCTGGGCGTGGCCACGGCCGGCCACCTGCGGGTGTTCAAGCGCTATCCCCAGGTGTTTCCCGTGCTGGCCCAGCAGTCCATCCGCGAGCTCAACCTGACGCAACGCAGCTATGAGGAGGTGCTGGACTGCGCCACCTTCGCCGTGTTCAAGGCCGGGTATCAGGGCGGCTTTGGCGCCGATGGCGACCACCTCAAAAAGCCTGAGGAGATCGAATATGCCCTGCGCTGCGGGTACTCCATGATTACGCTGGATTGCAGCGAGCACATCCGCGGCGACGCGGCCGATCTGGATCATGATGCCCTGGCGGCCCGCTACCAGCCCGACCCGGAGCTGGAGGCGATATACCTGAACCGGGAGATCGCCATCGCCCCCGGCATCACGCTCACGTTTGACCGGGACAGCTTCATGCGCACCGTGCTCATATACGGCGAGGCGATCGGCTTCATGCGCGATATCTATGCCCGCTACGTGGAGGGCAAGCCGGTGGATTTTGAAATCTCCATCGACGAAACCATGACGCCCACCACCCCCTTGCAGCACTACTTTGTAGCCAACGAGCTGGTGCGCCACGGCGTGCACTTTGCCTCGCTGGCGCCTCGCTTTTGCGGCGAGTTTCAAAAGGGCATCGACTACATCGGCGATGTGGAACAGTTCAGCCGCGAGTTAGCTGTGCACGATGCCATCGCCAAGAAGTTTGGCTACAAGGTGAGCGTGCACTCAGGCTCGGACAAGTTCAAGGTGTTCCCGGCCGTGGGCGAGCTGACGGACGGGGTATTCCACATCAAGACGGCGGGCACCAACTGGCTGGAGGCCGTGCGCCTGGTCGCCATGAAGGACCCGGCCTTCTACCGCGAGCTGCATGCCTTTGCGCTCAACAGTTTCCCGGAGGCCACCACCTACTACCATGTGACGACCGACCTGGGCCGCATCCCGGAGGTGCACACGCTGTCCGATGAGCAGCTGCCCGAGCTGATGAACCACAACGACGCCCGCCAGCTGTTGCACATCACCTACGGCCTGATTTTGACGGCCAAGGATGAACACGGCAACCGCGCCCTGCGCGATCGCCTGTACGCGCTGCTGGATAGATACGCTGACGACTATGCGGCCCTGCTGGACAAGCATATCGGGCATCACCTGGAGCTGTTGTTCAGCTCGAAGTAGGGGCACCTTATACAATATAAACGGCCCTGCCACGCGGTTTGCATGGCAGGGTCGTTTGGTATTAGGGATTATACGAAACGAAAGCGTTAAGGTTTGAGTTTCGTATTAAATAAAATAGCTTTTAACGGTGTTCAGCGCGGTGCGCATCTCGGGCAGCGCGTAGGGGACAGGCTCGAAGCTGAGCGTCTTGTCGTAGCCGGTGGCCTGCAGGATGGTTAAAAACCGCTTCAGCCCCTCGCTTACCTGCCCCAGAGGCAGCGCGCGCTCGGCCTCGCACACGTGGATGTGCTCCAGATGCTGCGCATAGTCCTTCAGGTGGTGCGGGTCCTCCCCCTCGTAGAGCACATGCACGCTGTCGGCCAGCAGGCGCACACGCGGGTGGTTCACACCGCGCACCACGCGCATGCCGTCATCCAGCGTGTTGATAAAGTTGGCCTCGTAGTGGCCGATGGGCTCCATCGCCAGCACCATGCGGTGGGCCTCCAGGAAAGGCAGCACCACCTCGCCCACAAAGTCGATCACCTGCCGGTACCCTTCCGCCGGCGTGGTGCCCTCGGGCAGGTTGCGCGCGCCTGAGCTGCCAAACACCACCTTGCGCACGCCCAGCAGCGTCATGCGCTCAAACGCGCCATCCAGGTAGGCGCGGGCATGTTGCCAGTCTCGCTTGGGGCCGGTGATGCGCACCGAGGGCGGGAACATGTTGCAGCAGCTGTCGGCCCCCAGCCCCAGCGCGTCCAACCTGCCGGCGGCCTTGCGGCATTCATCAAGGGGCAGCGAGGCCAGCAGCGCCAGCGGAAACTCCGCAAAGTCAAACCCTGCGGCCTGAATGTCGTCCAGCAGCCTGTAGTCCACGGCATCCTTGATGGGGGAGGCAAAACCGGTGGCATACCCGTATCGCATGAGGACCTCCTTGTGTGTTTGAAAGGAAGCAGTCCATGCCAATTGCATGAGCCTGCGGTGCGAAGAAACGATAACCTTGCTGTATAGAAATAATAACAAAACGCATGCTTCGATGCAATACAAAAAATTTTACGGACAGTTTATAGTGATTCGCCTTGTTTCGGAGCGGAATATCTCGTATACTACAATCAATGATGTGCGGCGCTTCACCGCCCGGCACAAAATAAGGAGGTTTCTCGCATGAAGAAACTATTGGTATTCCTGCTCATCGCCTCGATGCTCGTGCTTCCCGCACTGGGCGAAACCACCTACCCCAACAAACCCATCACGCTGATCGTTCCGTGGAACGCCGGCGGCTCCTCCGACCTGATCGGCCGCCTGCTGACCGCTGACATGGAGCAGACCATGGGCGTGCGCATCTCGGTGGTCAATACGCCCGGCGCTGCCGGCACCATCGGCATGAATGATGCCATCCTCGCCCCGCACGACGGCTATACCCTCATCGCCAACGCCACCCCCTACGGGCACGGCGTCATGGGCCTGGCGGACTGGGCGCCCTACGATTGGGATTACCTGGCTGCCTACTACGTGCCCGGCATCATCGCTGTTAACAAGGACAGCGCGTACAAAACCTTTGATGACCTGTACAACGCCCTCAAGGAAAAGCCCGGCGAGATCACCGGCGGCACCGCCGGCATTGGCTCCACCGGCTTTGTGAACATGGAAGTGCTCAAGGCTGTTGACCCGGTCTTTGGCAACTACAAGCACATCGCCTACACCGGCGGTGCTGCCGCGGTGACGGCTACCCTGGCGGGCGAAGTGGTGTTCACGCCGCAGCTTTCCAACGAGATGATCGACCTGCTGCGCTCCGGCGACCTCATCGCCCTGGCCGCGCTGACGGCGGAAGACCTGCAGTTTGAAGGCCTGGACTACACTATCCCCTCCATCAAGAACTTCCTGCCCGAGGTGGAGAAGGCGCTGCCCCTGGGCGATGCCTTTGGCCTGATGTTCCCCTCCGATGTTCCCCAGGAAGCCAAAGATGCCCTGGAGGCCGCCTACCTGAAGGCCTGCGAGACCGACGCCGCCAAGAACTTCGCCAACGAGAAGGGCGTGCTGCTGCGGGCGCTCAACGCGGAGGAGTCCAATGCTCTGCGCGACGCCACCTCCTCCAAGGTCACCTGGATTCTGTACGACAACGGCGCTGCTGAAAAATCCCCCGAGGAGTTCGGCATTCCGCGCCCCGAGTAAGCACTAACTTAGGAAACCAGTGATGGGCGGGGATGCTGACACCATCCCCGCCCCAATGAAAGGAAGCGATGGGTTTGACCGAAGAATTCAAGGCTCCCCCGCAAGCATCTGTGGAGCCCGAAGCAACCAACGCCCCGACGGAGGCGGAAGCCCGTGACGCGATGGGCTTTGAGGTGGCGGACGACTCAAAGATCGCCCACCTGGATTTTCTGACTGCGCTCATCCTGATTGGCGTATCCATCGCGGTCATCATCACCAGCATTGGCTATTGGCAACGGCAGAAGCTGCCCTTCTATGAGTCTGCCGGCTTCATGCCCATCCTCATATCAGGCGGCCTGCTGATCATGGCGGTGCGCCTGCTGCGCGAGTCGATGAAGCATGGCCGTGTGCCGGCTTTTATGGCTCGCCTGAAGGACAGCGCTGTCGCCATGACCAAGAGTTCGCAGGTGCACCGGGCCATCGTGGGCCTGGTGATCTTTGGGTTTTATGTGTTTTTCCTGCTGGGCAGGCTGCCCTTCTGGCTGGGCTCCTTCCTTGCGCTGGGCGCTGTGCTGGTCTTCGTCCGCTATGATGGAACGCTGAAAACCGCGATCAAGATGATTGTCATCGCGGCGCTGTGCGTAGCCGGCATCGTGAGCTTGTTCCAGTATGCGTTTACCGTTCCAATGCCGTAAGGGGAGGGGTCACTATGGTCTGGGATTTCATTGTCCAGGCGCTCTCGGTGGTATTTACGCCCTATGGGTTCATCGCGCTTACGCTGTCGGTCTTCCTGGGGCTCATCTTTGGCATGCTGCCCGGCCTCACGGCCACCATGGCCGTCGCCCTGCTGACCGGGCTTACCTATTCCTTTGATGGGCCGTTGGCTGTGATGGTGCT
>JAAZBU010000034.1 GCA_012513645.1 Clostridiales bacterium | reverse complement strand
CTCCCCCGGCTTGCAGAAGAACTCCAGCTCCATCTGCTCAAACTCGCGGGTGCGGAAGATGAAGTTGCCGGGCGTGATCTCGTTGCGGAAGGACTTGCCGATCTGGGCCACGCCCATGGGCAGCTTGCGCCGGGTGGCGCGCACGATGTTTTTGAAGTTGACAAAAATGCCCTGGGCGGTCTCGGGCCGCAGGTAAATCTCGGCCGCGCTGTCCTCGTTGACGCCCTGGTGGGTGCGGAACATCATGTTGAACTTGCGGATGGCGGTAAAGTCGTGCTTGCCGCACTGGGGGCAGGGCAGCTGGTGCTCGGCAATGTATGCCTGCAGCTGCTCGTTGCTCCAGCCGTCGGCCTGCACGGGCTCACCCGCGGCCTTGGCGGCATCCTCTATCATCTGGTCGGCGCGGAAGCGCGCCTTGCACGCCCGGCAGTCCATCAGCGGGTCGTTGAAGTTGCCCGCATGCCCGGAGGCAACCCATACCTGGCGGTTCATCAAAATGGCGCTGTCCAGCCCCACGTTGGTGCGGCTCTCCTGCACAAACTTCTTCCACCAGGCGCGCTTGACGTTGTTTTTGAACTCCACGCCCAGCGGACCGTAGTCCCAGGTGTTGGCCAGGCCGCCGTAGATCTCCGATCCGGGGAAGATAAACCCGCGCACCTTGCACAGCGCGACCAGCTTGTCCATCGTCAGGTTGTTCTGCATGCAAAAAAGCCTCCATTCATTGGTGACATCATACCGTTGGGCCCCCTGCTTTGTCAAGGAAAGAGGCCCTCAGGCGCGCCCATTGGCCCGGCAGGGGAAGGGCTGCCCGTGTGCGCTGCAGGTAAAATTCTTGTGAAGTGGCCCATTTGGCTTGACATGGCCATGCCGGGTGAATAACCTGACACAGAGGCCTTGTTCAGGCCGTGCTCCGGGCCGGATGGCCCCCGTTTTGTTACAATTCATAACCATCAAACAAGGAGGCCAACCCATGAAACATACGTGGAAAACCCGAGTCGCCCTGATGCTGTGCGCGGCGGTGCTGCTGTCTGTTGCCGGGCTGTCCGCCCTGGCACAGGAGGGATATGCAGTGGGCAACGAGGTTGCGGGTTTTATCGTGAAGGAGCGCACCCGGCTGGAGCTGGTGAACGCCGATGTGACCGTGCTGGAGCACGGCAAGACCGGCGCCACGGTGATGCTGATGGCCAATGAGGATAACAACCGCGCGTTTGACATCTCGTTTCGCACGCCGGTGGTGAACGACACCGGCCTGCCCCATGTGTTTGAACACGCCACGCTGGGCGGCTCGATGAAGTACCCCTCCCAGTCGCTGTTTTTTAACCTCATTCACCAGACGTACAACACCTTTATGAACGCCATGACCACCGACATCATCACCACCTACCCGGTGTCCTCGCTGTCGGAAAAGCAGCTGCTCAAGTACGTGGACTACTATGTAGACAGCGCCTTCAACCCCCTGCTGATGCAGGAGGAGAGCATCTTCCGCGAGGAGGCCTGGCGCTATGCCATGGCTGACAAGGATGCGCCGCTCACGCTGGTGGGCACCGTGTACACCGAGATGCAGGGCGCCTACAGCATTGAGACGGCCAGCATGTTCAACTTCAAAAAGACGATGTTCCCGGGCAGCGAGACCGGCAACTCCTACGGCGGGCACCCGGCCCACATCCCCCAGATGACCTGGCAGGACCTCAAGGACTACCATGACGACTACTACCACCCCTCCAACTCACTGACGCTATTGTACGGCAAGATTGAGGATTTACCCGCCTTCCTTACGCTGCTGGACGGCTATTTCTCTGCGTATGACAAGAAAGAATTTGCCTTTGAGGACGCGGGCTACCAGCCGCTGACCGCGCCGGTCAAGCAGCAGTTCGACTTCGCGGTGGAGGCAGGCAGCGATACCGCCAAGGGCGCCGTGGTGTACTATGGCTTCGCCCTGACCGATGCCACAGCCGAGGACGAGGCGGCGCTGGACCTGCTGACCACGCTGCTCAACGAGGCGTCCTCCCCCTTCCAGCAGGCCATGAAAAAGCAGCTGCCCTCGGCCAATGCCGGCTGCTACTTTGACAACGCCACCCCCGAGGTCAGCGTTGTGTTCCGGGCCACCGGCCTGTCGGCCGAGGATGCCCCGCTGTTTCAAAAGATCGTCGATGAATCTTTGGCCGGCGTGCAAGACAATGGCTTCGACCTGACCGCGGTTGAAGCCGTGGCTGCCGCCACCCGCCTGGCGCTGCTGCTGTCCACCGAGAGCGCCAGCGTGGGCACGGACGTAGCGCCCAGCATTGCCTACCTGTGGGCGGCCACCGGGGATACCGGCGCCTACAGCCGCTATGTGGACAACACCGCCAACTATGTGCCCTTTGCCGAGCAGGGCGTGTACCAGCAGGTGATTGCCAAGCACCTGACCGGCAATCCGCGCACCGCGCTGGTGGTCACCGCCCCCGTCCCCGGCCTGAAGGAGCAGCAGGCCCAGCAGCTGGCCGAGGAGTTGGCCGCCAAAAAGGCCCAGATGACAGCCGAGGAGATCGACGCCATCGTGGCCTCCACCGCCGCCAGCGGCGCGCAAAAGGAGGACGACTCCTCGCAGTTGGTGGCCAGCCTGCAGGCTGTCACCGTGGATACGCTGCCCGAGGAGCGGCGCATCTATGCCATTGCTGATGAAGTGGGCGCGGACCAGGTGCGCCGCATGGACGCCCAGGCAGATGTGGGCGGCGTGGGCCAGGCCCTGCTGCTGCTGGATGCCGGCGCCGTTGCCCAGGAGGACCTGCACTGGTACAAGCTGTATATTGACCTGCTGGGCAAGCTGGACACCGCCCAGCACGACAACGCGGAGCTGTCGGCGCTGATGACCCGCTACCTGTACCGCTCCGAGGTGCGCCCCACTGTGTACGGCGGCCCCCAGGGCGACCAGTGCAACCCCTACCTGCGGGTCAGCTGGATCGCCATGGATGAGGACATGGCCCCTGCCTACGACCTGGTGTACGAGCTGCTGTACGAAACCAAGTTAGATGACGCGGGCAAGGTGGCCGATGTGCTCAGCCAGGCCAAGGCCGCCCTCAAGCAGACCATCACCAACGGCATCTACCAGATTCAGGTGTACCGGGCGTTTGCCTCGTCCTCACCCAGCTTTGCCTACTTCAACTACCTCAACCACCTGGATTACTACGCCTTCCTGGAGCAGGCCGAGGCACTGCTGGCCAGTGACCCGCAGGCTGCGCTGGACAAGTTGGCCGGCATCCAGCAGCATATGCATGTGCGCAACGGCGCCGTGTCGGCCTTTGCCGGCAGCGAGGAGAGCGCCCTGTCCCACCGACAGGCGGCGGATGCCTTCCTGGCCCGGCTGGAGGATCAGGCGAGGGACAAGGCGGCCTATCAGCTGCCCGAGGTGGCCCACCGCGAGGGCTTTGTGGTGGATTCCGCCGTGCAGTACAACCTGGTATACGCCCCCTATCAACAGCTTGGGCTGGAGGGCACCAGTGGCGCCCTGGACGCGCTCAGCGGCCTGGTGGCCGATGCCTTCCTGTACCCCAAGCTGCGCGATCAGTACGGTGCTTACAGCGTGCAGCACGTCGCCACGGAGGACGGGGTGTTCATCCTGTCCTACCGCGACCCCAACGTGAAGGAGACCTTTGACGTATACGCCGCCCTGCCCGAGATGCTGGATTCCCTGGCGCTGGAGCAGGACGGCCTCAACGGCTATATCCTGTCCGCGTACAGCAACTATGCCCTCTCCCAGGGCGAGCTGTCGGGCGCCTTGAGCGCGCTGGTATCCACCATCGACGGCAAGCCGCAGGAGCGCTACCTGACCTGGATGCGCGAGCTGAAAGGCCTGACGGTGGAGGGCGTGAAGGCCTACGCCGACATGTACCGCGCCCTCAGCGAAAAGGGCTACCGCTCCACCGCGGGCGGCGCTGCAGCGATTGAGCAGAACAAGGACCTGTTTGACAAGACCTACAACCCCTTCTCCGTCAAGGATACATCGGGCGATGTGCTCAGCGACGTGGTGGAGGGAAGCCCCTACTACGAGGCCGTGCGCTTCGTGTACGAGGGCAAGGCCATGGCCCCCATCGGCGAGGGCGTGTTCGGCGTGGATGAGCCGGCCACCCTGGGCGACCTGGTGGGCGCGGTGATGGGCCTGGCCGGTATCCCCGGCACTGCCGAGGAAGGCGTGCCCATGCTGGCGCAGGCCGGCATCCTGGCGGCCGACGACCGGGCCGACACGCCCCTGACCCGTGAAAAGCTGGCGGACACCATGGCCACCTTCCTGGCGGTGGCTGCCGGCATGGATACCAAGGCCGCCCTGGCCCCGCTGGATGACATCGCCGACCAGGCTGAGATCAGCCCCGCCAGCGTGGGCAACATGCAGTTCATGCTGACCAAAGGCCTGCTGTTGGCCGAGGACGGCATGCTGCACCCGCAGGCGCCCGCTACCCGCGCCGAGGTGGCCTACGCCATCTTTGTGCTGAATAATATGGAATAATGCCAACCGTATCCGGGCGCATGTAAATCACATGCGCCCGGATACTTATTTGTAAGAATGGAGAGGTATCCCGATGAACATCCTGCTGCAAAACGCCATGATCTACGACGGCAGCGGCCAGTTACCCCAGGCGGGGGACGTCCTGGTAAGCGGTGATCGCATTCAGGCCGTGGGCCGGGATCTGCCTGCCGATGGTGCCCGGGTGATCGACCTGGGCGGCCTGTCGCTGGCGCCGGGCTTTATCGACGCCCACTCCCACAACGATTGGATGGCCATCAGGCGGGAGCCGCTGCCATGGCTTGAGCCCTTTATCCGCCAGGGCATCACCTCCTTTGTCACGGGCAACTGCGGCCTGTCGGCCACCGGCTTTGCGGCGGACAGCCCCCACGCCGCTCTGGTGGGGGGCGGGCTGTTTCACTTTCACGACACCACCGGCCGCTACGGCGACATGGCCTCCTTCTTTGACGCCATTGACGGCCGCGTGCCCTGCAACATTGCCGCCCTGATGGGGCACAACAGCGCCCGCGCCGGCGTGGCCGGCAACGTCAGCCGCCCGCTGACCCGGGAGGAGCAGGAGGGCATGCTGGCCGTGCTGGAGCAGGGCCTGCGGGAGGGGGCCTGCGGCCTGTCGCTGGGGCTGATGTACGAGCCCGGCATGTATGCCCCGCAGGAGGAGCTGAAGGCCGTGGCCGAGCTGTGCGTGCGCTATGACCGCCCGCTGACCGTGCACCCGCGGGCATGCTCCAAGGTGTCCATGGCCTACCCGCAGCTGCTGGGGCGGCCCCACTTGCTGCGCGCGCTGGATGAGCTGCACGACCTGGCCCGCGGCACGCCCCTTAAGCTGCAATACTCCCACGCCATCTTTGTGGGGCGGCGCAGCTTTGGCTGCGCGGATGAGCTGCTGGACGCCCTGGCGGCCATGCGGGCGGAAGGGATCGACGCCCAGTTTGACATCTACAACGAGACGCTGGGCACCTCCGTCATCACGGTGGTGATGCCGCCCTGGTACCAGGCGCTGGACGCCCGGGCCAAGCGCCTGCCCCACAACATGCTGCGCTTCCGCGCGCTTGCGCGGGCCAGCATTTTGCTGCTGGGCTTTGATTTTTCAGACATCACCATCGCCTACATCGGCCCGGGGCACGAGCAGTACGAGGGCAAGACGGTGGCGCAGATCGCCCGCGACATGGGCGTGGCGCCCATCGAGGCGTATCTGCGGCTGTGCGAATGGTCGGACTTCAAGGGTCGGGTGAACATGGGGCCCTACAGCACGCCCGAGCTGATCGAGCGCCTGTCCCGCAACGACCATGTGCTGTTCATGACGGACGGCTGGGTTGAGGAGCACGGGGTGCAAAACCCTGCCATCTACGACTGCTTCCCCAAGTTTTTGCGCGACGCGCTGCTGGGGCGGGGCGATACGCTGCCCCGCGCCGTGCGCAAGATGACCGGCGCCACCGCCGACCGCTTCAGCCTGGCGGACCGCGGGTACATCCGCCCGGGCTGCTTTGCCGACCTCACGGTGTTTGACGAGCAGGCGCTGCGCGACGGCGTGCCCGACCGGGGCGCGGCCTTCGGCATCCGCCGCGTGTTCATCAACGGGCGGGAGGTGTTGAGTGACGGCGCGTTGGATGAGGGTGCTCTGGGGACGAGCGGAAGGGCAATGCGGGCGGGGGCGTGAGAGGGGGCGTTGCCGAAATTCGGAATTCGGAATACGGAATTCGGAATCAGGCACGCCGCAGGCTATCCCATCTCAAAACAGCACCTTGAATCGAATCAAATAACCCCGCTCTGTCCTGACTTGTACATCTATTCATTCCGAATTCCGAATTCCCAATTCCGAATAGCTCCTCTCATCCTCCCCCGCTTGCACACATCGCCCGCCGCGCGTATAATTCGTTTGTACGATGTCCGGGTAAAACAGCGTGAACAGCATACGCAGCGATAAGCGATAGAGGAGGGGCAATCATGTCCAAATACTTTGGCACGGATGGGTTTCGGGGAGAGGCAAATGTGGATTTAACGGCGGATCACGCGGTGCAGATCGGCCGCTTTTTAGGGCACTGGTATAGCGAGCAAAAGGGGAGCAAGGCCAAGGTGGTCATCGGCAAGGATACGCGCCTGTCGAGCTACATGTTAGAGGACGCGCTGGCCGCCGGCATCACGGCCTCGGGCGCGGACGCCTACCTGCTGCACGTGACCACCACGCCCAGCGTGAGCTACGTGACCCGCACGGAGGATTTTGACTGCGGCATCATGATCTCGGCCTCCCACAACCCCTTTTACGACAACGGCATCAAGCTGCTGAACGCCCGGGGGGAGAAGATGGAGGACGAGGTGATCGCCGCCTGCGAGCAGTACCTGGACGGCGAGATCGGCCCCTACCCCCTGGCGCGGCGGGAGAAGATCGGCAAGACCGTGGACTACTACGCCGGCCGCAACCGCTACATCGGCTACCTGATCTCGCTGGCGCGCAACAGCTACAAGGGCATGCGCGTGGGACTGGACTGCGCCAACGGCAGCGCCTGGATGATCGCCAAGTCCGTCTTTGACGCGCTGGGGGCCATCACCTTCCCCATCCACTGCGCGCCCGACGGCACCAACATCAACGAAGACAGCGGCTCCACCCACATCCACCAGCTGCAGCGCCATGTGCTGGACAACAAGTTGGACGTGGGCTTTGCCTTTGACGGCGATGCCGATCGGTGCCTGGCCGTGGACGAGCTGGGCCAGGTGATCAACGGCGACCAGATTGTCTACATCTATGCCCGCCACATGAAGGACAGGGGCAACCTGCCCGACAACACCGTGGTGACCACCGTGATGAGCAACCTGGGGCTGTACAAGGCGCTGGACGAGGCGGGCATCGGCTACAAGCAGACCGCCGTGGGCGACAAGTACGTGTCCGAGTGCATGCGCGAGCACAACCACCTGCTGGGCGGCGAGCAAAGCGGGCACATCATCTTCAGCAAGTATGCCACCACCGGCGACGGCGTGCTGACGGCCATCAAGCTGATGCAGGCTATCATCGACCGGGACATGCCGCTGAGCAAGCTGGCCGAGCCTTGCCGCATGTACCCCCAGGTGCTCAAGAACGTGCGCGTGCAGGATAAGGACGCCGCGCTTGGTGACCCCGATGTGCAGGCCGCAGTCCAGGCCGCCGAGGACAAGTTGGGCGATACCGGCCGCGTGCTGCTGCGCAAGTCGGGCACCGAGCCCGTGCTGCGCGTGATGGCCGAGGCGCTGGATCACGATGCCTGCGAGGAGGCGGTGGACAGCATCATCGCCGCCATGAAGCGCAACGGCCATGAGGCATAAGGAGATGAGCGTTTTGATCGGCATCAAGGACCTGTATGACCTGGATCACACCATCGCGGCGGCGCTGTTTGAAGGCAAGGAATACCCCTGGGAGGTGCTGGGCGGCATCGAGGCCTTTATCCGCGCGCTGGGCCCCACGCTGGACCCCGTCGTGTTTGAGCAGCGCGGGCAGGATATCTGGATCGCCCGGGACGCCACGGTGGCCCCCACCGCCAGCCTGACCGGCCCGCTGATTGTGGACGCGGGGGCCGAGATCCGCCACTGTGCCTTCATCCGCGGCAGCGCCATCGTGGGCAAGGGGGCCGTGGTGGGCAACTCCACGGAGCTTAAGAACTGCGTGCTCTTTGACGGGGTGCAGGTGCCCCACTACAACTACATCGGCGACAGCGTGCTGGGCCACAAGTCGCACTTTGGCGCGGGCTCCATCACATCCAACGTGAAGGGAGACAAAACGTTGGTGGTGGTCAGGGCCGGGGACCGGCGCTACGAGACCGGCCGCAAGAAAGTGGGCGCTTTGGCCGGAGATTTTGCCGAGATCGGTTGCAATGCCGTGCTCAATCCGGGTACAATCATCGGACGGGGCGGGCGGGTGTACCCGCTGTGCAGCGTGCGCGGGTTTGTGCCCGCGGGCCATCTGCTCAAGAGCGATGGAACCTGCACTCCGCAGAAAGTAACTTGAAAGGCCGGTGACCATTATTTCTTCCCTGCAATTTAAACTGATCGAGCTGAGCGACCGCGACTGGATGGAGGAGTGTTTCCGCGCCGGGCACAGGGGCTCGCTGGAGTACAGCTTTACCAACCTCTTTGTCTGGCGCAAGGTGCTCAATATCCAGGCCGCCCGCTTTGGCGGCTACGCCGTGGTGATGGCCAATAGCAACAACCCGACCTACGTATTTCCCATGGGCACGGGCCCGCTGCTGCCGGTGATTGAGGCCATGCAGGAGGATGCCCGCGAGCGCGGCGTGCCCCTGCGCTTCAATACACTGCTGGAGGAGGACCGCCTGCGGCTGGAGGCGCTGTTCCCCGGTCGGTTTGAGATCACCCCCATCCGCCATGCGTATGACTATGTGTACGAATCCCAGAAATTGATCGGCCTGTCGGGCAAAAAGCTGTCGCCCAAGCGCAACAACATCAACAAGTTTGTCAAGGAATACCGCGACTGGCAGTTTGAAACCATCGACGGCAGCAACATCGATGAGGTGCACCAGATGGCGCACCGCTGGCGCGAGCTGTCCGCGGCTGCGGGCGGCTCCACCGAGAGCCTGGATGATGAGATCTGCGCGCTGGAGGAGACCTTCCGCCACTACTTTGAGCTGCGGATGGATGGCGGCTTTATCCGCGCCGGGGGCCGCATCATTGCCTTCTCCATCGGCGACCCGCTCAATGACGATGTGTACCTGGTGCAGTTTGAAAAGGCGTTTCAGGAGATCCCCGGCGCCTACCAGATCATCAACCAGCAGTTTGCCGAGCACTTTGCGGCCAACTACAAGTTTGTCAACCGCGAGGATGACACGGGCGACGAGGGCCTGCGCCGCGCCAAGCTGAGCTACGATCCCATCTACCTGGTGGCCAAGTATACCGCGCAGGAAATAGAGCCGGCGCAGGAGAGCGAGGCGTGATCCGCTTCAGCCGGCCGGAGGACCTGCCCCGGCTGAAGCCCCTGTGGATGGAGGCCTTTCACGATAGTGAGGAGGCCACGGACTTTTACTTCGCGCGGCGCAACCGCTATGATAACCTGCTTATCGACGAGCAGGACGGCCACCTGCGCGGCATGCTCAGCATGCTGCCCATTGATCTGGTCTCAGGCGGGCGGGTTTTCCCTGCCCGCTACTTCTTTGCCATCGCGACCGATCTGCGCTTCCGCGGTCAGGGCGTCAGCACGGCGCTGATTGCCGAGGCCGAGCGCATCACCCGGGAGCGCGGCGAGGCCGCGGCCCTGCTGGTGCCGGCGGGGGACGACCTGTTCCGCTTCTACGGCAAGCGGGGCTATGAAACGGTGTTTCATTACGACCTGCTGCGGCTGACGCCCGATGCGCTGCCGCCCTGCCCCCAGGATGCCCGCCTGCTGCCCCCGGATGCCCGGGCCTGGGTGGGCCTGCGCGATCAGGCCTTTGGCGATAGCCGCCTGTATGCCCGCTGGGATGAGGAGGGGCTGGATTATGTGATAAAGGCCGCCGCGGCATGGGAGGCCCCGCTGCTGCAATTTGCCGCAGGAGCAGGCGAGGGCATGGCCTACTGCGAGTGGGACGGGGAGGCTGTGGTGGTGAAGGACCTGGCCCTGCACGGGCTCGACGTGCCCACTGCCTGCGCCATTTTGCACCGCGAGCTGCATGCCGCGGCCTACGCCCTGCGCCTGCCCCAGGGCGCCGCGCATGGCGCCGAAACCATCCCCTTTGGCATGATCAAATGGCTCAACCCCTTTGAGCCGGCTGCGGGGGCGGCCCCGTATCTGAGCCTGGGGAAAGATTGAGGGGTTCAAATGAAACGGTACGAGGGCAAAACGCCCTCGTACCGTTTTTCTGACAGCGGTGTTTGCTATTCCCCGCTCCTGTACCGGGTCATGATGCCCTCGAAGATGTCGCCGGTGGTGGGCGGGGTGTAGGTGATGGCGTTGGCGCCGGCCTCGATGGTCTGCACGATGGTCTCGTCCTTGGGGCCGCCGGTGGCCATGATGGGGTAGTCCGGCCCCAGCTCGCGGCGCAGCAGGCGCACCAGCGCCGGGGTCTGGGCGGCGGCCGATACGTTGAGGATACCGGCGCCGGCCTTTACCTTGCCCAGGTAGTCGTCCTTTTCGCAGGTCACGGTGGCGATCACCGGGATGTCCACGGTGTCCGACAGCCGCTTGATCATGGGGTTGGACATGGGGGCGTTGACCACCACGCCGTAGGCGCCCAGCAGCTCGGCCTGCAAGGCCAGCTGGATGCTGCGGCCGCCGCTGGTCTTGCCGCCGCCCACGCCCACAAACACGGGGCAGCGCGCCATGTTGATGACCGCCTGGGTGATGTTCAGCTGCGGGGTGAAGGGGTAGACGCACAGCACCGCCTGGGCGTTGTTGTTGGCCAGGATGGCCGCGTCGGTGGTGAAAATGACGGATTTGATGCGCGTGCCCATGATGCGGATGCCCGAGCACTGGTAGATGCTGTCGGGCATCATGATGCTGTGGCGGCGCAGCGCGGTGGCCAGCTCGGGCGATTGCCTCTTGTGCTCCTCGGCCGCGGGCTGGGCATCGGGGCGCTTGAAATCGCTTGATGTCATGGTGGTTCCTCCCTTGCGATGGCGTTGCGGAGACCTGGGTGCGCGGGGGTTGTACGGTACGATTATATCATACCGGCCATGCACGGGCATCGCCGTGTTGACAAACCCGCCGGACAGGGGTATGATGCACTTCGTTAGCCTAACTAATCAATTGGGTGCGACACACAGGCACAGGAAGGGGAGGGGAAGATGGACGAGTTCGGCGTGGCGCTTAACGACCTGCTGGTCAATACCTTCAACAGCATCCTGCGCCTGGAGGAGGAGATGCTGCACCGCATCAGCGCGGACAAGCTGAGCATCAATGAGTTGCACATGCTGGAAGCCGTGCACCGCCAGGGCGGCGAGGGCCGCAGCATCACGGACCTGGCGCGCGACCTGTCCATCACCTTGCCCTCGGTGACGGCGGCCATCAACAAGCTGGCGCGCAAGGGCTATGTCATCAAAAGCCGCAGCGAGCAGGATGGCCGCGTGGTCATCGTGCAGCTGAGCGAGGAGGGGCGCCGCGCCGAGGCGGTGCACCGCTTCTTCCACCGGCAGATGGTCAACCGCGCCACCCAGGGCCTGAGCCAGCCGCAAAAGGACGCGCTGCTGGCGGGGCTGAACAACCTGCTGGCCTTCTTCCGCAGCCAGGAAGAGGCGCTGGCCCAGGAGGAAAAACCTTGAAGATACTTGGCATTGGCCGGGCATTGCCCGCGCAGGCCGTTACCAACGCGCAGCTGGAGCAGCTGCTGGACACTACCGACGAGTGGATCCGCACCCGCACGGGCATCCATGAGCGGCGCATCATGCAGGATGAGACTGTGACCAGCCTGGCGCTGGACGCGGCGCGCAAGGCGCTGGCGGATGCCGGGCTGACCGGGCGCGACCTGGATTTGATCATCGGCACCACCGCCCTGGGGGACGACCTGTTTCCCTCTATCGCCTGCCTGGTGCAGCAGGGCCTGGAGGCCGACTGCCCCTGTGTGGACCTGCACGCCGCCTGCACGGGCTTTATCTATGCGTTGGATACGGCGGATGCCTACATCAGCAGCGGCAAGGCAAAGAACGTGCTGATCATCAGTGCGGAGGGGCTGTCCCGGGTGACGGACTGGAGCGACCGCGGCACCTGCGTGCTGTTTGGCGATGGGGCGGGCGCCGTGGTGGTGGGGCAGGGCGAGGGGCTGCTGAGCATCCGCCTGGCCGCGCAGACCGGGCGCGAGCTGCTGTACAGCGCCTCCCCGGCGCAACCCTGCCCCTATACGCCGTCTGAGGGGGATGGCAGCTGGGGCATCCGCATGCAGGGGCAGGATGTATTCCGCTTCGCGGTGTCCTCCTCCGCCAAGGATTTGCAGGCCGCGGCTGAGGAGGCCGGCATGCAGGTGGCGCAGGCCG
The DNA here is from genome assembly GCA_012513645.1 of Clostridiales bacterium. GTDB lineage: Bacteria > Bacillota > Clostridia > Christensenellales > Aristaeellaceae > UBA1038. The sequence goes on along the minus strand of JAAZBU010000034.1, from coordinate 12,373 downwards.
ACTGGGTGCTGCTGCACCAGGCCAACATGCGCATCATACAGTCCGTGCGCCAGCGTCTTGGGGTAGACCCCGCCCGCATGCCCACCAACATCCATCGGCTGGGCAACACCTCCTCGGCCAGCGTGCCCATGCTGCTGTACGACCTGTACCACAGCGGCCTGCTGCAGCCCGGCCACACTTTGGCCCTCAGCGCCTTTGGCGCGGGCATGACCAGCGGCGCCTGCCTGATCCGGTGGGACAAGCCCGTGCCGCACGAACTCAGGGACCACGCGGAAACGCTTTTTTTCGCTTAAATACTTAGGATGACTAACTAATGAAGTGAAGGAGAAACTTACAATGGATGTTATGAACAAGATTGCCACTGCCCTGGCCGAGCGCGCAGGCTCTGCCGCCGATGCCATCACGCCCGAAACCAAGTTTCAGGAGCTCAACCTGGACAGCCTGGACGTGGCCGAGCTGATCATGAACCTGGAGGACACCTTCTCGGTGACCATCGACATGAGCACGCTGGACGGCACCGTGGGCAGCCTGGTCAAGCAGGTGGAAGAGGCCGGAAAATGATATCTACGCGGCTCAACGCGTTGTTGGGCATCCGGTACCCGATCTTTCAGGGCGGCATGGCCTGGGTATCGGATGCCTACCTGGCCGCCGCCGTATCCAACGCGGGCGGGCTGGGCATCATTGCCGCCATGAACGCGCCGGCAAACTACCTGCGCGAGCAGATCGCCCTGTGCCGCAGCATGACGGACAAGCCCTTCGGCGTGAACATCATGCTGATGAGCCCTTTTGTGCCCGAAACCGCGCAGGTGGTGGCCGAGGAAAAGGTGCCTGTGATCACCACCGGGGCGGGGCTGCCGGGCAAGTACATGCCCGGCTGGCTGGCGGCCGGTATCAAGGTGGTGCCCGTGGTGCCCTCGGTGGCCATCGCCCGCCGCGTGGCGCGAGAGGGCGCCTGCGCTGTGGTGGCGGAGGGGTGCGAGGCCGGCGGCCACATCGGCGAGCTGACCACGCTGACTTTGGTGCCCCAGATTGTGGACGCGGTGAACATCCCGGTGCTGGCGGCCGGCGGCATTGCCGACGGGCGCGGCGTGGCGGCAGCGCTGATGCTGGGCGCCCAGGGCGTGCAGTGCGGCACCCGCTTTCTGGCGGCCAACGAGTGCACCATCCCCGACTGCTATAAGGACCGCGTGGTGGCCGCGCGGGATATTGACACCGTGGTGACGGGCCGCAGGCTGGGCCACCCGGTGCGCGCGCTCAAAAACAGCTACATGCACGAGTTTGCCCGCCGCGAGGCCAACGCCGCCATCAGCAATGAGGAGCTGGAGCAGTTTGGCACGGGCGCCTTGTGGCGCGCCGCCCGGCAGGGCGATATGGAGACCGGCTGCGTGATGGCCGGGCAGGCGGCCGCGCTGGTCAAGGAAAAGCTGCCCGCGCGGGACATCATTGAAGCCATGTTCACCCAGGCCGAGCAGCTGCTGCGCGGGGCGGGGCAATGGGTCAGTTAGCGTTTGTATTCTCGGGCCAGGGGGCGCAGACCGCCGGCATGGGCCGCGCGCTGTATGAGGGCGCGCCCGCCGCGCGCAGGGTGCTGCACACGCTGGATGCCCTGCACCCCGGCCTGCTGGCGCTGTGCTTTGACGGGCCGGACGAGCTGCTGACCCAGACCCGCCACGCTCAGCCCGCGCTGCTGGCCGTCGGGCTGGCCGCGGCTGCCGCCGCGCAGGAGGCAGGGCTTGTGCCCGATTGCTGCGCCGGCTTCTCCCTGGGGGAGTGGACGGCGGCCGCCTTTGCCGGCCTGATCAGCCCCGGCCGGGCGCTGCCGCTGGTGGCGCGGCGCGGGCAGTGGATGCAGGAATGCGGCGAGCAGGCGCCCGGCGCCATGTCCGCCGTGCTGCGGCTGGACAGGGAGCGGGTGGAGACGCTGTGCGCGCAGCACCCCGGCGTGTGGCCGGCCAACGACAATGCCCCCGGGCAGGTGGTGGTATCGGGCACGCTGGAGGCGCTGGCCGCCTTTGAAAAGGCGCTGCCCGCAGCCGGCGGGCGGGCCATGCGGCTCAAGGTGAGCGGTGCCTTTCACAGCCCGCTGATGCAGCAGGCGGCCGACCGGCTGGCTGATGCGCTGGCGCAGGAGGAGCTAAGGGAGCCCGCCTATCCCCTGTACAGCAATGTGACCGCCCGGCCCTACGGCGCGGCCCGGGCCGCGCAGCTGCTGGCCCGCCAGGTAACAAGCCCCGTGCGCTGGCAGGACACCGTGCGCGCCATGGCCGACGCCGGTGTGGACCGCTTTGTGGAGCTGGGCCCGGGCGGCGTGCTGTGCGGGCTGATCGCAAAGATAGTGCCTCAGGCGCGCTGCGCCCGGGCAGATACCCCGCAGGCCTTGCAGGAGGCCCTGACCATGATGGGAGCAACTACATGAGCAACAACACGCGCACCGCGCTGATATCCGGCGCATCCCGCGGCATCGGCCGCGCCATTGCCCTCCGGCTGGCCGAGCAGGCCGGGCAGATCGCCATCCTGTACGCCGGGCGGGCGGACGCCGCACGGGAGACCGTGCAGCTGCTGGAGGAAAAGGGCGTGCGCGCCCTGGCGCTGCAGTGCGACGTGGCGGACGCCGCCCAGGTGGATGCCGCCGTCAAGAAGGCGCGCGCCCAGCTGGGGCCCATCCACATGCTGGTCAACAACGCGGGCATCACCCGCGACGGGCTGGCCCTGATGATGAAGCCCGATGACTTTGACCGCGTGGTGCGGGTCAACCTGCACGGCGCTTTTCACCTGATCCGCGCCTGCACAGGCGACCTGATGCGCGCCAAGCCCGGCCGCATCGTCAACATCACCTCGGTATCGGGCATGATGGGTAACGCGGGCCAGGCCAACTACGCCTCGGCCAAGGCCGGCCTGATCGGCCTTACCAAGACCATCGCGCGGGAATTGGCCAGCCGGCAGGTGACCTGCAATGCCGTGGCCCCAGGCTACATCGACACCGACATGGTGCGGCAGATGGACCCGCAGACGCTGGACAGCGCGCTGCAAAGCGTGCCGCTCAAGCGCCTGGGCCAGGCCGAGGAAGTGGCCCACGCGGTGGCCTACCTGTGCTCCCCCGGGGCGGGCTATGTGACCGGCAGCGTCCTGCAGGTGGACGGCGGCCTGTATATGTGAGGATAAACGCATGAAACGTGTGGCAGTAACCGGCATCGGCATCATATCCCCCATTGGGCAGAGCGTCGAGGATTTCTGGCAGGCGCTGCTGCGGGGCGACTGCGGCATCGGGCCGCTGACTCGCTTTGATACTTCGGCCTACAAGGTGAAGATCGCGGCCGAAGTCAAGGGCTTTGACCCGACCCAGCACGGCATGGAGGCAAGCGAGGCCCGGCGCATGGACCTGTTTGTCCAGTATGCCATGGCAGCCGCCCACCAGGCGATGGCCGACAGCGCCCTGGCGGGCACCGTGCCCGCTGAGCGCCTGGCGGTCAACGTATCCAGCGGCATCGGCGGCATCGAGACGTTCTTTCGCGAGTCGGAAAAGCTGCTCACCCGGGGGCCGGGGCGCGTGTCGCCGCTGTGCATCCCCATGCTGATCGGCAACATGGCCGCCGGCAACATCGCCATCCGCTACGGGGCCAAGGGGCCCTGCATCCCGGTGGTGACGGCCTGCGCCACCTCCACCCACGCCATTGGCGAGGCCTACCGCCTGATCCGCCACGGCTACGCGGATGCCGCCATCGCAGGCGGCAGCGAGGCCTCGGTCAACCCCATTGCCATCGCGGGCTTTACCAACTGCATGGCGCTGTCCGAGCAGCCCGACCCCATGGCGGCCAGCCTGCCCTTTGACGCGCGCCGCGCCGGCTTTGTGCTGGGCGAGGGCGCGGCCGTGGTGGTGCTGGAGGAGTATGAACGCGCCCGCAGCCGCGGGGCCCATATCTATGCCGAGGTGGCGGGCTACGGCGCCACCTGCGATGCCTACCACATCACCGCCCCTGACCCGGAGGGCCAGGGCGCGGCGCGGGCCATGACTTTGGCGCTGGAGGAGGCCGGTGACGACGGCCGCCAGCCCCTGTACGTCAACGCCCACGGCACCGGCACCCCGCTCAACGACAAGACCGAGACCTTGGCCATCAAGCATGCCCTGGGCGAGGCCCGGGCGCGCGCCACGCCGATCAGCTCCATCAAGGGGGCCACCGGGCACATGCTGGGCGCGGCCGGCGGGGCCGAGGGCATCGCCGCCATGTTGGCGCTGCGCGACGGCATGCTGCCGCCCACCATCCACCTGGATCAGCCCGACCCCGCGTGCGACCTGGACTATGTGCCCCACACCGCCCGGCCCTGGCAGGCAGAGCTTGCGCTGTCCACCTCGCTGGGCTTTGGCGGGCACAACGGCGTGCTGGCATTCAGGAGGGCATGATGGATCTGAAGCCGCTGCGCGAAATACTGCGCCTGTTTGAAAAGAGCGACCTGCAAAGCCTGGAGGTGCGCCAGGGGGAGGACTATGTGCGCCTGCATCGGCCCGAGGGCACCCGGGAGGTATACTTCGCGCCGCCCAGGCCGCTGCCCGCCGCTGATGCGGCCCCCGCCATCCCCGATGCCGGGCCGGACTTCAACCACATCATCGAGGTCAAGTCGCCGGTGGTAGGCGTGTTCTACGAGGCGCCCGAGCCCGGGGCCAAGCCCTTTGTGCAGCCGGGCGACAGCGTGCGCCATGGCGACGTGCTGTGCCTGGTGGAGGTTATGAAGCAGGTGACCGAGGTGACCGCCCCCCAGGATGCCCGCGTGGCCGACATCTGTGTGCAAAACGGCAGCGTGGTCGAGTTCGGGCAGACGCTGATCAAGCTATATTAAGCAGACTGAGGATACATGAACCAGCAAGAGATCAAGGAATTTATGCCCCACCGCCCGCCCATGCTGCTGCTGGACGAGGCGCACCTGCTGGACGCGGGCCAGGCCCGGGGGGCCTACCGCGTGCAGGAGGACGAGATATTTTTGCAGGGGCACTTCCCCGGCAACCCCATCATGCCCGGCGTGATGCTGTGCGAGATGATCGCCCAGACGGCGGGCATCTTGGTGAAGGACGAGCTGCAAAAGGGGCGCACGCCGCTGTTTGTGGGCATTGAGCGGGTGCGCTTCCGCCGGATGGTCAAGCCGGGGGAGACCGTGCAGACCGCCTGCCGGCTGCTGCGCGCGGCGGGCAGCCTGATCCGCATCGCGGGGGAGGCCCGCGTGGGGGATGAGCTGTGCTGCCAGGGGGAGTTTCTGCTGATGCTCACCCCGCAGGAAGGATAGCCATGTTTTCCAAGCTGCTCATCGCCAACCGCGGCGAGATCGCCGTGCGCGTCATCCGCGCCTGCAAGGAGATGGGGGTGCAGACGGTGGCCGTCTACTCCCAGGCCGACCGGGAGGCGCTGCATGTATCGCTGGCCGATGAGAGCATCTGCATCGGCCCGGCGCCCGCGCAGCTGAGCTACCTGCATCAGGATGCGCTGCTCAGCGCGGCGCTGGCCACCGGCTGCAAGGCCGTGCACCCGGGCTATGGATTTTTGAGCGAGAACGCTGACTTTGCCGATGCGTGCGAGCAAAACGGCCTGCGCTTCATCGGCCCCTCGGGGCAGACCATCCGCCAGATGGGCAACAAGGATGCCGCCAAGCGCACCGTGGCCGCCGCCGGCGTGCCCACCATCCCCGGCCGGGAAGACCTGGAGGATGTAAACGAGGCCCGCAAGGCTGCCGAGCAGGTGGGCTTTCCGCTGCTGATCAAGGCGCGCAGCGGCGGCGGCGGGCGGGGCATCCGGCGCGTGGACCGGGTGGAGGAGTTTGACCACGCCTTTCGCGAGGCCGCGCAGGAGGCCAAGGCCTGCTTTGGCGACCCCGGCCTGTACATTGAAAAGCTGCTGGAGCATGTGAAGCACGTGGAGGTGCAGGTGCTGTGCGACCAGCACGGCCACATCCTGTGCTTTGGCGAGCGGGATTGCTCCATGCAGAGGCGCCGGCAGAAGTTAGTGGAGGAAAGCCCCTGCGCCCAGCTGACGGCGGCCCAGCGCCGCACGCTGATGCGCTACGCCCGCCAGGCGGTGCGCGCCTTCAAGTACGAGGGGGTGGGCACGCTGGAGTTTCTGCTGGATGAGGGCGGCAACCCCTACTTTATGGAGATGAATACCCGCCTGAAGGTGGAGCACCCGGTCACAGAGATGGTGTCGGGGGTAGACCTGGTGAAGTGGCAGATCCGCGTGGCGGCGGGCGTGCCTTTGCCCTTTCAGCAAAAGGACGTGGAAGGCCGCGGCCATGCCATCGAGTGCCGCATCAACGCCGAGGACCCGCAGCAGGATTTTCGCCCATCGGGCGGGCGCATCGAGCTGCTGCACGCGCCGGGCGGCCCCTGGGTGCGCTTTGACACGGCGCTGTACCAGGGGTATGAGCTGCCGCTGCACTATGACTCGCTGATCGCCAAGGTCATCGTCCACGCGCCCACGCGGGAGGAGGCCATCCGCAAGATGCACGCCGCGCTGTGCGAGACCGTCATCGAGGGCGTGGATCACACCGCCTCCTTCCAGACCGAGCTGCTCAACGAGCCGGCATTTCTGGATGGCAGCTACACCACCGATTACCTGAGCGCAAGGGAGGGCAGCCTGTGATCTCCAAGGATCTGTTCCGCCGGCCCAACCTGCCGCTGGAGAGCGTGGGCCGCGAGCCCGGGCGGGATGCGCAGCCCGAGGTCAAGTGCCCGGGGTGCAGCCGCAGCCTGCCGCAGGACGAGCTGGCCGGCAACCTGCATGTATGCCCCCGGTGCCGCCACTACCACAAGATGAGCGCCCGCGCCCGCATCGCCATGATGCTGGATGAGGGCAGCTTTGAAGAGCTGGACGCGGCCGTCGTATCCCGCGACCCGCTGCGCTTTCCCGACTATCGGCGCAAGCTGGATGAGGCCGCCCTGCAAAGCGGCGAGGCCGAGGGCGTGGTGACCGGTCTGGGCCGGGTGGACGGCCTGCGCTGCGGCTTTTTTGTGATGGAGCCGGGCTTCATGATGGGGTCCATGGGGGCGGCCGTGGGCGAAAAAATCACCCGCCTGTTTGAGCGGGCGCTGCGCGAGCGCCTGCCCGTGCTGGGCTACACATTGTCGGGCGGGGCGCGGGTGCAGGAGGGCATCCTGTCGCTGATGCAGATGGCCAAGGTATCGGGCGCGGTGCGCGCCCACTCGGATGCCGGGCTGTTTTACCTGGCCGTGCTGTGCGACCCTACCACCGGCGGCGTGGCCGCCAGCTTTGCCATGCAGGCCGATATCATTTTGGCCGAGCCGGGCGCGCTGATCGGCTTTGCCGGCCCCCGGGTGATTGAGCAGACCACCCGGCAGACACTGCCCGAGGGCTTTCAGCGGGCAGAGTTTCAGCTGGCGCATGGCTTTGTGGGCCGCCTGAGCCCGCGGGAATCCCAGCGCGCGCTGGTGAGCCTGTTGCTGAGGATGCATGCGGGAGGGGCGGCCTGATGGGCGCGTACGAGCAGGTACAGGCCGCGCGCCTGCCCCAGCGGCCGGACGCGCTGCAATATATCCGCGCCATGGTGGGCGACTTTGTGGAGCTGTTCGGCGACCGCCGCTTTGCCGATGACGCGGCGCTGGTGGCCGGCCTGGGCTACCTGAATGACACCTGTGTGACCGTGCTGGCGCTGGAAAAGGGCGAGGACAACCTGGACCGCCTGCGCCGCAACTTTGGCTCGGCCCAGCCCGAGGGCTACCGCAAGGCGCTGTGGCACCTGCGGCAGGCCGAAAAGTTCCGCCGGCCGGTGCTGTGCCTGATTGACACGGCGGGCGCTGCCTGCGGCATCGGCGCGGAGGAGCGCGGGCAGGGCCAGGCCATCGCCGAGATGCTGCACGAGATGATGGGCCTCAAGGTGCCCGTGCTGTCGCTGATTATCGGCGAGGGGGGCAGCGGCGGCGCGCTGGCGCTGGCGGCGGCCAACCGCGTGTGGATGCTGGAGGGGGCCGTGTATTCGGTGTTGTCGCCCGAGGGGGCGGCCAGCATCATCTGGAAGGACGCGGGCAAGGTGCGCCAGGCCAGCGAGGCGCTCAAGCTGACCGCCCGCGACATGCTGGCCCTGGGCGTGGTGGAGGGGCTGATCCCCGAGGAGGACGGCTTTGACGCCACCGCCGCCGCCGTGAAGCGCAAGTTTGAGCTGGCGCTGGCCCGCTACGCCGGCATGTCCGGCGAGGGCATCCTGCGCGAGCGGTACCGCCGCTTCCGCAAGTTGGGGGAGGGCGCGCCGTGATCTATCTGGTAACCGATACCACCGCCGGGCTGACCCGGCAGGAGGCCAGGGCGCTGCATGCTGTGATGGTGCCCATGAGCTATGCCCGGCAGGGGCGGGCCTTCATCGCCGAGGGCTATGCCGAGGATTTTCATCCGCCCCGGGCAAACGCGGGGGTGGACCTGAGCCAGTACACCACGGCGCAGGCCTCGGCCGCGGCATTTGCCGGCGTATTTGAGCAGATTGTATCCGGCGGCCATCAGGCGCTGTGCCTCACCATCTCCGGCCGCCTGAGCGGCACCTACCTCAACGCCTGCCAGGCCGCCAAGGAGGTGGGGCAGGGGCAGGTGGCCGTGGTGGATTCGCGCACCACAGGGGCCGCGCTCTACCTGCTACTGCGCCGGGCGCGGCAGTTGCTGGACGAGGGCATGGGCCTGCAGGAAGCGGCAGAACAGGTGCAGGGCATCAGCGGGCACACGCACACGCTGTTTTCGGTGGAGGACATGGGACCGCTGCGCCGCAGCGGCCGGCTGGGCGTGGTGCGGCTGTCGGTTTCCTCCTTGCTCAATGTGCGGCCGGTGCTGCGCGTGCAGGATGGCGGCGTGGTGACCCACGCGCTGGCCCGCGGCCGCCAGCAGCAGCTGCGCGAGCTGGCCGCCGCCCTGCAGGGGCCGCCGCGGCAGGTGGCCGTGCAGCATGCCGCCGCCCCCGAGGAGGCCGAGATGCTGGCCCAGCGGCTACGGGCCATGGGGCACGAGGTCAGCGTGCGCGGCGTCGGGCTGGTGCTGTCCATTCACCTGGGGCTGCCCTGCCTGGGCATCGGGTGGATTGAAGAATAGCGAAACTATAGGGCGCGGGAAATCACCCGCGCCCTATGCAATGAATCACGAATTATTGGACGGCTTCGGCCTCCATCTGCGCCAACAGCTGTTCGCACACCATCAGCATGCGCGGCAGGTGGAAAAAGCCCTTCCACTTGCCGCCCTTCAGGCCAAAGACGGGCTCGCCCCGGCGGTCCAGGTAGCCGTACCACTCCCCGCCGCCCGCGCGGTCGGAGAAGTGTTCAAAGCTGTACGCGTGCAGCCGCTTGAACCAGTCTTCGTGCAGCGCGCTGCCCGTCAGCCTGGTGGCCAGCAGCATGGCGATGATGGCCTCGTTGTGCACCCACCACAGCTTCATGGTGGATTCCAGCTTTTCCGTGGGGTAGCCCAGGTAATCCTGGTAGTAGAAGATGCCGCCGTACTGCTTGTCCCAGCCGCGCTCGATGCACCAGAGCATGATGTCGGCCAGGTCCTCCACCATGGCCTGGTCGTTGAGCATGGTGTGGGCGATGTCCATGATGAACCACAGGATCTCCAGCGCGTGCCCGGGGTTGAGCAGGCGGCCCTCCATGTTGTCAAAGTTGCGCCCGCCGCCCATGGGCACCCGTTCAAACACGCACTTGCGCTCCCTGTCCACATGCCGGTCAAAGAACAGGGCCAGGTTTTCCCGCACGATGCGCAGGATGGTCTCTTCATCAATCAGGCCGCGCAGCTCGCGCGCCATCATCATCTGAATCATGGGAAAGCCCATCGCGCCCATGCTGCGGGTGCCGGCGATGGCCTTTGTCCAGATGCCCTTGGGGTTGTCCTTGCGCTGCTGGATGCGGTGGTAGATGTCCTGGGCCTCCTGCGCGGCCTGGCTGTCGCCGCTTACCCTGGCATACTCCGCCAGGGCAACGCACATGAAGCAGTCGGAAAAGATGTTGTACGGCGCCGTCAGCGGGTTGCCCCGCCGGTCCAGCGCGAAGTAAAAGTCGCCGTTTGGCGCGCGCCCGTGCTGCCGCATGAAGTCGACGCCCGCTTTGGCGGCCGCCAGCCACTCCGGCCTGGTGCCGTAGGCCGAGCACAGCTTGGCAAACATCCAGATTTCTCGCCCCTGCATCCAGGCGAACTTGTCGGTGTCAAACACCGTGCCGTTGCGCTCCAGGCAGGAGAAGTAGCCCCCATGCTCCCGGTCGATGGAGTGGTTCAGCCAAAAGGGGATGACCGAGTCGAACAGTTCGTTGCGGTAGATGCGCCGGTATGCGGAAACTTCATGTGGTTGCATGGCTGCCCTTCTTGGGCTACTTGACGGCGCCGGCCGTCATGCCCTTGATAAAGTATTTGGACATGAACAGGTATAAAATCAGCATGGGGATGATGGCGATGCACAGGCCCGTGAACAGCAGATCCCACTTGGTGGAGTGCTGGCCGATGAAGGAGGACAGGCCCACCGGCAGCGTCTTGAACTTGTCATTTTGCAAGAACACCAGCGGGAAGAAAAACTCATTCCAGATGGGCACGGCATTGTAGATGCTGACCAGCGCCACGGCCGGCATGCAGATGGGCATCACAATCTGGCTATAGATGCGCAGGTCGCTGCAGCCGTCAATCTTGGCGGCGTGCTCCAGCGCCAGGGGGATGGTCTTCATGAAGCCCGACAGGATGAACACCGTGGACGGGATGCCCATGGCGATGAATACCATGATGACCGACAGCGGGTTGTCCATGATGCCCAGGCCCTTGACAATCTGAAACAGCGGGATCACGGCTGCCTTCAGCGGCAGCATGATGCCGCTTAAAAACAGCATGTACAGCAGCGTGCTGGCCTTAAAGACATAGCGGGAGACGCCGTAGGCTGCCATGCTGCCCAGCAGCACCACAAACGCCATGGACACCGCCGTGTACAGGAAGCTGTTGAGAAAATACAGGCCAAAGCCCTTGTCCACCCACACGGTCAGGTAGTTGTCAAAGCTGAACGCATCGGGCAGCGAGAAGGGGAAGCGCATGATGTCCCGCGTGCTCTTGAACGAGGACATGATCATGTTAAACAGGGGGTAGAGGATAAGCAATATATAGCTCACCATGGCCACCTGCATCAGCACGATGAAGGCCTTCTTGGGACCGGATGCGAAGCGGAAACGCATATCCGTCGTCACAGCTCTACCTCCTTGGACCGGGTGATGCCGATGGACAGCAGCGAGATGGCGAAGGTCATCAGGTAGATGACCACCGATATGGCCGATCCCACGCCGATTTCGGGGGCGCCGGAATCCACCGAGCCGAAGGCCGTGCGGTAGAACAGCGTGCCGATGGTGTCGGTGGCGTAGTTGGGCGCGCCGTCCAGCCCGGCCATGGTATACACCTGCTCAAATACATTCAGGCTGCCGATGATGGTCAGCACCGTGATGATGGTGACCGAGGGGATGATCAACGGGAAGACCACCTTGGTGAACAGCTGCCACTCGTTGGCGCCGTCCAGGTAGGCGGCCTCGGTGCACTCCGCCGGCACGTTGTCGATGGCCGTCATGAACACCAGAGAGGGAAAGCCCAGCCACCGCCAGATATTGACCAGAATGATGGCGTAGGTGGCCGTGCTCGCGTTGCCCAGCCAGGCACTTTGATATTGCTCCAAACCGGCTGCCCCCAGCAAAGCGTTGACCATGCCGTTGGGCCGCAGGTACAGCCCCCACAAGAAGCCGACCGCCACGATGGAAAACAGCACCGGGATAAAGAAGATGCGCCGGTACACCTGGCTGCCGGCAATCCGCTTGCTGAGCACATAGCCAAAAAGCAGGCCGGCCAGGTTTTGCAGCACCATGGTCATCACGAACCATTTGACGTTGTTGCCCAGGGCGTTGGTGAAGCGCTCCTGATAGGGATAGCTGCCAAACAGCTTGCGGAAGTTGTCCAGCCCCGAAAAGTCCAGCCGGATCAGCTGGTTCCAGCCGAACAGGCTGTTGAACATCGACATGAACAGCGGCATCAGAATAAACACAAACACCACTAACAGCCCGGGCGTCACAAAAAATGCGATCCAGGCCGCCTTCTTCATGTGTTTGCTGCGCATCTGCCGCCACCCCCTTGTTGAGCATTGAAAAAGGCGGGAAAGGGGCACGCCCCTTTCCCGCGCCGGGATTTACTTCTGGAAGGGCACGTAATAGGTGGCAATGCCCTCCTGCACCTGCTTGCACACCTCTTCGGCGGTCAGCTGCTTGGCCATCATGCCCTGGGCAGCCGCCTGGAACAGGGAGGAGCCGGTGGGCTGGTTGTAGCGGAAGCCGACCAGGAACAGGTACGGCGTGTTGTTCTTTTGCAGCTCCAGCACCTTGGCGATGAAGGGGTTG
>JAAZBU010000033.1 GCA_012513645.1 Clostridiales bacterium | reverse complement strand
CGGCGGCTGTCGTAGCCGATGACCACGCCCCGGCGGGCGGCGCCGGGCTGCTGTTTGAGGTAATCGGCCAGGCCCGCCGTCAGGCGGCGCACGTTGTAAATATTCATGCGGTTGGTGCCCGCCCCCAGCACGCCGCGCATGCCGGCGGTGCCAAAGCTGAGCTCGGTGTAGAAGCGGTCCTCAATCTCCTTGGGGTTGTCGCGGATGGCCTCCAGCTCCTTCACCAGGGCCGTATCCGGGGCAAACATCTCAAGCCAGGCATTATAGCTGTCCATGATGCGCATCGCTGTCCCTCCTGCCTATGAAAATCTGCTCATATTATACGGTTTGCAGGCGAAGGGCGCAAGGCATAGCTCCCCAAAGCGGCGTTTCAGACATTTTAGATGTAAAACTCAAACTAATTACAAAGCATTTGTTGACCGTGTAATGAATTTGTCATATACTGCTGGTGGAATATTCTGCGCCATCATGCGCGGCAAAGGGTAGAGGTACGCAATATGATACGAGAACACACAGGGAAAAAAGCGCTGAACAGGCTGCTGTGCCTTGCGTTGGCCTTGCTGTTGCTGGCGCCGCCCATCGCGGTGGATGCAAGCGATGTGTCCACCAAGTATGGCTACACCACCGTGGCGAACACGATGTTCCGCCCCCGGGCCGGCACGACGGACTACATTGACCGCCTGCCTGCGCACTGGGCGGCCGACATCCTGGGCACCGAGACAGTGGGGGGCGACCTGTGGTATCACGTGAAAACCAACCTGCCCACCCGGCTGGACCGCACCTACTACGGCTATATCAAGGGCACGGTGTTCCGCCCCATGACCAAGGCGGAGGAGACGGCCTGGGCCGCCAGCCCCGTGCAGGCGCCCGGCGGGATTACCCCGCCCGCGCCGGTGATTACGGCAGCGCCCGGTGACCCCGCCAAGCTGAGCAACATCGCGGTGGTCACCGTGGCAGGCGCGCAGCTGCGCCAGATTGCCAACGCCAGCGGCGCCGTCATTGTGGGCCTGCTGCTCAACACCCGCATGACCGTGCTGGAGACCCCGGCCGACCTGGTCAATGGCTGGTACCGTGTGACAGTGATGACCGATTCCGGCCCCTATACCGGCTATATCGCCGCGGCCCATATCCGTGTCCTGACCAATGCCGAGGCGGGTGCAACGCCTGCCACGGCGGCCCCTGCCACCCAGGCGGGCTATATCAAGATCAAGCTGCCCGGCACCAACCTGCGGCGCACGCCCGGCGGCGAAAGCATGCTGCAGATGCCTGTCGGCCTGATCCTGCCCTTCTACGGCAGCCCGGTCAGCAGCCTGGGCTACCAGTGGGTGCACGTGCTGCACACCAGCGGTGCGTACGGCTATGTGCGCGGCGACTGCTATACCTTTACCGATGACAAGGGCAACCCGGCCACCCCGCCGGCGATCACGCCCCCCTACATCCCCAGCGTGCCCACGGTGCCCACCGTGCCGGGGGCCGGCGGCGGCTATATCAAGCTCGTCCGCGGCGGCGTCAACCTGCGCCAGACGGCGGGCGGCCCCAGCTTTGCCCAGCTTGACCGCAACACGGTGCTGCCGTACTCCGGCTTCACCCAGCAGGGCGGCTACACCTGGTACTATGTGACCGCAGTGCCCGGCGCGGGCTACATCCGCTCAGATATGGCGGTGCTGACCGACAGCGCGGGCACCGGCACGGTCACCCCGCCCACGCCCTCTGGCAACGTGCTGGGTTACGTGGTGACCACCAAGTCGGGCGTCAACCTGCGCAGGACGGCCACCACCAATGGCCATGTGTTTACCCAGGTGGCCCGCAACACCGTGTGGCCGCTGATTGCCCCGGTGGTCAACAACCAGGGCTACAACTGGTACTTTGTGCGCACCAAGGATCATACCGGCTATCTGCGCGGCGACTGCGTGCGCCAGATGACCGAGGCTGAGGTCGCCGCCTACCTGGGCGGCACAACGCCCGGCCCTGTCACCCCGCCCACGCCCACCGGCCCGATTGCCGGCTACATCAAGACCACGATCACCAAGGTCAACATCCGTGTGGCGCCCAGCCTGGACGCCCAGCACGTCACCCAGATTGCCCCCTCGGGCGTTGTGTTCCCCTACCTGGGCACGACAACCTCGGGCGGCCGGATGTGGTACCAGATTCTGTACAACAACGTGCCGGCCTACATGCTGGGCACGCTGGCCAAGATCATGACCGCGCAGGAGGTGGCCGACTACCTCAAGACCGTGCCTGCCACCCCGGCGCCCGTGCCCACGGCCACCGTCAACCCGGCCGACCTGTCCAGCACGGCGGTCACCGTGATGGACCGGGTGCTGGTGCGCGCCTCGGGCAGCATGTCCGCCAGGACCGACTCCATCCTCTATCAACAAGGCTCGGTGGCCAAGCTGCAGGGCCCCACGGCAACTGCCGACGGCTACAGCTGGTACCAGGTAACCGCAGGCGGCGTGACCGGCTGGATCCGCGCCGACATGCTGCGCATCCTCACCAAGACCGAGGAGGCCGCCCTCAACCAGACCGGTGACCCCAGCGCCCCGCCGGAGGCCACCTACCGCACGCTGCGGCGCGCCGATACGGGTGCTGACGTCACCCGCCTGCAGACCGAGCTGGCGCGGCTGGGCTTCCTCAACCCCGCGGCCATCACCGGCATTTACACCACCGAAACCATCACCGCCGTGACCAACTACCAGCAGGCCGCCGGCCTCTATGTGGATGGCGTGGCCGGCCCCAATACCCAGCACAAGCTGTACGGCACCGTGCCCGAGGGCACCTACACCGACCCCAGCGGCGGCACGGTGACGCCCACGCTGTACCCCATGGAAAAGCTGGACTGGACCACGGTGGATACCATCTGGGCAAGGGGCGCCACTGCGGTGGTAACCGATGTGAAGACACGCCTCAGCTTCCGTGTGAGGCGCTGGGCGGGCGGCTCCCATGCCGACGGCGAGCCGCTGACCGCGGCCGATACGGCCGTGATGTGCCGCATCTACGGCGTGAACAACGCGCAGGAGATTGCCGAGAAAAACCTGTGGCAGCGCCGCCCCGTGTGGGTGACGGTCAATGGCCGCAGCATCGCGGGCAGCGTGTACGGTGTGCCCCACAACTACCCGGCGGGCGACCAGATACCGGATAACGACTTCAACGGCCAGTTCTGCGTGCACTTCGTCGGCTCCAAAACCCACTCCTCGGCGAGCGTTGATGCCGGCCACCAGGCGGCCATCGACTATGCCTACCTCAATGCGCCCAGCAGAAAATAAGGGTGATCTGATCATCATCGGCGGCGGGGCTTCAGGCCTCGCCGCCGCTTGCATCGCCATGCAGCGCGGCAAGCGGGTGCTGCTGCTGGAGGCGCGCGACCGCGTGGGCAAAAAGCTGCTGGCCACCGGCAACGGCCGCTGCAACCTGATGAACATGGGGGCGCCCGTGTACTTCGGCCATCCCCGGTTTGCCCTGGAGGTGCTGCGCCACTGCCCGCGGGAGGAGGTGCTGCGCTTTTTTGACGCGCTGGGCCTGACCACCGTGGCCGAGGGCGATCTGCTGTACCCCGCCAGCATGCAGGCGGCCGCCGTGCTGGATGTGCTGCGCCTGCCGCTGGCCGACAGCCCGCGGGTGCGCATGGTCACCGGGGCGGAGGCGGTGGATATCCGGCGCGAGGCGTCGGGCTTCTCCGTGCGCTGCGCCAATGGGGACAGCTACATGGCCCCAGCCGTTATCGCGGCGGCCGGCGGCCCGGCGCAGCCCCGGCTATCGGGCTCGGACAGCCTGTTCCCCGTCCTTGAAGCGCTGGGGCACCGGCTGATTGCCCCGCGACCGGCATTGACCGGGCTGGTGACACAAAAGGGGGATGTGCGCGGCCTCAAGGGCATGCGTCTGCCTGCCCGGTGCACCCTGACGGATAGTGCCGGCCGCCCCGTGGCTGCCACCGAGGGCGAGGTGCTGTTTGCGGACGACGGCGTGAGCGGCGTGTGCGTGATGCAACTGAGCCGCGATGCCGGGGCGCTGCTTGAGCGGGGGGAGAAGCCCCGGCTGTACCTCGACCTGTCGCCCTTGCTGGGGCTGATGCCCCGGCGCATGCGGCGCGTGCCGCAAGGTGAGCTAAGCCCCCCCGGGGAAAACCGGGCGGCTGTGCTGGCCTGGCTGACGCAGCGCGCCCGGCACCTGCCGGCAGAACGCCTGCTGACGGGCGCCCTGCCCCGCCTGCTGCATGACAGGCTGCGCGGCCTTTCCCCGGCGGATACCGCCGCCCTGTTAGCCGCCTTCCCGCTGGATGTGATCGGCCTGCGCGGCTTTGACCACGCCCAGGTGGCGGCCGGCGGCATCGATCCTGCGGATGTAGACCCGGCCACCATGCAAAGCCGGCTGGTGCCCGGGCTGTACCTCACGGGTGAGCTGCTGGATGTGGATGGCGACTGCGGCGGGCACAACCTGCTGTTCGCCTGGGCCGGCGGCCTGCTGGCGGGCAGGCACGCGGCGGGCTGATTGGTTTTCCTTTCGTTTATTCTTTATCTTTAGCTTTTCTTCTGTCAGGTGCTTGCGCAAGAGGCATATATGGGTTATTACGCAGGCAATACAAGCCAACATTGCCCACGGCAAGACGGTCTACACCGTCAAGGTGACTACCGTGCCCGATGGCGACAAGCTGAAGGCCGCCATCCATGTGAAAAAGGATGGCATTCCCCATGCGGGCGAGGTGGTGTTTACCAATACGCGCCAGCTGCTCAAAACCAGAGACAGCGCCATGTACACCGCCCTGTTGATCGCCCTGGCGG
>JAAZBU010000032.1 GCA_012513645.1 Clostridiales bacterium | reverse complement strand
GCTTTTTGAATTCCTCTGTGTAGGTGCGCCGGGCTCGTCTTTCTGTCATGGCTTCCTCCTTCATTTCGTCCTCTTAAACTATACCACCTCCTTTTCTTTTCTGTCCGAATTACTGTAGCCAATCCACGTTCCGCTTGAACGCCATGCGCAAAACCCATATAATGGGGGCACCCGTGGGCAATGGCCGGACGGAGATAGGAAAGTATGACCGATGAAGTTGGAGTTTTGTTCGCTTAACAGCGGTTCCTGTGGCAATGTGACCTATGTGGCTGCCGGCAACACCAGGGTATTGATCGATGCCGGCATCAGCGGAAAGGCCATCGCAGGGGCGCTGAACACAATAGGGGTGCTGCCGGAGACCCTGTCGGCCATTTTGGTCACCCACGAGCATGTGGACCACATACGCGCTGTCGGCGTGTTGAGCCGAAAATACCGCATCCCCGTGTATGCCAACGAGCGCACCTGGGAGAAGATGGCCCGCACGGTGGGCGAGGTGCCGGTTGGCCAGCGGCGTGTATTTGAAACGGATTATGACTTTTACGTGGGCGACCTGGCCGTGATGCCCATCGCCATTCAGCACGATGCGGTGGAGCCGGTGGCGTTTCGCCTGTATGCCGGCGGGCGCAGCGTGGCGGTGGCCACGGACATGGGCACAGTGCCCAAGCGCGTGCTGCGCCAGCTGGCCGGTACAGATCTGCTGCTGATGGAGAGCAACCATGATGAGGAGATGCTGCGCCAGAATATGCGGTATCCAGAATCCCTCAAGCAGCGGATTTTAGGCAATCGCGGGCACCTGAGCAACAGCAGCTGCGCCGTCACGCTGATGGAGCTGTACGAGACAGGCGTCCGCCGCGCCGTGCTGGGGCACCTGAGCGACGACAACAATACGCCGGAGCTTGCGATGCACACGGTGTCCCATCAGTTGGAGCGGCAGGGGCTGAAAGTCGGGCGGGATATCTTGCTGGATATGGCCTGGCGGGACCGCGTGGGCGGCTACTATGTCATCGAATAGCCCGCAGTGGCCCTATGTGGCCGGGGCGGGGCTGAGCGTGGCGGCAGGGATTGGCGCCATGTTGTTCACGGGCGATGCAGTGAGTGTCCCCATGCTCTATGGGATGATTGCCCTGCAGGAAGTACTGCTCATTGGTTTGCCGGCGCTGCTGCTGTGGCTTCGAAACCGGCAGCGCAAAGAGCACTTTCAATCCCTGTGGAAGCGGCCGGATATCTATCCGCTTGGGGTGACTGTGTTTGCCGCGGTGTCCTTCATCTTAGCGTCTATTCTGCTCACCGGGCTATGGCTTGTTTTTCTGCAGGGGCTGGGGTTTGCCCCGCAGGAGCAGGCCAATCTCCCGCCGCCTGAAGGTGTTCTGGGGTTTGTGTGGGCGATTGTGACGGCGGCCATTGTGCCTGCCTTTTGCGAGGAAATCCTGTTTCGCGGGCTGTTGCTTGGTTTCCTGCAGCGCAGGTGGGGCAGCCGGCTGGCGGTACTGCTGAGCGGGGTCGCATTCTCCGCGCTTCATTTTTCCATTCAGGGCTTTGCCACGCTGCTGTTCTTTGGCTGGTTCCTGGCGGCGTTGGCTGTACGGCATAAGGGGCTGTGGCTGCCGGTCGCCGCGCATGCGATCTATAACACCGTGGTGCTGGCCATCAATGCGTCCGGGCACCTGCCCTCCGTGCAGTTGGTGTTCTTCGGCACAGGCTTGTTCATCTCAGCGGGCTATTTATTGTTCAGAAAGCGGGAGGAAACGGCATGGAACTGACGGTCATCGGCTGTGATGGGGCATACCCGGGCGCCAATGGTGCCTGCAGCGGCTATCTGGTGCGCAGCCGGTCTGGCGGCAGCGTGCTGCTGGATTGCGGCAGCGGCGTGTTGAGCAAGCTGATGGCGCTGATGGATCCGGCTCTTCTGGACGCCATCGTCATCACCCACTGGCACAATGACCATGCCTCGGATCTGCTGGTGTTGCGTTACTACCTGCTGATTCATCAGAAAAAGCTGACCATCTACGCGCCGCTTGACGACAGCCCGCTGCTGCAGCTGTGCCGGGGGGAGGAGTTTGATATCAAGGACATTGCCCAGGTCAATGTTATCGGCAGCATGGCGGTCAGCGTGCAATCGGTTGCCCACTCGGTGCCGGCCTATGCGGTCAGGCTGACAGAAAACGGCAAAAGCCTGGTGTACACCGGGGATACCGACCGATGGAAGAACCTGACCGACTTCTGCCGGCAGGCTGATCTGCTGATTTGTGATGCCAGCTTTTCGACCGATCAGTGGCATGAAAAGCTGCCGCACCTCAGTGCGCAGCAGGCTGCGATGCTGGCGCGGGAGGCGCAGGTAAAAGGCTTGATGATTACCCATTGTCCGCCCACGGGCGACAGGCACTCCCTGCTGCGCGAGGCCAGGGCAGTATTTGCCGACAGCGTGTCCGCTGCGCCAGGCCTGCGGTTGGCGCTGTGAACCCGAGGGCGTTTCATCGGCAGCGGCCGATCGTGTGCGTTGCCCTCTTCTTTGGGGTGGGCGTGTGGATCGGCGGGCGCTGGTTTCTGCCCGGCCTGTGGGTGCCGCTGGCCGGGCTGGCGTGTTCACTGCTGTTGGTGGCAGTGTCTGCCGCATACCGAAGGCCGGTCATCCTTGCGCTGTGCTTTGTTTCGCTTTTTCTCGGCCTGTTCAGGGCCCATTGGGCTGCAAACCCTGCCCTGCCCGCCGAGGGAAAGTATGAGGTGCAGGCCAGGGTATCAGGCCTGAGCGAGCGCCGGGAGGCGGACGGCCGCATCAAAGCGGTGCTCAGGCAGGTGGAGCTGCGCGACGAGACAGGCGCCGCCTATCATGTACCCGCTGCCTATTGGACCTACTATCCGGGCGCCGACGCGCCGCTGCCTGTGGATGGGCAGCGGGTACAGATGGGTGCTCGGCTGTATCATCCCTCCGGGCAACAGAATCCCTATGGCTTTGACTTCCGCATGTATTTGTTGCAAAGGGGCACCCCGGCCGGCCTCAGCGGTGCAAGCGGCTTGACCTTTGACCCTGCCGGGCAAAGCGCCCCGGCGGACCGCTGGCTGCGCGCACGCCTAAATATGGGCAGTCTGCTTGACCAGATGCTGGGGCAACGCAGCCCGCTGATCAAGGCCCTGCTTCTGGGCAGCCGCGATGACCTGCCGGAGGAGACCGTCCAGGAGTTCCGCGACGCGGGCATTGCCCATGTGTTGGCGGTGTCGGGCCTGCATGTGGGGATACTGGCGGCGGCCCTGATGTTTGTGCTCAGGCGGCTTCACCTGCACCCGCGCGTTCAGTTTGTGGTTGTTGCGTCCGTTTTGCTGTTATATTGTCGGCTGCTGGATTTTTCTGCCCCTGTGGTGCGCGCCGCGGTGATGAGTTGCCTGCTGCTGGCCGGCCATCTCAGCCATGAGCGGACGGACCCGCTGACCAGCCTTGCTCTGGCGTTCCTTGTCATTCTGGCTGTTCGTCCGCTGGATCTGTTCAATGCAGGCTTTCAGCTGTCCTTCCTGGCGGTGCTTGGCATCTTCACACTGGGGGATCGCCTCAACTTTTTGTATGCCAGGCGGATAAAGCGGAAACGCCGGTTGCTGGATGGGGTGGTTCTGGCAGCGGCTACGACGGTATCGGCTTCGCTGTTTACAGCACCCGTGGTGTTGCGGGTATTCCATCGGTTTCCGCTGGCGGGGCTTGTGTTCAGCCCCATCGCCTGCATAGCCGTGGCCTGGTTGATGTGGGGCGGGCTGTTGCTGCTGCCCGTGGCTGCCGTGTGGATGCCGGCGGCACAGGTGCTGGCGCAGCCGCTATCCTGGCTGGCAGAGGCCTTCACGCGCGCAACTGGCTTTTTTGCAGGCCTGCCCTATGCCGCTGTGCGCAGCCCTGCGCCCGGGCTGCTGATTTTGCTGGCTGTCTATGTGGTGCTGTTGCTTTCCACCCGCTATCTGCGCGTTCGCGGGTGGCGACGCCTGGCGGCGGGTGCTGCCGTGCTGCTTGTCGCTGTGGGCGCCGGGGCAGCCGGCCGGGATGATGCGGTGCGCTACATTCAGTTCAGCGTGGGCAGCGCAGATGCCGCGGTGATCGAGGACGGTCGGACCACCTTTGTGGTGGATGTCGGTGTTCACGGCGGCGATCTGTCCAATTATTTGCTCAGCGTGGGGCGGTCTGTGGATACGCTGTTTATCTCCCACCTGCATAACGACCATATCGGCGGCCTGCAGCAGCTGCTGGAAAATGACGTGCGCATTGACCGCATTGTGCTGCCTGTGCACGCGCTGGATGTACAGGTTGCCGACAACAGCCGGCAGATATTAGCGCTGGCTGAGGCCCGCGGGATCCCCATTCAGTACGCAGGCAAGGGGGATGTGTTTCAATCAGACCGCGTGCAGGCCGAGGTGCTGTGGCCACAGGCGGGCGCCCTGTACCCCGGTATGGATGCCAACCACAGCTCCATGGCCCTCCTGTTGAACCTGGATGGCGTCACCCTGCTGACTGCCGGCGATCTGACTGAAGAATATGAGCAATATTCAGCCGCGTCTGCCCAGGTGCTCAAGGTGGCGCATCACGGCGCCAGGTCGGGCACCTCGCCCATATACTTGCAGGCCGTATCGCCCCAATTGGCGCTGCTTAGCCAGAGCGATACATATCTGCAGCGGGCAGCCGCCGTGACGGATCGCCTGGCGGAAGGCGGCATCCCCATCATCAGCACAGCGGAGGGCAGGGCGCTGATGCTCACCGTGCGCCCCGAGGGCCTGCAGGTGGAACACTACTCTGATCGGAGGGTGCAATGAACCGGGAACGCTTTTTCGACAGCCTCAAGGCAGGGGAACTGCTGCGCTGCTATCTGTTTGATGGGGAAGAGGAATACACCAAGGACAGCGCCCTGAAGGCCCTGCGCGATCAGGTGCTGACGGGCGAGTTTTCCGACCTCAACAGCTCGGTGCTCACAAACCCCGGCGCGGATGAGCTGATTGCCTGCGCCGAGACGCTGCCCATGATGGCGGACAGGCGCTTTATCCTGATCAAGGAGTCGAGCTACCTGGCTGCCGGCAAGGGTGGTCAGGACGAGGAGGACAAGAAGGGCGGCAAGGCCGATGATACCGACAAGCTGGTGCGCTATCTGGCGGATCTGCCGCAGACGGTGTGCCTGGTCTTCCTTGTGCGGGGCAAGGCAAACGGCACCCGCAAACTCTACAAGCAGATTGCAAAGCTGGGCGGCGTGGTGACCTTTGACCCGCTGGACCAGGGTATGATGATCAAGTGGATCGCACGGGAGCTCAAAGGATATGGCAAGCAGATCGACCGCCATACCGCGGAGCAGTTGCTGTTTGCCATTGGCAGCGACATGCACCGCCTCAGCAATGAGCTGGGTAAATTGGCGGCCAGCGCGGGCGAGCGGGAAGCAGTCACCGGTCAGGATATTCAGGATGTCTGCGCGGTGTCCACGGAGTACCGGGTGTTTGATCTGTCGGATGCGCTGGTGTCCGGGCAGACCGGGCGGGCGAACGCCCTCATGCAGGATATGCTGCGCGAGGGGGAGCAGCGCCTGATGCTGCTGAGCCTGTTGCAGCGGCAGTACAGACAGCTGCTGTTTTTGAAAATCCTGACCGCGCAGCGTCTGCCGCAGGATGAGATTGCTCGGCAGTTGGGCTCGCCGCCCTTTGTGGTGCGCAAATTGCAGCCGCTGGCGGCGCGCTATCCGATGATGTTGCTCAAGCAGGCCTATGACCTGCTGATTGAGACAGAATATCTGGTCAAGTCCGGCCAGATTCCCGAGGAAGGGTCTCTGGAACAGGCTGTGTATCGCCTGCTGGCCATGCAGATGGAGGAGAGCCGCCTTGCTTGACACCTTGCGTCCGCTGCTCATATCCGGCGGTTTGACTTTGCCCGAGGAGCGGTTGGGCCTGCTCAGCGCCTTTCACGACATGCTGCTGGACTGGAACACCCGCATGGACCTGACCAATGTGCCGCCGGAGGACATGCCCCTGCGGCACTACGCGGATTCGCTCCTGCCGCTGTTACAGGCGGATTGGTTTCCCCCGGGGGCAAAGCTGATCGACGTCGGCACGGGCGCTGGCTTTCCCGGCATGGCCCTGGCCATTGCCCGGCCGGATTTGCAGGTCTGTCTGTTGGAGGCGCTGCAGAAGC
Source organism: Clostridiales bacterium (assembly GCA_012513645.1). Taxonomy (GTDB): domain Bacteria; phylum Bacillota; class Clostridia; order Christensenellales; family Aristaeellaceae; genus UBA1038. Next base: position 19,095 of record JAAZBU010000032.1, on the reverse strand, counting down.
GGTGCGGGTTTTTGATGGCTGTATGTGACGAATTGGGCCTTCATAACGTGCGTGTGCTGCACGCCCGGGCGGAGGACGCGGCGCGCGGCGAGTTGCGCGAACACTTTGACGCGGCCTGCGCCCGCGCGGTGGCGCCGCTGCGGGTGCTTTCGGAATATCTGCTGCCCTTTGTGCGCGTAGGCGGACGCGCCCTGTGCTGGAAAGGGCCATCTGTGGATGAGGAGCTGCGTGACGCCCGGCGTGCGCTGTCCATTTTGGGTGGCACGGCAGGGGGGCGGTATGCGCTGCCCTTGCCCGGTGTGCAGCTGTGCGTGCAGGCCATCACAAAAAAAGCTCCCTCGCCGGCAGCCTATCCCCGCAAGGCGGGCACACCAAAGAAGAAACCTCTATAATTGAATACTTGAAAACGCGTACATACCAATCCCCGCCGCGATGGCCAGATTAAGCGAGTCGATTGCATCCCCATGGGGGATTCGCACCGCCTGGCCCAGGGCGGCAAAGCGTTCAGGCAGCCCGCTGCCCTCATTGCCAAAGATCAGTGCGTGGGGAAAGCGGGCACTTTGGCATGCCTTATCCAGCGTGGCCGAGCCTTGCAGCATAAAGGGGTATAGAGCATGCTGCACAAAGGCCTCGCGGTAGGCGTCAAAGCCGCCGTACTCTGTTAACCGAAGGGAGAATATGGCCCCCATGCTGGCCCGGATGACGCGCGGGTCGAAGGGGTCGGCCGCCGGGCGGATGACCGCGATATCCGTATAGCCAAAGCCAAGTGCCGTGCGCAGCATGGTACCCAGGTTGCCGCTGTCGCTTGTTTCATGCAGCACCAGGTGATTGCTGGCGGGGGACAGCGCGGCCTGCTCCTTGGCAAACACGGCGGCGGCAAACACATTTTCCTTGCCGGACAGCCGGGCAAGCGCCCGGTCTGCTGTCTCCAGCCGGATGCCATTTGCCTGGCACAGGCTCAGCAGCCGGTCGGTGGCCGCCGATTGCTCCGCCTTGCTGTGCAGCAGCACGCGGCGCACCAGGTCCGGCCGGTGCGTGAGGGCCTCCATGCAGGGGAAAAGGCCGGGCGCGTACGAATAGTCAAGCGCGCGGCGGTAGGCTTCCAGGCTGGGCATGATGCCCTCCTTCACAACAGAATATAGTGGTGGTTTTATTGCGCATGGGCACGCAGCACCTCCAGCAACTGGAGGGCCATGGCCTTGCCATCCTCACCTACTTCGCCCACGGGGCCCACGCAGGAGGGGCAGCCCTGCTCGCAGTCGCAGCCCTGTATCAGCTGCCGGGCGTGGGCAAGCAGCGTGCCCCGCATGTGATAGGCCTTTTCCGCCAGCCCCACGCCGCCCGGGCTGGTATCGTACACGATGATGGTGGGCCGGTCGGTCATGGGGCTTTTTACCTGGTAGCTGACGGCAATGTCCCTGGGCGAGCACATCAGGTACAGCGGCAGCACGATGCGCAGCGTGTTGCAGATGCCCATCATGCCGTTTTGCAGGCTGTCCTTGGGGTATTGCCCCGCCTCCTCAGGCGAGAGGGTCAGCCACATGGCCTGCGTGTGCATGTCGGTCTCCGGCAGGCGCACGGGGCCGTAGCCCAGGCTCTCGCCGGTATCCAGCTTCATCTTCTTAAATAGCTTGACCAATGTGGTCACCTTCACCTCGCCATAGGCAGCGTTGTCGCCCTGCAGTTCAACATCCAGCAGGCTCAGGCTGACGTTCAGGTCGGCATCGGTGTAGTAGTCCACCTCCACCCGGCGGATGAAGGCCTTGCAGGCGTCAAAATCCAGCTGCTCCACCTGAAACTGCACGCCCTCGTGCATGTAGATGGCGTTTTCATGCAGCAGCATGGGCACGGTGAAGCGATCCATCTCGCCCACCACGCGGTGATGCGCGGGGTTGGTGATGTCGATGATCAGGAAGTTCTCCGTCATGGCCGTGCGCAGGCTGATCTCGCTGGCGGGGAAGTCCTCCGCCGCCCAGTGCCACACGTCGCCTACATGGCGCAGGATGCCTGCCTCCTGCAGGTATTGCAGCATGCTGTCCGCCCCCAGGGCGTTGCCAAAGGGTTCACCGTCCTTAAAGGGCAGCTCGTAGGCGGCGCACTTGAAGTGGCTGAGCAATATGTACAGGTTGTCGGGGTTGAGCAGCGCGTGCTCGGGGGATTGGTCGAAGAAATACTCCGGATGCCCGGCGATATACTGGTCGATGGCTGCGCTGGAGGCCACCATGATGGTCATGGACTTGCCCTGCCTGCGCCCCGCGCGGCCGGCCTGCTGCCATGTGCTGGCGATGGTGCCCGGGTACCCGCACAGCAGGCAGGCATCCAGCGCGCCGATGTCGATGCCCAGCTCCAGCGCATTGGTGGATACCACCATGTCCACCCGCCCGCCGCGCAGCGATCGCTCGATGTCCCGCCGCTCGCCCGGCAGATAGCCGCCACGGTAGCCGCGCACCCGGCCGGACTGCCCCAGGGGGTCCTTGGCGATCTCTTTGAGGGACTTGGTCAGCACCTCCACCTGCACGCGACTCTTGGCAAACACGATGGTCTGTATTCTGTTGCGCAGCAGCACCTCGGCAAGCCGCCTGGTCTCGTGCAGTGCGCTCTTTCGGATGCCCAACTGCCGGTTGACCACGGGCGGGTTGTAAAAAATGATGTGCTTTTCGCCCAAAGGGGCGCCATTGTTGTCAATCATCGCCACCGGGCGGCCAATCAGCGTCTGCGCCAGCTCCTGCGGGTTGGCGATGGTGGCGCTGCACAGGATGAACTGCGGGTGACTGCCGTAGAACGCGCACAGCCGCAGCAGCCGGCGCAGCACGTTGGCCAGGTTGCTGCCAAACACGCCGCGGTAGGCGTGGATCTCGTCAATGACAATGTATTTGAGGTTTTCAAACAGTTTGACCCACTTGGTGTGGTGGGGCAGAATGTTGCTGTGCAACATATCCGGGTTGCTGACAACCACATGCCCGGCCTGGCGGATGGCGCGCCGGGCGGCGGCGGGGGTATCGCCGTCATAGGTGAAGGTCTTTATGTCCACATCCAGCGCCGTCACCAGTTCATACAGCTCGGCCACCTGGTCAGCCGACAACGCTTTGGTGGGGAAGAGGTACAGCGCCCGCGCATCCGGGTTCATGAGGATGGCGGACAGCACCGGGATGTTGTAGCATAATGTCTTGCCCGAGGCCGTGGGTGTCACCACCACCACATCCTTGCCCTGGGCGACTGCCTCAATGCAGCTGGACTGGTGAGTGTACAGTTGCGCGATGCCGCGCTTTTGCAGCGCGGCCATGATGCGCCCATCCAACGCCTCCGGCGCATCGGCATAGCTGGCCTGGCGCTGTGGCAGCACCTGCCAGTTGGTTACACAGCTCATAAACAGCGGGTCATCCCGCAGCTGATCAAGCAGTTGATCCAGATTCAAACAATTCACCCCGTTTCGCAGGCCAAGTATAGCAAATGGCGGATAGGAGCACAAGGATACATGGCAGGCACAAATTTTGTAGAAAGTTGGCTGATTGCACCTTTTTGGGCTTGACAAATGCACCTTTGGCGGATATCATTTTCTTTGCGTTTGTTACGCGACTGGGTGTGGCGCAGTTTGGTAGCGTGCTTGAATGGGGTTCAAGAGGCCGGAGGTTCGAATCCTCTCACCCAGACCAGAAGAAACCTTGTACTGTATGACGGTACAGGGTTTTTCTTTTTCGCCATTGCACGCGGTCCCTCACATAGACCGGATGATGGCATTAAAAAAGGGGAAAAAGGACTATCCTGCCCATGGTGAAATGATAGCCGGCAAAGCTTGTACGGCGAGGCAACAAAAAACCCACTCGACTGAGTGGGTGATGGTGGAGCATAAGAGATTCGAACTCTTGACCCCCACAATGCCATTGTGGTGCGCTACCAACTGCGCTAATGCCCCAAGCGACGAATAATAATATAGCATGTTTTTTTGAGCATGTAAAGACCGTTTTTGCAGTTTTTGCATATTTTCGGTCAGTATGATAAAGTAATGCAAATACTGCAAGGCAAAGAAGGCAGGCAAGCCCGGTTGGTGAACTAGATCCTATGGCCACGTTTCCCTTCATGCCTTGGAAAGAGGGGTAATGAATGAACCAATCCATCACTTTGGCTGCCAACGGCAGAGAATCGGCCAGCAAGCGTGAGAATAGGCGCATGAGGGAGGCGGGCTTGCTGCCCGTGTCGATGTCCACAAAGGGCGAGGAGGCGCTCAGCCTGTCCGTTCGCCGGGACGAGTTTGTGCGGATGATGTCCCGCCAGGGCATGTCGGTCGTCCTGAAGCTCAAGGTAGACAACAAGAAGAGCTATAACGCCATGGTCAAGGAGATACAGCGTGCTCCGCTGACGGCAGAAATCCTCCACGTGACCTTCCAGCAGGTCTCTCTGAAGGAAGAGACCAAGGCGGATGTGACCGTGCAGATACTGGGCCGGGATACATTGGAGTTCAAGAAGTTTGACTTCATCCAGCACCTGGATTCACTGCCGGTGCGCGGCCTGCCCCAGGATATCCCCAACACCATTGACGTGGACGTGTCCGAGCTGGAGGCGGGGGACAACCTGTTTGTACGAGACCTGGTCATGCCGGAGGGGATTGAGACGGACATGGAGCCGGATCGCCTGGTGTTCACCGTCAGCCTGCCGCGCGTGCGTGCGGATGAGGCTGAGGAAGCAACGGAGGCCGCTGGCGAACCCGCGGAGGAAGCAGCGCAGGCGGAGCCTGAAGCTTAATATAACGAACAACCTTCCAATATATACTTGCAGCGGCCCGATCGGGCCGCTGCAAACATTTTGGCTTCTTTTATGCTGTTGTTCTATAGTTTGCCGCCGCGGTGGCCGTGGGAGCCGCCGCCCCCGCCGCCAAAGCGGGCGCCGCCCCCGCCGCCGCTGGACTTGTTCTCCTGGATGCGGGTGCGGGTCACCGTCTGATACAGGAACAGATCGCTCGAATCGCGCAGCTTCAGGGAGTTGGCGGAGGTGTACCGCGTGGCGTCGTACTGCGGCTTGGCAATCTGCAATTTGCCCTTGAGCAAAAAGGCAACACCTACGCCGATGGCCAGGCCAACGCCGGCGATGATTATCAGATACTGCCGGGCTACCTCGGACGCAGCCTCCATCAAGGTGGGCTTGCGCTCGGTGGCGGTCAGCGTGAAGGAGCCGTCCGCGTTGACGGTCGAATAGCGGTTGAGCCGGCGCTCGACATAGTTAGCATAGGCCTGCATGGCGCCAAAGTAGTTCTTGGAGGGCAGGTAGGGCTTGAGCACGTTGTACAGCTCATCTGGGCCCGCGGTTTCAAAGATGGTGCGGCCCAGGCCGCGGGATGCCTCGTCATATTCACCCAGGTCAAAGTTGAAAGAGAACAGCGCGCCGTTGGGGTACTCGGCCATGGGTTTATAGGTAATGTAATAGTCTTCTGAAAAACGGGCGGCAGACTTGCCCTGCGAGTTGCGGGTGGTGACGATGTTGAGGTCAAATCGGTACTTGTCGTAGATCTGGGCCAACTTGTCCTCCAGCGCGCTGACTTCCTGCGCGGTGAACGTGCCCGCCATGTCCACCACATGGGCGGGCGTGGCTGCCTGCACAGTGCCCAACAGGATCAGCAAAAGAGCGGCCAGGCATATCAGGCGTTTCATCACATCACCCCCATGCTGCGCAGCACCGTTGCCGCCACAAAGCCGGCCGCCGTAGCACCGGCCGCTACCCCCAGGGTCCACCCGAAGAACTTGCCCTTGGAATAGGGGATGTTGGTGGTCAGCTCCCCGGTTTGTCCGTTGATGGCGAAGGTGTAGGTCTTACCCTCGCGGGTGGTGGTAATCAGCCAGATGGGGAACAGCACCGGCATGGAGGTGCCATTGTCGATGTGGATGTTGGCGCTGCGGGTGGTTACGCTGTTGTAGCCCGACACCGTGCGGCGGAACAGGCTTTCGGTGGTATTGCTGATGCGCTGGTCAGCGCGCTGCTTGCATGCCTCCGGGCTGACGTTTGCGCGGTTGGCCATGGCGCCGGACAGGGTTTCCGGCACAAACTGGATGGCATTTGCGGTGTTGTAGGGCTCCAACGTCTCGGTGATGTCGTTGTCCACCTTGTCGCTGGCGTCTATGGGCAGCTCGCGGAAGGCCAGCGTGCCCGCTCGGCGCACGAGGTAGTGCTGCGTGGTGGTCACCATGTATTGCCCCGAGCGCATGGTGTTGACCCGGGTGGCGTTGTAGGTCATGTTGGCATCCGCCTGACAGGTAAACAGCCAGTAGGGAACATATAGCTGGCGGATTTCGTCAATCTGGTTGCGGCCCTGTAAAAAGAGGTTGGGCAGCATCTTCTTGCCCTTGAAATAGCCGTGGAACTTGTCCTCGGCCTCCTGCTTTTTGACGATAAAGGGGATGATGAGCTCCGGCCTGGTGCCGGGGGTAAACTGGGCGGGCATGATGGAGGGGCTGCCGCAGAAAGCGCAGTTGGTGGCGACGGTGGTTTCATCGGTCAGTAGCTCGGCGCCGCAGGAGGAGCAGGAGTATGTTTTTGTGCGGGCAGCCTCCTCCCGGCTGAACTGCTGGTCACGCATGTCCCAGCTGGTCTGGCTGCCCTGTTGATCCTCCTGCTCAATCTGGTTCACCTGGCGCACGGTTTCCACGGGGAAAGAGTTGCCGCAGCTGTTGCATTGCAACACCTGCTCGCGGCCCTCATAAATGAGTGGCGCCGCGCAGGATGGACATTTATATGTCAAGGTCGGCATACGTCACCTCCTGAACTTCATTTGGTCGTCTCTGCCCTTATTTTACATGTAAACTGAGTGTTTGTAAACCAATGCCCCGCTTTGGCGGCATGTCCTGATCAGGCTCCCATGGCTTTTAAGTGCCGGAAAAGTACAGACCATGCCGCATGCAAGTGGGTATACTTGGCGTGAGGGGACAACCTCTTGCGTGCCGGCATGATCTATGGTACGATGTGATAGTCAAAGAAGGTCAATGACCGCGATTGACAAGAAAGAGATGGGAAGACATGCGGCTAAGCGATACGATTGAAGAATTCATTAAGATGATGCTGGGGCAGGAGGAGCAGGAGGTTGAGCTGAAGCGCAATGAGCTCGCTGAGTATTTCAAATGCGCACCCTCTCAGATCAACTACGTGCTGTCCACACGGTTTACGCCCGATCACGGCTACGTAACCGAGTCCCGGCGGGGCGGCGGCGGATTTATCCGCGTGATCCGCATCCATCGTGAAGAGGACGATTTCCTTCAGTATCTGATGAGCGAGCGCATCGGCGATACGCTGGACCTGAAATCCGCGCGGATATTGGTGCGTCAATTGGCGGAGCAGGGCAATGTGTCACTGGAGGAAGCACAGGTGATGTATGCGGCCCTCACGCCGCAGGCGCTGTCCGTCCCCATACCGGAGGCGCTTAAAGACAGTATTCGCGCCAAGATTCTGCGCAGCATGCTTTTACAGATCGCGCGGAGAAACACGGCCTAAACAGGAGGTACAAGCAATGAAATGTGACGGCTGCAAGAAGAACGAAGCAAACGTCGTGCTGCATATGATTACCAACGGCCAGGTGGCGACCCGCTCCCTGTGCATGGACTGTGCCCGCAAGGCGCACGGCGAGATGTCCCAGGCGTTTGCCACCATGGGGCTTGCCATGTCGGGGCTGGAGGATATGCGCACAGCTGCGGATCAGCAGGCTGCCGAGCAGATCCGCCTGCCGCGGATGATATGCTCCACCTGCCGCACCCCCTATGAAGACATCAACCACGACACGGTGTTCGGCTGCCCGCAGTGCTATCGTGCCTTTCACGATCAGGTGATCGGCTACCTGTCGGAGCTGAGGGGGCCGGAGGCTATGGTATCAGCCCCGGCAGAAACAGAGCAGCGGCAGCATGTCGTCCATGTAAGTGCCGATGATCTGCGCCAGCGCCTGAAGGATGCCATACACGATGAAGACTATGAGCAGGCCGCAAGCCTGCGTGACCGCCTGCGGGAAATCGGCACGGCAGAGGGGACAAGCGATGCCTGACACCATCCTGGGCAGTTGGGTTGACCTGCGCCGCAACTGGGCTGACTTTCCCTTTGAAAGTACCATGCTGGATGCCGACAAGCCGCAGCTGATCAGCCGCGTGACGCAGGTGTTAGAACCCCGCGAGGAGACCTGGACGCTATACCTGATGCGCGATATGACGCGTGAACAGTTTGGCGCGCTGGCGGATATGACGATGATGGACCGCAGCCTGCGGGACAATCAGGACGCGGCTGTATTTATCCGGTCGGATGGCGATGCCATGATCTACGTGCATCAGGAGGATCATCTGCTGATTCGTGTCAAGGCGATTGACGCAGATGTGACCCGGGCAGTGCAGGAGGCCAAGGGGATTGCCCGGCTCATCGCCCAGACGGGCGCCTACGCCAAGGATGAGCGCATCGGCTGGCTGACCGCGCGCCCGCAGTATGCAGGCACCGGCCTGCAGGTGACATACCTCATGCACCTGCCCATGCTCAGCATGATGCAGCAGCTCAAGGGCATTGCCGCCAAGATGTCGGGCGAACACCGCTTCAGCCTGTCGGCGCAAACCCAGGGGGACAAAAACCCCGCCAACCTGTATCTACTCAAAAACCTGTTTACCGCCTATGGCGGCACAGATGAATTGACGGCAGCGGTGGGCGCGGTGGCAGATGAGCTGACCGCGAAAGAGGACAACCTGCGCCGCAAGGTTTTGAATAACACGAGCCGGTCCACCTATGTGGACCAGGTATTTCGTGCCTACGGCATCCTGCGGTATGCCCGCCGCCTCACCGAGGCGGAGTTTATGGCCTACTGGTCCAAGCTGCGGCTGGGCGCAATGGCCGGGCTGCTTCCGGCGGACAAAGCTGCTATAGACAGCTTGCTGGCCCAGACATCTAAAAATCAGCTGATGCAGCAGATCGACAGTTCGATGGACGAGCACACAATTCACTTTATCCGCGCTGACGTGGTCAGGGCGGCCCTGAACGGAGGTTAACCATGCCAATCTTTGGTAAGTTTGATGATAAATCCCGCCGCGTGATCGACGCGGCACGCAACGCGGCCATCGGCCTCAAGCAGCGCATGATCGGCACGGAGCACCTGCTCTGCGGCCTGCTGCGCGAGGCGCGGACTGATGCCCCGGGGCTGCCCAAAAACCTGACGCTGGCCTCGGTACAGTACACCATCGTGCAGCTGACTAGCCAGGAGGACAGCGTACCCCAGATGTTGGAGCTGTCGCCCGGCATGCGCAAAACATTGGAGGAAAGCGTGATGGAATCCCAGCGCATGGGGGCCCAGTCGGTTACGGCCGGCCACCTGTGGCTGGCGCTGCTGTCAAGGGACGACAGCACCGCGCTGCGCGTGCTCAACATCCTGGGCTGCGACGTTGAGCGCATCCGTGCCAGCGTGCTGGAAAATATGGCCGATGCTGCCGCCAAATCCGAGGAAGAAGGCGAGGCAAGCGTCTTGTCCAAGTACAGCCGCGACCTGACCGAAATGGCCCGTGAGGGCAAGATAGACCCCGTCATTGGGCGGGACCGGGAGATAGAGCGCATCGTGCAGATACTGTCCCGCCGCACCAAGAACAACCCCGTGCTGATCGGCGAGCCCGGCGTGGGCAAGAGCGCCGTGGCCGAGGGGCTGGCGCAGCGTATTATATCCGGCGACATCCCAGACATGCTGCTTGAAAAACGGCTGATCTCCCTGGATATTGGCAGCTTGGTGGCAGGCACCAAATACCGCGGTGAGTTTGAGGAGCGCATGAAGGCCATCATCGACGAGATCCGCGATGATGCCTCCATCATCCTGTTTATTGACGAGCTGCAGAACATCGTAGGCGCGGGCAAAGCGGAGGGCAGCATCGATGCCGCCGGCATCCTCAAGCCCGCCCTGGCGCGCGGCGAATTGCAGTGCATTGGCGCCACCACGCTGAGCGACTACCGCAAGCACATCGAAAAGGACGCGGCGCTCTCCCGGCGCTTTCAGCCAGTGATGGTCAACCAGCCCAGCGCGGACGAATCCCTGGCCATCCTCAAGGGCCTGCGTGACCGCTATGAGGCGCATCACAACGTGGTGCTGACCGATGCCTCGCTGGAGGCTGCCGTGCAGCTGTCTGACCGCTATATCAGCGACCGGTTCCTGCCCGACAAGGCGGTGGACCTGATGGATGAGGCTGCCAGCCGTGTGCGCATCCGCACCTTTACAGCGCCCATTGACGTCAGCGCACAGGAGGATGCCCTGGTCGAGCTCCGCAGGCAGAAGCTGGACGCGATTGAGCAGCAGGACTATGAGAAGGCCGCAAGCTTCCGGGATCAGGAGCGAAAGCTCAAGCAGGAGATCGAGGATCGCAAGGCTGCCTGGAAGAATGAGCGCGCCAGCGCCAAGCCTGAGGTCACTGAGGAAGACATCGCCCAGGTGGTTGCCGGCTGGACCGGTATCCCCGTGCAGCGCATGACCATGGCCGAAGGGGAAAAGCTGCTGAAGTTAGAGGGCACCCTGCACCAGCGGATGATCGGGCAAAACGAAGCCGTCAGCGCCGTCAGCCGCTCCATCCGCCGGGCCCGCGCGGGCCTGCAGGACCCCAAGCGCCCGCTTGGCTCCTTCATCTTCCTGGGCCCCACCGGCGTAGGCAAGACCGAGCTGTGCCGGGCGTTGGGCGAGGCCATGTTCGGCGACGAGGAGGCCCTCATCCGCCTGGACATGAGCGAATACATGGAGAAACATACCGTGTCCCGTATGGTTGGATCACCCCCCGGCTATGTGGGGTTTGAAGAGGGCGGCCAGCTGACGGAGGCCGTGCGTCGCAAGCCCTACAGCGTGGTGCTGTTTGATGAGATCGAAAAGGCCCACCCCGATGTGTTCAACATGCTGCTGCAAATTCTGGAGGATGGCCGCCTGACGGACAACGTGGGCCGCGTCACCAGCTTCAAGAACTGCATCATCGTGATGACCAGCAACGCCGGCGCGCAGAACATCACGGGCGGCAAGTCCTTGGGCTTTGGCACCGCGCAGGACAGGGAGTTGGGCTACGATGAGATGAAAAACCGTGTGCTGGATGAGGTCAAGCGCCTGTTCAGGCCCGAGTTTATTAACCGCGTGGATGAACTGATCGTATTCCACCCCCTCAACCACGAGCACATCCGACAGATTGCCAGGCTCATGGTGGATGCCGTTGCCAAGCGCCTGCAGGAGAATTCGGGCGTTACGCTGCTGCTGGACGATGCGGCGGTGGACAAGCTGGCCAAGGACGGCTATGACCCGCAGTATGGCGCGCGCCCGCTGCGCCGGGTGATCCAGCGCCAGATTGAGGATGCGCTGAGCGAATCCGTGATCGGCGGCCACCTTGCTCAGGGCGATACCGTGCGCGGCACGGTGCAGGGAGACAAGCTGGTCTTTGAAGTGGACAAGAAAGAGCCTGCCAAGGAACTGCAACCCGTCTCCGAGCCCTGAACAATCTTCATCGGCCCCGCGCTCAACCCGCGGGGCCTTTTGTGTGTAAACCCTTTGAATTGCTTGACCTTGCACATACAGAAACGTATAATGACCCCGTTTGACAGGAGGGATGAACATGCCGGAGCAGAAGACATTTTACGTGACGACCCCCATCTATTACCCCAGCGGGAATATGCACATCGGGCACACCTATACCACGGTGGCAGCGGATACCATTAGCCGATTCAAAAAGATGACCGGCTACAAAACATATTTCCTCACCGGTACGGACGAACACGGCGAGAAGATAGAGCGCAAAGCCGGCGATGCCGGCATGGCGCCAAAGGCGTTCATCGATGGCATTGTGGAGGAGACCAAGAAGCTCTGGCAGCTGATGCATATCGAGTATGATGACTTTATCCGCACCACAGACGAGCGCCATGTCAAGGCCGTGCAAAAGATATTTCGCCAGCTCTACGACCAGGGCGACATCTACAAGAGCGAGTATGAAGGCCAGTACTGCGTGCCGTGCGAGGCGTTCTGGACGCCTTCGCAAATCAAGGAAGGCAACCTGTGCCCCGACTGCGAGCGTCCCACCGAGTTGGTGAAGGAGGAAAGCTATTTCTTCCGCATGAGCAAGTATCAGGACTGGCTGATCAACCACATTGAGACGCATCCTGAGTTCATCCAGCCTCAGAGCCGCGCCAACGAGATGTTGCAAAACTTCCTGCGCCCCGGCCTGCAGGATCTGTCGGTCAGCCGCACCTCCTTCAAATGGGGCGTGCCGGTGGACTTTGACCCCGAGCATGTGGTCTATGTGTGGATAGACGCGCTGAGCAACTACATCACGGCGCTGGGATACGGCGCCGACCATGACGAGCTGTTCAAAACCTTCTGGCCGGCTCAGGTGCATCTGGTGGGCAAGGAGATCGTCCGCTTCCATACCATCTACTGGCCCATTTTGCTGCACGCGCTTGGCCTGCCGCTGCCCAAACAGATCTTTGCCCATGGCTGGCTGCTGTTTGGCGGCGATAAGATGAGCAAGTCCAAGGGCAATGTGGAGTACGCGCAGCCCGTGGTGGCGCGCTATGGCGCGGACGCCCTGCGCTACTACCTGATGCGCGAGATGCCCTTTGGCGCCGATGGCAACTACACCAACGAGGCCTTCCTCACGCGCATGAATGCCGACCTGGCCAACGACCTGGGCAACCTGGTCAGCCGCACGGTGGCCATGATAGAGAAGTACTTTGGCGGCGTGGTGTCCGCCCCGCAAGGCTATCAGCCGGTGGATCAGGCGCTGATGAACCAGGCAACTGCATTGCCCGCCAAGGTGGAGAAGGCCATGGATGGCCTGCAGTTCTCCCAGGCTTTGCAGGAAATCTGGCACCTGGTGGGCGAGAGCAACCGCTACATCGACCAGACGCAGCCCTGGGTGCTTGGCCGGACGGAGGAGACAAAGCCCCGCCTGCAAACCGTGCTGTATGTGCTTGCAGAGTGCATCCGCTATGTGGCGGTGCTGATTGGGCCGGTGATGCCCACGACGCCCGCGCGCATCTATGAACAGCTGGGGCTGCAGGACGACTCGCTGAAAACCTGGGCCTCCCTGGCAGCCTTTGGCGGGCTGCCTGCCGGCATCCGCGTGCAAAAGGGGGATGCCCTCTTCCCGCGGGTGGACATTGCCAAGGAGATGGAGGCGCTGGCCGCCGAAAAGCAGGCGCAGGCTCCTGAACCTTCGCAGGAGGAGGCGCCGGCAGCCGAGGCTAAACCAACCATCACCATTGATGACTTTGACAAGCTGGATCTGCGGGTGGCCGAGGTGCTGGCCTGTGAGAAGGTGCCCAAGAGCGACAAGCTGCTCAACTTCACCCTCAAGGTGGGGGAGGAAACGCGCACAGTGCTGTCGGGCATCGCCCAGTTTTATCAGCCTGAGCAGCTGGTGGGCAAAAAGGTGGTGCTGCTGGCCAACCTGGCGCCGCGCAAAATCCGCGGCATCGAGTCCCAGGGGATGATCCTCAGCGCGGCGCTGGACGATGACAGCGCGCTCAGCCTGCTGACCACCCAGTCTGACATTGCCCCCGGCGCCTCCATCAGCTGATGGCCGATATCAGGTTGTTTGATTCCCACTGCCATCTGGATGACCCGCGCTTTGACGAGGACCGCCACCAGATGATCCAAGCCTTGCCCGCGCAAGGCTTGGCTTATTGCGTCACGGTGGGCAGCGATTTGCCCTCATCTGAGCGCAGCATAGCCCTGGCCGCCCGGTACCCCTTTGTGTACGCGGCGGCGGGCGTGCATCCGCATGAGGCAGCCCAGGCGCCCGGGGATTACCTCGAGCAGCTGCGCCCGCTGCTGGGGCAGGACAAGGTCGTGGCCCTGGGGGAAATTGGGCTCGATTATCACTACGACTTTTCCCCGCGCGATGTACAGCGCCGGGTGTTTCTGGAGCAGCTGGACCTGGCCTATGAGTTGCAGCTGCCGGTGATTGTGCACATGCGGGAAGCGCATGGGGACATGATCGACCTGCTGCGCAGCCGGGCGGACCGCCTGCCGGGCGGGGTGCTGCACTGCTTTTCAGGCAGCGCGCAAAGCGCGCAGGAATATGAACGGCTGGGCTTTCATATTTCCTTTGCGGGCCCCATTACCTTTAAAAACGCGGACAAGCCGCTGGCTGCCGCCCAGGCTGTGTCGCCGGATAGATTGCTCATTGAGACCGACAGCCCCTATCTGGCGCCGGTGCCCCTGCGGGGCAAGCGCAACAACCCGGCCAACGTGCGCCATGTGTGCGAACGGCTGGCGGCGCTGCGCGACATGCCCGTGGAGGAGATGGCCCGCATCACCTGCCGCAATGCCCAACGCCTGTTTGGGATCGAGGCAGCAGGCAATGAGGAAGCTATTTCGGCTTTATGACAAAATGATGAACAAAAAACCAAAACGCCTACCCAGTTTCGGCGTATTCATGTTATAATAAATGCCGCGCTTGACAGCGCAAGGAGGTACACCCTTTGGCAGAGCCCATCATCCTTGCCTCCGCATCCCCGCGGCGTCACGAACTGCTGCGCCAAATCGGCGTTGACTTTGAGGCGTATGCCCCGGATGTGGATGAGAACGTACAGGGAGAACCCGCGCAGGTGGTGTGTGCGCTGGCCGAGCGCAAGGCCCTTGCTGCCCTGGCCCTGTACCCCGGGCGGGTGATCCTGGCGGCGGATACGCTGGTGTACGCCAAGGGCGAGACGCTGGGCAAGCCCCGGGACGGGCAGGATGCCCTGCGCATGCTGCGGCTGCTGCAAGGGGACTGGCATGAGGTATACTCGGGCGTATGCGTGATTGACGGCACGGCGGACAAATTGCGCTGCCGGGCAGATGTGACGCGCGTCCGCTTTATCCCCATGAAGGAGCAGGAGTTGCACGCCTACATCGCCTCAGGCGAGCCCTATGGCAAAGCGGGAGCCTATGCCGTGCAGGGCCTTGCGGGCCAATTTGTCTGCCGCCTGGAGGGCAGCAGCTCCAATGTGATCGGCCTGCCGCTGCACCTGGTGCGGGAGTTGCTTCAAGAAACAGGCATCAAAGTACTCTGATAGGAACGGTTGTATGGCAATCATTGCACCCGATTTGGGGATAGACCTGGGAACGTCCAACACGCTGGTGTACGTGCGCAGAAAAGGGGTCGTTATCAACGAGCCCACCTTGCTGATCGTATCCGGCTCCGCCCGGCGGACCATCAAATCCATCGGGCAGGATGCCAAGGTGCTGGTGGGGCGTACCTCGGGTGGCGATGTGGCGGTGCGCCCGCTGCAGGACGGCACCATCAAAGAGTACGACATGACCGAGTCCATTTTGCGCTTTTTTATCCGCAAGGCCATTGGCGTCTCCCACCTGGTGCGGCCGCGGGCGTTCATTACCATCCCCTGCCGCATCTCCGCGGTGGAAAAGCGCGTGGTGCGTGAGGCGGCAATTGCCGCAGGCGTACGGCGCAATGCGGTGCACCTGATCGAAAAGCCCTTTGCCTCCGCCTATGGCTCCGGGCTGCCGGTGTTTCAGCCGGAAGGGTCCATGGTGGTGGATATTGGCGGAGGCACCACCGAGGTGGCCATCATCTCTATCGGCGGCATCGTTGCCTCCAAGTCCATCATGACGGGCGGCATCAAGATGGACGAGGCCATCATGAACTACATTAAGCACGACTACAACATGCTCATCGGTGATCGCATGGCCGAGGACATCAAGATCGACTGGGGCTCCGCGCTGCCCATCAAGGATGAGCGCAAGGTGATGGTGCGCGGGCGCGATATCATCACCGGCTTGCCGCAGACGGCGGAAATCACCGCCGGCAAGATCTATGAGGCGCTGCACGCCCCCTGCCAGCAGATATTAAAGGCAATCCGGGACGTGCTGGACAAGGCGCCGCCGGAGCTGGCCGGCGATATCCTGCGAAAGGGCATTTACCTGATGGGCGGGGGAGCGCAGCTCTACGGCATTGACCGGTACCTGGCCAGCGAGCTTGGCCTGCCCGTGATGCTGGCCAAGGATGCGACGATGTGCGCGGCGATTGGGGTGGGGCATCTGGCGGAGAACGTCAACCTGCTCTCCCGCATCGGCCGGTCCACCTTTATGCGCGACGAGGCGGAATGAAAAAACCAGCAAGCAAACCTGAAAAAAAGAAGCCGCAGGCGCGCAAACAGCGCGAGCGCGGCGGCAGCGAGCGCCAGAGCACCCTCATCCGCATCGCGGGCATCGGCATGATTGTGGCCCTGCTGACGGTGGTGGTGATGATGATCGCCTCGGTGTTCTTTCCGGCGTCCGGCCTGCTGGCCAAGCCGCGGGAAATGATTGCCCGCGTGGTCACGCCCATCCAGCGCACGTTCAGCACGGCGACCGATGGCATTGTCACCTACCTGCGGCAGCTCAAGCTGCGCTCCAACCTGGAGCATGAGTATGAGCAGCTGCGCCTGCGCGCGGCGGAGCTGGAGGACGAGGCCATGCTGGCCCAATCCTACCGGCATCAGCTGGAAATGTTTGCCGACCTGGACGACGAGATCACCCGCAACATCAACCTGGAGGGCATCAAGGCGAATGTCATCGCCCGCGACCCCACCAACTACACCTATGTGCTGACCATCGACGTGGGCCGCAACCAGGGCGTGGATGACAGCATGGCCGTGTGCTTTTCCGGCGCGCTGGTGGGCTATACCTTTGACACCACGGACGACAGCACCAAGGTGCGCGGCATCGTGGATGGCAATGCCAAGGTGCACGCCATCATCGAGTCCAGCCGTGATCAGGGCGAGATCAAGGGCACCCTGGCCATCGATGGGCAGTACGCCTGCCGCATGAGCTATCTGGAGTACACTACCTTGCCCCGCCCGGGTGACCGCGTGGTGACCTCCGGGGTGGGCATGCGGTTCATCAAGGGCATCCCGATCGGCCATGTGCGGGAGAGCACCCGGCAGTTTGAAGACAGCAAGCAGTACATCGTGGTGGAGCCCATTGTGGACTTCAACCACCTGGAGTATGTGGTGGTCTATCGCTATCGCCCGGCCTATCCCGAGCCGGCGGTGGAGCGCGGCACCCAGGCGGTCTCCACCTTTGTGCCCATGCCTTCCCTCAATCCGGTGCCCACCTTCATCGGCCAGCCGGCACCCGAGGTTACGGCCGGGCCGGATGGCGTAATCCCCCCGCTGGATTCACCATCGCCCTCAGTAGAACCCGGGCCCACGGATACCCCGGCCCCCACCAGGGACCCGAATGCCACCGTGCCGCCGCCCAACTTTGAGTACAACCAGAAGGTGATTGTGCCTGCCGGGCCTACGCCCGTGCCCACGGAGCCGCCCACGCCTTCGCCGGTGCCTACAGCCACTTTCTCGGTGGAGCAGCTTACCGTGGAGGAAGACCCGTGACCGCCCGGGCCGCATACCGCAGCGGATACCTGCATGCGCTGATCAGGCTGGTCAAAATCCTGTTTCTGATCCTTCTGTTTTATCTGCTGCAGACCGTGGTAATGCCGCACCTGAAGCTGTGGGGCATCATGCCCAACCTGCTGATGATCATCATCGCCATCCTGACGGTCAGTCTGGGCAAGAAGTACGCCTTTGCCTCAGGGGCTCTGATTGGCATTTTGCTGGAGACCATGACGCCCAACATGCGCATCTTTAACCTGCTGATCTACCCCGCGCTGGCGCTGCTGTGTGCCCAGATTTTTGCGGATATGAACGAGATCAAGCGCGAGCTGCTGCGCATCAAGATCGCCCAGCGTCAGGCCGACCGGCGGGTTGTGGCAGTCAAAGGGGCCAGCCGGCCCTTGCGGTTGCACCAGTATTTTCAGCGCAAATCCGCCGATGACATGGAGCCCCACCTGCGGATATTGCTCAACGCCCTGCTGCTCACCCTGTTTTATGAAGGGGTTATGCTGATCTATGTGGCGCTGGACGGCGTGCAGGTCACCTTTGGCCACCTGCTGCGCATGCTGCAGACGCTGCTGTATACGGGGCTGTTGTGCGCCGTGATGTTCCCGGTGCGCAGCTTTCTGGGCATGTACCGGGGCCGCCGCCGGCAAACCGAGGCCGTGATCGGGGATGCAGTCACCATCTCTGAAAAGGATCTGCGGCAGATCAGCATCGAGCCGGACATGCCGTCTGCCGGTGCAGCCCTGCAGCAGAAGGCACCCCACAAGGCGGACGCCGTACCAAACGAAGAAACGGACGATCAGGCATCGGACGAGGCACCCTCGCTCGATGCCGCCCCTCAACCCGAAGCTGCCGATACCGGCGGAGAGGAGACTGAGTCGTGAAGATAGAAAAGCGCATCACCAGACGCTTTGCGCTGTTTGGCGTCATCATGCTGATTTTGTTTGGCGTGCTGATCGGCGGGCTGTATAACCTGCAGATATCAAAGGCCGATCAATATCAATCCTCCGCCAGCGTGGACCGCGAAAAAACCATCCGCCTGACGGGCACCCGCGGCATGATAACCGATGCCAACTCCAACATCCTGGCCCGAAGCGAGCCGATGTACAACGTGACCTTCTACCGCACCAACGGGCAGAACAGCACCAAGGCCTATGCTACGCTGACCGACTCGATCCTGGAAACCATCGGCATCGTGGAGGGCAACGGCGGTCAATTGAGCGTCAAGTTTCCCATCGAGCGGGATGAGAAGACCGGCGAATGGGTGTTCAACTTTGGCAAGGGCGTGTCCCAACGGGCGCTGGAGATACGTGAAAGCCAGTGGCGCAGCAACCATTACCTGTCGCCCACCTCATATCCAACCGCGGAGGACTGCTATAACAGGCTGATGAAGCTCTATTCCCTGGAAGGGAAGGATCTGGAGGAGGAGACCTGCCGCAAGGCGATGGCCGTTCACTCCGAGATGAACATGAACATCTTTCTATCCCTGCCCGTGGTGATTGCCAAGGACGTGTCCTTCTCGACTGTCAGCGAGATCATCGGTCGCAGCATGGTGCTGGAAGGCATGGATGTGGAGGTGGGGGAAAAGCGCGTGTACCCGCGTAACACCATGGCCTCCCAGGTGATCGGCTATGTCGGCCCCATTTCGGACAGCGACAACTACAAGACCGACCTGCAGCCGCTGGGCTATGCCCTCAATGACACCATCGGCAAGGATGGCATTGAGAAGAGCATGGAAAACTGGCTGACCCCCAACATCACCAGCCG
>JAAZBU010000031.1 GCA_012513645.1 Clostridiales bacterium | reverse complement strand
TGCTGGAGGACTATGCCTACCCCGCGGACGAGGCCCAGGTGTGGAGCGTATGGGAAGGCAACGCGCGCGTGCTGCGCTGATTGATCAACAACATTGAGGAGAAGCATATGAAAAAAGCGGATATCGGCCTGGTCGGCCTCGCCGTCATGGGCGAAAACCTGGTCATGAACATGGAAAGCAAGGGCTTCACCGTGGCGGTGTACAACCGCACCACCTCCAAGGTGAAGGATTTTGTGCAGGGGCGCGCCAAGGGCAAGAACATCGTCGGCGCCTATACCCTGCAGGAGCTGGTGGACGCGCTGGACAAGCCCCGCAAGGTGATGCTGATGGTCAAGGCCGGCAAGCCGGTGGACGACTTCATCGAGCTGCTGCTGCCCCTGCTGGACAAGGGCGACATCATCATCGACGGCGGCAACAGCCACTTCCCGGATACGGCGCGCCGCACCGAATATGTGCAGAGCAAGGGCCTCAATTACATTGGTACCGGCGTGTCCGGCGGCGAGGAGGGGGCACTCAAGGGCCCCAGCCTCATGCCCGGCGGCTCCCCCGCTGCCTGGCCCCATGTCAAGCCCATCTTGCAGGCCATTGCCGCCCATGTGGATGGCCAGCCCTGCTGCGACTGGGTGGGCGAGGGCGGCGCCGGCCACTTCGTCAAGATGGTGCACAACGGCATCGAGTACGGCGACATGCAGCTGATTGTAGAGGCCTACCTGCTGATGCGCGACCTGCTCAAGATGACGCCCGACGAGATGGCCGCCGCCTTTGCCGAGTGGAACAAGGGCGAGCTGGACAGCTACCTGATCGAGATCACCGCCGACATTCTGGCCACCAAGGACGAGGACGGCAAGCCGCTGGTGGACAAGATATTGGACACCGCGGGCCAGAAGGGCACCGGCAAGTGGACGGCCAGCACCGCGCTGGATGAGGGCGTGCCGCTGACGCTGATCGGCGAGGCCGTGTTTGCCCGCTACCTGTCCGCCGACAAGGATGGCCGCGTGAAGGCCGCCGAGGTGCTGACCGGCCCCTCCCCCGCCTTTGACGGCGACAAAAAGGCCTTTGTGGAGCAGATCCGCCAGGCGCTGTTCGCGTCCAAAATCATCAGCTACACCCAGGGCTACCTGCTGATGGCCGCCGCCGCCAAGACCTATGGATGGAACCTCAACTTCGGCGGCATCGCGCTGATGTGGCGCGGCGGGTGCATCATCCGCAGCGTGTTCCTGGGCAAAATCAAGGACGCCTTTGAAAAGGACCCCAACCTGGAAAACCTGCTGCTGGCCCCCTACTTCACCCAGGCGGTGGAGAAGGCGCTGGACAGCTGGCGCGCGGTGTGCGCCCAGGCCATCGGCCAGGGCGTGCCCCTGCCGGCCATGACCAGCGCGCTTTCTTACTACGACGGGTTGCGCGCGGCGCGCAGCGGCGCCAACCTCTTGCAGGCACAGCGCGACTACTTTGGCGCCCACACCTACGAGCGGGTGGACCGCCCGCGGGGCGAGTTCTTCCACACCAACTGGACGGGCGAAGGCGGTACCACGGCCGCGGGCACCTACAATGCCTGAGCAGCTGCGCCTGACCCCCCAGTCGCTGGTGGCGGGCCGCCCGGAAGGGCTGAGCGGCGATGAAATCCATGCCGCGCTGGCCCAGGCGCTGGCACCGATCAAGCATCGGCTGCGCAAGGTGCTGCTGCTGCCGCCCGACTATACGCGCCTGCATGCCAATGCAGGGTTGATTACCCAGCTGCTCTACGGCATGCTGCACCCCGCCTGCCAGGTGGACATCATGCCCGCCCTGGGCACGCATGTGCCCGTCAGCCAGAGTGAGTGGCAGCACATGTTCGGCGTCATCCCCTACGAGCGCATGCTGGTGCACAACTGGCGCACCGAGGTGGAGCTGATAGGCGAGGTGCCGGCAGACTATGTGAGCCAGGTGTCCGAAGGGCTGGTCAATGATGCCATCCCGGTGGAGGTCAACCGGCGGCTGCTGGACAAGAGCTACGACCTCATCCTGTCCATCGGGCAGGTGGTGCCCCACGAGGTGGTGGGCATGGCCAACCAGTCGAAGAACGTCTTTGTGGGCTGCGGCGGCTCCCGGATGATCAACGCCTCCCACATGCTGGGCGCCTTCTACGGCATGGAGCGCATCATGGGCAAGGACCGCACGCCCGTGCGCGCGGTGCTCGACTACGCGGCCGAGCACTTCATTCAGGACATGCCGCTGCAATACATCCTCACCGTGACCGATGCCCCCCAGGGCATCATCCGCACCCATGGGCTGTTTATCGGCCGGGAGCGCCGCTACTTTGAAGAGGCGGTAGCCCTGGCCCAGCAGAAGAACATGATTCTGCTGGATCAGCCCATCGACAAGGCCGTGGTCTACCTGGATGAGCAGGAGTTTAAATCCACCTGGCTGGGCAACAAGGCCATCTACCGCACCCACATGGCCATGGCCGACGGCGGCGAGCTGATTGTGCTGGCGCCCGGTGTGGACAAGTTTGGCGAGGACCTGGCCGTGGACGGCCTGATCCGCAAATACGGCTACAAGGGCCGCGACTATGTGCTGGACACCGTAAAGGA
>JAAZBU010000030.1 GCA_012513645.1 Clostridiales bacterium | reverse complement strand
GGCAGCGCGCGCAAAGGGGCGAGCTGTGCTTTGGCACGGTGGACAGCTTTCTGGCCTGGCATTTGGTCAAGGGGCACCCCCATGTGACCGATGCCACCAACGCCGGGCGCACCATGCTGTTTAACCTAAAAACCCAGCAGTGGGATGACGACCTGCTGGGCATGATGGACATCCCCCGCCCCCTTCTGCCCCAAGTGGTGGACACCGCGCGCATCGTGGGCATGCTGGAGGACGATGTGCTGGGCACCCCCATCCCCGTGGCCGCGCTGGTGGGCGATCAGCACGCGGCGCTGTTTGGCCAGGGGTGCCTGTCCCCCGGCATGGTCAAAAACACCTACGGCACCGGCTGCTTCATGCTGATGAACACCGGCGCCGAGCTGCGCCAGAGTGAAGCAGGCCTGCTGAGCACCATGGCCTGGCGGCTGGACGGCAAGCCCACCTACGCGCTGGAGGGCAGCGTGTTTGTCGGCGGCGCCGCCATCCAGTGGCTGCGCGATGAGCTGCGCCTCATCGACAGCGCCGCCCAGTCAGAGCAGATCGCCCGCAGCGTGCCCACCTCGGGCGACTGCTACCTGGTGCCCGCCTTCACCGGCCTGGGCGCCCCCTACTGGGATATGTATGCCCGCGGCACGCTGGTGGGCATGACGCGGGGCACCTCCCGCGCCCACATCGTGCGCGCGGCGCTGGAGTCCATCGCCTACCAATCGGGCGACCTGCTGGCCGCCATGGCCCAGGACGCGCAGCAGCGCCCCGCCCAGCTGCGGGTGGATGGCGGCGCCACCGCCAACGACTTCTTGATGCAGTTTCAGGCCGATGTGATGGACCTGCCCATCCTGCGCCCCGCCGTGCTGGAGACCACCGCCCTGGGGGCGGCACTGCTGGCCGGGTTGGCCGCGGGTATTTACCAGAGCGTGGCCGACACCGCCCGCAGCTGGCACGCCGAGCGCAGCTTCACCCCCCGCATGCAGCCCGCCGACCGCGAGCAGGCCCTCCAAGGCTGGCACCGCGCGGTGGACGCCGCGCGCTACTGGGCGAAGCAACAGGCATAACGTCCGATTGTATACAAGCCCGGGTTATGGTAGGATGGGGGCAAGAACAATATCGAGGTGAAGCATGTACGCGATTGGCGTTGACATAGGCGGCACAACCATCAAGTTGGGCTGCGTGCAGGATGGCCAGACCATCATCTACCGCGACCGCCGGCAGTCCCCCCGCGACCCGGCCGTCATGGCCCAGGCCATCCGCAGCATGGTGGGCGTGGCCGAGCGCAAGTTCCCCGGCGCGCCCGTGGGCATCTCCTGCGCGGGCTCCATGGACAGCCAGGGCTATGTGACCGCCAGCCAGTTAGGCTGGCAGGCCGCCCCCCTGGGCCCCCTGCTGTACGAGCAGTTTAACCGCGCCCTGCCCATGGAGAACGACGCCATGTGCGCCCTGGCGGCCGAGCATATGTACGGCGCCCTCAAGGGCTGCGATACCGGCCTGCTGATTACCTTGGGCACCGGCATCGGCGGCGGCGTCATCGTGGGCGGCGTGCCCGCCCGCGGCCACATGGGCCTGCACGGCGAGATCGGCCACATGATCACCCGCGCCGACGGCCGCCCATGCAGCTGCGGCCAGCAGGGCTGCTGGGAGATGTACGCCGCCGCCAGCAAGCTGCGCGAGATGGCCGGCGGCATCAGCGTGCGCGAGGTCATCAGCCGCGTGCGCGCGGGCGACCTGCTGGACATCTGGCACGCCTATGTGCACGAGGTCGTTATCGGTCTCTCCAGCCTGATGATGATCTTCGCCCCCCAGGTCATCGCCATCGGCGGCGGCCTGTCCAATGCCGGCGACATCGTCATCGGCACCTTCCGACAGCAGGTGGAGCAGACCAGCGCTTTTCGCACCTTCAACCCCTTCACCCAGATCGTCTCCGCCCGCTTTCAAAACGACGCGGGCATCTTGGGCGCCGCCGCCCTGGCCCTGCTCGCGGGGTAGGGCGGGGACGGGGGGACGGGGACGAAGGGAACGATTATGGAGAACCTTTTCTGAAGAAAAGGTTCCCCATACCCCTCCAAAAGACTTTAATTGTTTTTGTTCATTAGCAAGAGAATGCCAGCACTTGGGTATCTGTAACAAAACAGGGAGGTGATTGCCTCCCTGTCATTTTTGACCATAGATGTTTGAGTTTATACTAAACGAGAACGTTAACGCAAGGATGGATGCAGGATTTTTTCGTCTGCATGAAGCCGAATGAAGGAAATATAGCGGCGCTACGCTGACCGAGAAAGGCAATGCGCAGGCGGAAAAAGACAAGTCCCATCAAAGCGTTAAGGTTTGAGTTTAGTATTATGCCTGTAGCGCGCTCATCTTTTTCTTGGCCGTGTGGGAGCGCCAGGTGTGCATCACCAGCGCCACGGCGATGACGCCATAGCACAGGAACACGCGGAAGTATTCGCCCACCACGGGGTTGCCGAACATCACCGTGCCCGCGTCCTGCGCCACCACAAACAGCGTGTGGAATAGCAGGCAGCCGATGATCGCCTGGCCATTGGTGGCCCGGTTGATGCTGGCGCCGCCCACCAGTATGGCAGCGCCCGCGTACAGGCCCACCATCTCGTGGGCAGAGTAGGTCTGCAAAGTGCCCAGGTTCTGGATGAAGATGATCTGCCCCCAGCCGGCCAGCACCGTGGACAGCATGATGGCGATCAGGCGCACGCGGTTGACGTTGATGCCCGCCGAGTTGGCCACCGTGCGGTTCTGCCCCACGGCGCGGAACTGCTGGCCCAGCCGGGTCTTCATGATGCCCGCGTTAAACAGGCACAGCAGGCCCACCAGCACGAAGGTCACCACCGGTACATGCACGTTGGCAAAGCTGGGCTGCACAAACGGCAGGTGATACACCACCAGGAACAGCGCCGTCAGCCCGCCCAGCGTGTAGAAGCGGCGGCTGCTCATGCGCTTGGTGGCAAACAGCAGCACAGCGCCCACCAGAATGATGCCGCTGACGATGTACAGCGCCGTGCTGAAGTGGATGCGCATCACGCCGTCAATGGCGCCCTGCAGCTTGTTGATGGTCAGGTCCAGCGTGTTGCGCACGCCGGTGGCGCCCACGATGGTCACCTTTTCGCTCAGCGGGAT
>JAAZBU010000029.1 GCA_012513645.1 Clostridiales bacterium | reverse complement strand
GGAGTACTCAGAAGACTGGTCGGTTTCAAGGTCATACCTGAGCGAGGAATCGCTCGTACCACTTAACACCCAGGCAGCATGACATGGCTACCGGAGTCCGAAGTTGCGAACACGATTTGACAGTACCATTCTTGTCTATGATTATATGTTCATTTTAGTGTTATCTTGTCGCATTTGTTACCACATCGTGTCTAAATCGATTGGACTTTGGTTTGTTTCTTTATTACTGCGTCGAGAGGGCGTCCAGCGCCTCCAGTGCGCAGTCAACTTCTTCTATGCAATTGAAGTAGGAAAAGCTAAAGCGCACCGTGCCTTGCTGCACTGTGCCCAGGGCCCGGTGCATCAGCGGGGCGCAATGGGCGCCGGAGCGTGTGGCGATGCCATGCTTTTGATACAGTGCATCGCTTAGGGAAGACGAAGGCATATCGCCCAGGTTGATGGAGACCACCGGTCCGGCATCCGCCTGTTCGCCTCCGTAGACCTTCACCTGCGGGATTTGTGCCAGACCCGCCACAAAGCGCCCGCGCAGCATAGCCAGCCGCTGCTGCACAGCGTCAGGGCCCGTCTCCGTCAGCCACTGCAGCCCCGCCCGCAGGCCCATCAGCCCGGGCACATTGGGCGTACCGGCCTCGCACACATCAGGAAATACGCCGGGATGCTGCCTGTCAAAGGAGTGCGTGCCGCTGCCGCCGGTGATGATGGGGCTCAAGGGTACCTGGCCCAGGTTGATCAGCCCGCCTATCCCCTGCGGCCCATAGAGCGATTTGTGCCCGGTAAACGCGATCAGCGTGCGCGGCCAGTTGTCTATGTGGGGCATCGGCCGCGTGCCCGCCCACTGGGCCATATCCAAAATAAGCAGCAGGTCCCGTTGCCTGCACAGGGCAATGATTTCCGCCAGCAAAACAGTATCACCCGTGACGTTGGACATGGGGTTGAGCGCCAGGGCGGTGGTATCCGGCCTTATGTGCTGCATGATGCCCGCCAAAGTACAGCCGCCCTGTTGATCAAGGGGCATGATATCCAGCCGCATGCCCCTGTCCTGCATCTCGTACAGCGGCCGCAGCATGGCGTTGTGCGAATAGGGCGTTGTCAGCACGCAGTCCCCCGTGGTCAACGCACCCTTGATCGCCATGTTAAGCGCCATGGTCGCGTTGAAGGTAAAGGCGACCTCCAGCGGGGAGGCACCAAAGTATGCCGCCACGGCCCGGCGGGCCTTCGCCACTTCCTGCAGGGCATGGAGCGCCGGGTCATGCGCTCCGCGCGAAGGGTTGCCATAGCCGCCGCGCAGGCCGAGGGCAACCGCCTCCGCTACCTCCGGTGGCTTGTGCACCGAGGTGGCGCTCTGATCGAAATATATCAACTGCCTGTCCTCCTGTGCCATGCGCCGGACCGCCCGTCGTATACGCCGTCCAGCGGCACATGCCGGGCAGCCAACAGGCCGATGATGCTGCCGGATACATCGCTGTCGCACAGCAACACCAGCCCGCACCCCGCATCGATAGCGGGCGGCAGCGGCACCAGGCGGCAGGGGATGCCCGCCTCCTCCCCCACCAGCTCAGCCTCCATGGCGGCATGGGTGGAGTGAAAGCTGATCAGCGTCTGCATCAGGGACGAACCACCGGGTAGCTGCGCATCAGCTCGCAGATACGATACATGTTGGTCACCTGTCCTACGCCCAATTGCTCCTTCAGGCCGTAGTAATCCAGGCACAAACCGCAGGAAAGCACCTGCACGCCCTTGGCCTCCATCTTGGCCAGGTCGGTCTTGCTCTTTTCGTTCACGCAGGTCAGGTAGACTCCCTTATTGTAGCAAAGGATATACGCAGGCAGCTCGTCCTGCTCGGTCAGGGCGTAGAGATAGCCCTCCAACAGCTTTCTGCCAAAGGCAGGGTCACCCTGCCCCATCTCATCGCCGGCCAGCACCACGATGTATTGCTCCCGGGCCGGCCGTGCCGGGGCTGGGGCTGTGCCCTGCCCGCCGGGCGCAAAGGAAACGGTGTAGCCGCCGCTGCCATCGGCCGCGACCTGTACCTCATAGCCCAGGGAGGCGCCCAGCGCGCGCAGGTTCTCGGCCGCGGCCTCGTTGTCCACCAGCACCTGCAGCCCTTGTGCACCCTCCTGCGCCAGCGCCTTCTTGGCCATCAGTACCGGGGTGGGGCAGCTGAGCCCCCTGGCATCGATTAATTCTGACATGTCTGCCTCCTGTGAATATTCCTTCCGGCAGAGCAGGCTGCCGCCTAAATTTCGTGGACATTATAACATAGGATGGACACACCCGAGACATTGTACAGAAATTGTATTTGAATGAAAAAAATCACTTGCAGTATTGATGCCCATGTCGTATACTCTCTATACGAACTGAATAACGTCTGGTTGATCGTTTTCAGGAGAACGCGGCACGGGCTGCGGCCGAAGGAATAAGTGCCCATCATACCGGGTGGGCATGAAGATCTCAGGAAAATGGACTGAAAACGGGACAGAACTCTGGAGAGCACAGTCACCGGCGAAGCAATCGTGGGCACACCGCGAGAATCTTTCAGGTTCGACACAGAGAGCAGGTACTCTGGTTTCGTATGTTCTGAAAGGATGGGTGCTTCGGTGAGGGTGCTGACCAACAATCCACTGGTAAGACAAAAATTGGCCAATCAATCCGCCTGTACAGTTGAGTACTGCGCGGGCACCCTGTCCGATGTACTGATCCGGGCGCGCGACCAGATACACCTTGGCTACCGCCTGTACACCCATCCCCTGTCCGGCAGCGTAAAGCCAAATGAAACCCCTTATAAATCCATAGGGCTGTCCGATGCGCCGGAGCATGCGGTATGCACCGATTCGCTGCTGCTGATGGAGCACAGCCTGGCTGTGTGCAACCACCTGGCTGCCCATCCCCGCCCTGTCACGCCGGGCATGCTGAAGGACTTTCAATTGGTGGACCTGACGCTCATCCTCTCCGCCCTGGAGGGGCTGCCCGCCGGCCGTACCACTGCCCGGGCAATGGCCGCCGCCCAGGCGGACAGCACACCCGCACCATATGCCGGTCAGCCCTTGGCTGACCAGCGTTGATGACTTTTGCGATCTCAAGAAAAGGAGGTTTCCGGTTTGAGGTTAGAACTTGGTTATGTCCCCATTTCCGACATTCAGTTTGGCGAAAAATCTCTGGTAGACGGCACCACCTTGGTGGTCAATGCGGAGGAAGTCAAGGCCCTCGTCCTGAAGGATGAGCGCATTGCCTCCGTACAGGTGGACCTGGCTCGCCCGGGCGAAAGCGTGCGCATTACCCCGGTGAAGGATGTCATTGAGCCCCGCGTCAAGGTGGAGGGCCCCGGCGGGATGTTCCCCGGTGTGCTGGGCCCCGTAGACACCGTGGGCAGCGGCAGAACGCATGTGCTCCAGGGCGCTGCCGTGGTCACCACGGGCAAGATCGTGGGCTTTCAGGAGGGCATCCTGGACATGAGCGGCGTGGGCGCCGAGTACACCCCGTTCTCCAAGACCTGCAACCTGGTGCTGGTGATTGACCCCAAGGAGGAGGTCAAGCCGCACGAGCACGAGCACGCGGTGCGCGAGGCCGGTCTGAAGACCGCCGTTTACCTGGGCGAGTTGGCACGCCACCTCACGCCCGAACGCGTCGAGGTGTTTGAAACCCACTCGGTACTGGAAGGCCAGCAGAAGTACCCCGATCTGCCGCGGGTGGGCTATGTGCAGATGCTGCAAAGCCAGGGCCTGCTGCACGATACCTATGTGTACGGCGTGGATGCCAAGCGCATTTTGCCCACCATCATGTCCCCCACAGAGGTGATGGACGGGGCAATCATCTCGGGCAACTGCGTGTCCGCCTGTGATAAAAACCCCACCTACGTGCACCAGAACAACCCCATTGTGCACGATCTGTTTGCCCGCCATGGCAAGGATTTGAACTTCGCGGCCATGATCATCACCAACGAAAACGTGTACCTGGCCGACAAGATCCGTTCCTCCGACTGGACGGCCAAGCTGTGCGAGTT
The DNA here is from genome assembly GCA_012513645.1 of Clostridiales bacterium. Classification (GTDB taxonomy): domain Bacteria; phylum Bacillota; class Clostridia; order Christensenellales; family Aristaeellaceae; genus UBA1038. The sequence continues at coordinate 81 of JAAZBU010000029.1, read as the reverse complement.
TCTGTCGCTGGATGGGGTCATCATCTCCGAGGAAGGCTTTGGCAACCCGGATACCGACCTGATGATGAACTGCCGCAAGAT
>JAAZBU010000028.1 GCA_012513645.1 Clostridiales bacterium | reverse complement strand
TAAGTAGTTCAAATCAATACGGTCACCCACTTCGATCAACGCCCTTCTGCCTGCAGGGGTGATTTCATACGTTCCGCGTAATGGGCTTTTGACCAATTGAGCCTTCTTCATATATGAAAGTGCCCACGCGACACGATTCCCGTAGGTTGATTGAGTACCGCTTGGGACTAATTGCTCTCGTTCTTCAACAGTAAGTTTCATCAGATCTGCCACTTTTTGGCGCAATATTGGGACCTTTGTGGCTCCTTGGTTTTCTAAAACCACCAAAACTGGATAAAAGAAATCGAAGAACTTTGGTACAGCCATAGTAACCTCCGTTATTTTCCCGAACTATTAATCCTATAAAGTATAGCACGCTGTCATATTTCCGCAACCCTTACCTTTTCTTGTTCCGATCAATGTCAATACTTGAGATAAGTTTAAAAGCCATCACATTTAAAACGCTTACCTTGGACTTTTCAGGTATCCCATTGGGTATACTCTTTCTACTTATAACCCTACTACGCAACAAGGAGATTGTTCCATGGAAACCTTTGAAGATTTTCTCAGCCAGATTGCTGATCCGGCGCAACAGGCCCGCACCCGCGAGGTGCTGGACTGGGTGGCGGATGCCTTTCCCCAGTTGGGGCAGCGCATTGCCTGGAACCAGCCCATGTTCACCGACCACGGCACCTTCATCATCGCGTTCAGCCTGTCGCGCCAGCACCTGGCCGTGGCACCCGAAACGATCACCCTGGAGCACTTTGACGCGCGCATCGCGCAGGCCGGCTACAAGCGCACCAAGATGCTGATCCAGCTGCCCTGGAACAAGCCGGTGGATTACGACCTGCTGCTCGACATCATTGCCTACAACATTGAGGAAAAAAAGGACTGCGACACCTTCTGGCGCAAGTCTGATAAATAGCCAAAGCCGTACCCTTGACTTGACCCGCCCCGCCTGTCGGGGCTATATTATTTGGCAGTACAAGGGAAGGGCGGTCATCATGAACAAATACCTGGACATTTTTCTGACCTTCTCGCGCGTTGGCGCGTTTACCTTCGGCGGCGGGTACTCCATGCTGCCCATTTTGCAGCGCGAGGTGGTGGAGGCCAAGGGTTGGGTGGAGGAGCGGGAGGTGCTGGACTTCTACTCCATCAGCCAGGTGCTGCCCGGGATGATCGGCATCAACACGGCCATCTTCATCGGCAACAAGGTGAAGGGCCGCTGGGGCGGCGTGCTGGCGGCGCTGGGGGTGGCTTTCCCCTCGCTGGTCATCATCATGGTGATCGCGGCCTTCATCAGCAACTTTGTACACCTGCCGCTGGTGCAAAATGCCTTTGCGGGCATCCGGGCCTGCGTGTTTGTGCTGATATTGCGCTCCATCATCAAGCTGTTTCGCGGCTCGGTGATCGACTGGTTCAGCTTTGTGATATGCGTGAGCATCTTTTTGCTCAGCGTGCTGACGGACATCAACCCCATCCTCTACGTGGTGGCCGCAGGCCTGCTGGGCCTGATCTACCGCCGGGCAAGGAGCATTGAAAAGGCATGATTTATCTGCAGTTGTTCTGGGAGTTTTTTCAGATCGGCATCTTTGCCATCGGCGGCGGGCTGGCCACGCTGCCCTTTTTGCAGCGCCTGAGCGAGAGCACCGGCTGGTTTACGCTGGCCGATCTGGCCAACATGATTGCCATCTCGGAATCCACGCCCGGCCCCATCGGCATCAACATGGCCACCTACACAGGCTTTCACGTGGCGGGCGTGCTGGGCTCCATCATCGCCACGCTGGGCATCATCTTCCCCGCCACGGTGATGGTGGTGATTGTGGCGGGCTTTTTAGAGAAGTTCAGCCACAGCCGCACCGTGCAGCAGGTGTTTTACGGCCTGCGCCCGGCCTCGGTTGGGCTGATCTGCGCGGCAGGCTACAGCGTGCTGACGATCTCTCTGCTCAATATTAACGCCTACCGCGCGCTGGGGCAGGTAGCCACGCTGTTTGAGTGGAAGAGCATCGTGCTGGCTGTGGTGATGTTTTTTGCGATGAGCAAATGGAAGCTGCACCCGGCGCTGTACATCGCCATCTCGGCCGTGGTGGGCATTGTGTTCCGGTTTGGCGGGGTATAGCATGAGGGAAGCTGAGCCCCCTCGCGGCCCCCAACGCCGGCTATTGTTTTAAATACGAATCATCACTTGGGCACCGCCGCATAGCTTTCATCCACGGTGATCACACAATAATGGTTAGGATGCTCCGCGCTCACGCGTTCGCTGATGGCACGCTTGAGCTGGGCATTGCTCATATCCAAATCGTGGGGCTTGATGCAGTCGAAGATCAGGTTGGTATGGCTGCGCCCCTTCACCACCCGCAGGTCGTGGATGGTGAGCTCCGGGTGGATCTCCTTCACCAGCTCGGCCAGGCGGCCGCGCAGGTCGTTCACCAGCGGGTCGCGGGTAATGATGGGATCCAGGTGCACAATCATGTGCAGCTTGTCGCGGTTCAAAAAATCGCGCTCGATGTTGTCAATCACGTCGTGGCTCTGCATGACGTCCTCCTCCGCGGCCATCTCCACATGCACGCTGGCAAAGCGGCGGCCGGGGCCATAGTCGTGGATGATCAGGTCATGCGTGCCCAGCACGCCGGGGTAGCCCATAATGGTTTCCCGGATGCTCTGCACCAGCTCGGGGTCGGGCGCCTTGCCCAGCAGGGGGTCCAGCGTATCGCGGATCAGCCCCCAGCCTGACCACAGGATGAACAGCGCCACGGCCAGGCCAATCCAACCGTCCACATTGATATGAAAAAAGCGGGAGATCAGCGCCGCCACCAGCACGGCGGAGGTGGTGATGACGTCGTTTCGGCTGTCCTGGGCGGTGGCGATCAGCGTCTGGGAGGCAATGGCCCGCCCCACCGTGCGGTTGAACCCGGCCATCCACAGCTTGACCAGAATGGATACCGCCAGCACCGCCAGGCTGACCCAGCCAAAGGTGACCGGCGCGGGATGGAGCACCTTGTTCAGGCTGGAGCGGAACAGCTCCACCCCGATGATCATGATGAGCACCGATACCGTAAGCCCCGCCAGGTATTCATAGCGCGCGTGGCCGTAGGGGTGCTCCTGGTCGGCGGGCTTGCCGGCCATCTTAAAGCCCAGCAGGCTGACAATGCTGCTGGAGGCGTCCGACAGGTTGTTGGCGGCATCGGCCATGATGGCCACCGAGCCCGACAGCAGCGCCGCCAGCAGCTTGCCGCCGGCCAGCATCAGGTTGGCCAGAATGCCCACCGTGCCCGCCAGCTGGCCGTAGCGCATGCGCACGGCGGGGTCGTGGGTGTTTGCGCGGTCGCGCACAAAGGTACGTATCAGCCATTGGGTCATCGGGATGCTCCTTTCGGCCGTTGCATCAAAAAGTGTAGTATCAGCGCCGCGGCGAGCGACAGCGCTGCCCCCAGCGCAAAGGGCGCCTGGGGGCCAACCTGCGTCCACAGCAGGCCTGCCAGGGCGCCGGCCGGCAGCAGGGCCACGCCCGTCAGCGTGCCGTGCAGGCCCAGCATGGTGCCCTTGAGGTGGCCGGGGGCAATCTGGGCGATGAAGGCCCGCTCCACGCCGGTGGTCATGGCCGTAAACAGGCCGTACAGCCCGAAGGCCGCCCACATCATCCACCCCTCATTGACCCAGGCAAACAGGGCATACACCAGGGAAAACAGCAGGTAGCCGCCCACCAACAGGGACTTGCGCCCCACGCGGTCGGACAGGCGGCCCAGCGAAATGGCCAGCAGCGAGGCCGACACGTGGTAGACAAAGTACATCAGCACCGCCTGCCTGGCGGTAAAGCCAAATGCCTGCGCCCGCAGCAGCAAAAAGGCGTTGGAAGAGTTGCCCAGCGTAAACATGGTAACCACCGCCAGGTACAGCTTGAGGCTGCCGTCCAGCTCCCGCGCGTGGGCAAAGGGGCTCATGCGCCCCGCCGGCGCGCGCGGCCCCCGCTTCTCGCGGATGAAGGCAAACATGCCCAGCGCCAGCACCCCCGGCAGCAGCGACCACAGGAAGATGGCCCGGAAGGAGGAGACCCCCGAATCCGGCGCCATCAGCAGCCACGCGATCAGAATGCCCAGGCCGGCGCCTGCCATGTCCATGGCCTTGTGCACACCGAATGCCTGGCCCACATGCGCGCCATCGGCCGACTCGGCCACCATCACATCGCGCGGCGCGGTGCGCAGGCCCTTGCCCAGGCGGTCCACCACCCGGGCGGCCAGCACCCCCGCCCAGGAGGCGGAGATCACCAGCAGCAGCTTGTACAGAATGCCGGTAGAGTAGCCCAGGAAAGCCAGCGGCTTCTTGCGCTGGTAGCGGTCGGACAGGTAGCCCGAAAACACCTTGAGCAGGCTGGCCACGCTCTCGGCAATGCCCTCCACCACGCCCACCAGCGCGGGCGTCGCGCCAAAGGCCGCCGTCAGGCAAAGGGGCACCAGCGGGTAGACCATTTCAGTCGACACATCCGCAAAGAAGCTGACCAGGCCCAGGAAGATGATGTTGCGCACCGCATATCACCAGATTTCAAGCAGATCCATACTAAACGAAAACGTTAACGCAAGGATGGACGCGGGATTTTTTTCGGCTGCGTGAAGCCGAAAGAGGAAGGCGTAGCGGCGCTACGCTGACCGAGAGAGGCAATGCGCAGGCGGAAAAAGACAAGTCCCATCAAAGCGTTAAGGTTTGAGTTTAGGATCAGGGGAATCAGATCAGGTCGTCATCCAGCAGGATATGATCCAGCCGCAGGGCCAGCCCGATGGACAGCGCCGCCAGCGCGATGTTGAGCAGCATGGGCAGCCCGCGGTCCAGCCGGGACAGCCAGCCCGCCACCGTGCCAAAGGGCGTGGTGATCAGCAGCGCCATCATCAGAGAGAAGGCGAACATCCGCGCGCGCTCCTCCTTGTCCAGCACCTGCATGTTGAGGCTGGCCAGCAGCGGCGTCAGGATGGACAGCGCCGCCGCCTCCATCAGCACGTTGACCACAATCAGCGCCATGGCCCCCTCCCGCAGGAAGAAGTACACGGCGTCCACCGCCAGCAGCAGCGCCATGGCGCCCACCAGCGGCTTTTTGAAGCGGCGCACGTCCATGCGCGGCACCAGCACAAAGTAGAACACCAGCATCACCAGCGTGCGCAGGGTGTTAAACAGCGACAGGTTTTCCTCCGGTATGCCCAGCTTTTCGGTGAACAGCAGGGGCAGAAAATTGTCGTTGACCGACTTGATGAGCATGAAGGCGGCCACCAGGCCGATGGTGAGCATGATGTGCCGCTCGCGGAACATCCGGCCCAGCACAAAGCGGCTTTCCACCAGGCGGGAGAGGATGCTGACGCCGCGGTTTTCCTCCAGCCGGCGCAGGCCCACCTGGGTCTCGGTGGACATCACATACACCAGCACCGTCTTGATGGTCATGCACAGCGCCATCAGCGCGTACAGCCAGCGCATGGTGGTGACCAGCGAGTAGTGGCGCACAAACAGGTATGTCAGCGGCGACACAAAGCCGGCAATCAGCCCGGCGATGTTGGTGATGGCATACAGGTGGATGATCTTGCCGGGCTCAGCGTCCTCGGTCATCAGCAGGCTCCAGGAGGTCTCAGTCAGCCGCCAGAACCCATTGAAAAACGCCGCCAGCACAAAGGCCAGGGGCCCCTGCGCCACCGCCCACAGGACGGAGGGGACAATCCAGGCGAAGATGTCAAAGATGGCCGTGGTCAGCCGTCGGCCCAGCTTGTCCGTCACCACACCGCCAAGAGCTGCGCATACCGTCTGGGAGGCCAGAAACACCGTGGCCACCACGCCGATCATGAAGGGGTCCAGCCCCAGGGCAGCCATATACACCGCCGCCAGCGGGGTAAACAGGTTGAAGGGCACGCCAAACAGCGGCTCCGTCCACAGGCAGGCGCGCGGGTTGCCCGTCAGCGTAACCAGCGTGTGCATGATGGGGTTGCGCATCAACCACCCGGTCCCCTTCTTGCTTGGCATACAGACCCTCCCCTTACAGCATCGGTGCCCATTATACCATGTCTTGACTTCAATACCAGCCCTTGTTAGAATGGACACAGCAAACAAAGGAGGCCCGCCGATGAAGATCGCCCGCTGAATCATGTACCCAGCAGGATAGCAATATTCTGCCGCCTGATCGCGGGAGGTTTTTATGGCATCCATACAGGTGCAGGGCCTGCACTTTACCTATCCGGGCAGTTATGCGCCGGTGTTTTCTGATGTCAACTTTACCATGGATACCGACTGGCGCCTGGGCCTGGTGGGGCGCAACGGCCGGGGCAAGACCACGCTGATCCGCCTGCTGGCGGGCGAACTGCAGGGCAGCGGGCAGATCCTGTCCGGCGGCATACAGTTTGACCGCTTTCCCTTTGATGTGGAGCAGGGGCACAGCGCCCTGGCCGTGCTGCGCGCGGCGGTGGCGCCCTTTGACCAATGGGAGCGGGAGATGGCGCAGCTGCTGGCACAGGGCGACGCCGACAGCCTGCGCCGCTGGGGCGAGATGGAGCACCGCTACAGCGCCCAGGACGGCTACATCATCGACAGCCTGATTGAGCGCGAGGCCGGGCTGATGGGCGTTGAAGCCTGCGAGTTGAGTCGCCCCTTTGACACCTTCAGCCCGGGCGAGCGCACGCGCCTGCTGCTGTGCGCGCTGTTTTTGCGCAAAAACCGCTTCCTGCTGATTGACGAGCCCACCAACCACCTGGACATGCAGGGGCGCGACATCGCCGCCCAGTACCTGGCCGGCAAGCGGGGCTTTCTGCTGGTCAGCCACGACCGCACGTTTCTGGACCGGTCGGTGGACCACATCATGGCGCTGCAAAAGAACAGCGTGCTCGTGGAGCAGGGCAACTACAGCACCTACCGCCGCAACAAGCAGATGCGCGACGACCACGAGCGCGGGCAGAACGAGCGCCTGCAAAAGGACATCCGCCGCCTGACCGAATCCGGCCGTGAAAAGGCCCAGTGGAGCGACCGGGTGGAGGCCACCAAGATAGGGCAAGGCCCCTGCGACCGGGGGGCCATCGGCCACAAGGCCGCCAAGATGATGAAGCGCAGCCTGGCCATCCGCCAGCGCATCGACCGCCGGATTGAGGAAAAGGAAAGCCTGCTCAAGGAGCTGGAGCGCGCCGACCCCATCCATTTGCAGCCGCTGGCCCATCCGGCGCGGGTGCTGCTGACGGCCAATGACCTGGGCTTTGCCTACCCGGACGGCCCGCCGCTTATCCGCAGCCTCAGCCTGGTGATTGCCCGGGGCCAGCGCCTGGCCATCACGGGCGGCAACGGCACGGGCAAGAGCACACTGCTCAAGCTGCTGGCAGGCCAGCTGATGCCCATGGCAGGCAGCCTGTCCGGCCCGCAAGACCTGGTGATCTCCACCCTGCCGCAGGAGACGGGCAGCCTGCGCGGCACGCCCAGGGCGCTGGCCGGGCGGTGGGGGTTGGAGACCGACCACTTCTTCACCTTGCTGCGCAAGTTTGACTTCCCGCGCGAGGCCTTTGAGCGGGATGCCGGCGGCTTCTCCCTGGGGCAGCAGAAGAAGCTGCTGCTGGCGGCCTCCATGGCCCGCCCGGCCCACCTGTACCTGTGGGACGAGCCGCTCAACTACATCGACCTGGAGAGCCGCGAGCAGATCGAGGACATGCTGGTGGATACCCAGGCCACTATGGTATTTGTGGAGCACGACCGCCATTTCGTGGAGCGGGTGGCCACCGACACGCTGGCGCTATAGAACAAAACAAGCCAAAGAGCGGAGCCACCACTGTATGGAGGCTCCGCTCTTTGAACAATTGAAAGAATCAGCCTTCGATTGCCTTGGGCTTCTCGTCCTCCCCGCTGGGCAGCACGCACATGGCCTCCTGCTCCTCGAGGATCTTCATGAACTCGTCGCCGGTGATGGTTTCCTTCTCATAAAGGTGGCTGGCCAGGGCATGCAGCACGGGCTCCTTCTCC
>JAAZBU010000027.1 GCA_012513645.1 Clostridiales bacterium | reverse complement strand
TAGAAAAGTCGACAGAGTTCAGAGAGTTTCGATATGGATCCCCTGATAATGTGAAATCATATGACCTACCAGAGGCACGCGAGGAGGACGTAGAAAATACGCCAGAAGAAATCATTGAAGGTGCCTATCAAAAAATCAATGTCAGTTTAGCTGACGAGTTGTTAGCGGCAATCATGGAGCAGACACCAACATTTTTTGAACGATTGGTTGTACAGCTGCTGATAAAAATGGGATACGGTGGTGCATTTGATGATGCTGGAAAGGTGGTTGGAAAAACTAACGATGAGGGGATTGATGGAATAATCCGTGAGGATAAATTAGGCTTTAGCAGTATTTACATACAGGCAAAGCGCTGGGATATTGGTATGACTGTAGGTCGCCCTGAGATTCAAAAATTTGTTGGGGCATTGGCAGGACAAGGTGCGAGCAAGGGGCTCTTCATCACGACTGCACAGTTTTCAAAAGATGCAAAAAATTATGCGGAGAACAGAGCTTATGGGGCAACCATTGTTTTGGTAGATGGAAAAATGCTCGCAAGATTGATGATAGAAAATGAGCTGGGCGTATCGCCGGTCATGAAATATACGATCAGAAAACTTGACGGAGATTATTTTTCTGAAAGTGATGTATAGTATAGGAAGCTGCGGACAGATAGAGTATTAGTACTTCTATTCGACAAGCGAAGCAGAAATCCCTTTTGGTTTTTGATGACTTCTTTTCGCAACAAACCTCCCCGCTTGATATGCAGGGAGGTTTGTTGATGGGCTGCCACCGGCTCAGCCGGTGGTTTTGATTTGGTGTGTTGAGGTAATTGCTACGCCGGCAGCTGGATGCCCGCCTCCTGGGCAGCCTCCTGCAGTTTATCGAGCGCCTGGATGATTTCCTCGCGGTGGTGGTCGGCGATTACGCAGAAGCGCAGGCGCGCCTTGCCGCGGGGCACGGCGGGGTACACCGCCGGGGGCACAAACACGCCCTTGTGGCGCAGCATGTTGCTCAGCAGGAAGGCGTCCTCATCCTTGCCCACCATGATGGGGATGATGGCGGTGTGCCCGGCCAGGCAGGTGTTCATGCCGCGCTTGTGGGCCTCGCTGACAAAGGTGTTGATGTTGTCTTCCATACGCGCCATGATGGTATGATCCTCCTGCATCAGGCGGATGGCCTCCAGCGTGGCGGCGGCCAGGGGCGGCGAGATGCCCACCGAGAAAACGAAGCCCGGCAGGTTGTAGCGCAGGTAGTCGATCATGGCTTTGGTGCCGGCCAGGTAGCCGCCGCAGGTGCCCAGGCCCTTGGACAGGGTGCCCATCTTGATGTCGATGTCGCCGGGGGCCAGGTCGAAGTACTCGTCCACGCCGCCGCCGGTCTTGCCGATGACGCAGGTGGAGTGGGCCTCATCCACCATCAGGAAGCAGCCGTATTTCTTTTTCAGCTTGATAAACTCCGGCACCGGCGCGATATCGCCGTCCATGGAGTAGGCGCCTTCGATGATGATCAACACCTTGGCAAACTTGTCGCGCTGGGTTTTGAGGATGCTGTCCAGCGCCTCATAGTCGTTGTGGGGGAAGGGCTTGACGGTGGCTTCCGACAGGCGGCAGCCCTGGTCGATGCTGTTGTGGGCCAGGGCGTCGTACACGATCAGGTCATCCTTGCCGCAGAAGTTGCCCACAAAGGTGACGTTGGTGGAGTGCCCGCCCACCAGCACCAGCGCGGCCTCCGTGCGCTTCCAGCTGGCCAGCTCGCTCTCCAGTTGCTGGTAGAGGGTCTTTTCGCCGGCCAGCAGGCGGCTGCCCGAGGCAGAGGTGCCGTACTTGTCCACGGCGGCCTTGGCGGCCTCCTGCACTTCCTTGCGGCCGCTCATGCCGGCGTAGTTGTAGCTGCCGAAGTTGAGCACCTCGTGCCCGGCCATCAGGCTGGTGTTGCTCAGCGCCGAGTCATGGGCCACAAAGTAGGGGTTCTCCATCCCGGCGCCCAGCAGGGCCTGCTGGCGGGCGTAGAACTCCTGAAACTCCGGGCTCTGGGTGAAATCCGTGATGGGGGCCACCTGGCCTGCCTTGCGCTCCTCCTGCTTCTTTTCGCCGGCACCCGACACCTTGTCCTCCAGCAGGCGGGTCAGGTCGTTCACGGTGGTGCACAGGCCGTACTCCTCCACGGGGATCAGCACGCCAAACAGCTCTTCCACCTTGAGCGACAGGCTTAACACCTGCAGGCTGTCGCCGCCCAGGTCGTTGATGAAGTGGGCGTTGTCATCCAGCCCCTCGGGGGATATCTGCAAGGTTTCGGCGTATACGCGGCGCACCTTCTGGCGGATTTCCTCGGCCTCCAGGCCCTTGGGCGCGGCCTCCTCGTTGACGATGGGCACGCTATCCCGGATGGGGCCGGCGCCGGTCTTCAGGTCCAGGTCGCGGTAGGCGATCTTTTTATTCTCAATGATGTCCTTGAGGGCCAGGCGCTTCACCTTGATGCCGTTGGCGGTCTGGAAGCGCTCGGGCGTGGCCAGCACGCGGGTCACCTTTTTGAGCACGGGCAGGCGGTTGTTCAGGCCGGCCACCTGGCGCATGAGGTCGGTTAAAAAGGCATCGTCGCGGTAGCGGTCGCCCACGCTCAGCACCAGCGTGATGTCCTCGTAGTTGGGGTTGGCGTGGCGGCGGCGCTTGAGGCGGTTGATGCGGCTGACGCCGGTATTTTTGATGCCCAGCACGCAGTACTGGTCCACGCCGTCCAGCAGGCCGAAGCTGTCCTCGATCTCGTCGGGGTACACGTTCTCGCCCGACTCGTTGATGATGACGTCCTTGCTGCGGCCCTCCACATACATGCGCATGCCCTTTTCCAGGCGCACGATGTCCCCGGTCTTGTACCAGCCTTCGGCATCCAGGTCGGGCCCGATCAGCTGCCCATCCTGCAGGCGGCCGGTGTGCACCGACTTGCCGCGGATGTACATCTCGCCCGAGTTGGAGCGCTTGCCGTCCGACTGTACGCGGTACTCCGCGCTGCTCAGCGGCCGGCCCACCGAGCCCGAGGTGCGCGTCTTCAGGTGCATGGAGGTCTCCACCGAGGTGATGGCGGTTTCCGTCATGCCAAAGCCCGAGATCGTGTAGTAGCCCAGCGCCGAAATGGTGCGCATGTGCTCCTCTGGGGTGTGGCTGCCGCCCAGAATGACGCAGCGCACGTCCGGCCCCAGGATCTTGGCCACCACGTCCTTAAACAGCACGTTGCGGGCAAAATCCATGCCAAACTCCGGGTTGATGCGCTGTATCAGCAGGCTCAGCCCGCGGGCAAACTTGAAGGCGGCCTGCTTCTTGCGCCCTTCCTGCGCCACCTTCTTGTTGAGGGATACCGACAGGCTGTTGGCCAGCAGCGGCACCGCGCACAAAAAGGTGATCTTGAACCGGCGGGACGTGCCCAGAATGGTTTCGGGGGCGCGGTCCTTGATAAAGACGGTTTCAAAGCCGATGAAGTTGCTCCACAGCAGGTTGACCATGAAGCCGAAGATGTGGTGATAGGGCAAAAAGGCCAGGGAGCGCTCGGGCGAGCCTGAGATGATGCGCCGGTTGGCGTTGTACAGCAGCTCGCTGTTCAAAACCTGGTGGCAGATGGCCTCCTCATCGTACACAAAGATGCGGCTGGTGGCCGTGGTGCCGCTGGTACACAGCGCCACCTGGCTGCCAAAGCGCGGCTCAAAGCCCGGGCTGGCCGGCGCCGCGAACAGGTCCTCATGCAGCACCTGCACATACTTTGCGGGCAGGTCGCGCCTGCTTTTGACGATCAGGGCGGCCGCGCCGGACTGCTCCAGCATGTACCGGGTCATCTCGTCAGGCAGCGTCGCGTCCAGCAGGATGGCCTGATACCCCGCCGCCATCAACCCCCAGAAGGTGGGGAACCACTGCCAGGAGGTCTCCATTTGGATGGCGACGTAGCGGCCGCGGTGCTCCTCGCCGATGGCCCGGCGCAACAAGGCGCCATAGTCCATCGCCTTCTCCCGCATCTGGGCAAAGGTGAGCGATTTTTCCTCGTCGCCCCCCAGCCAGTGGGCGGCGATCATATCGCCCTCGCTGACAGTAATGGCGAAGAGGTTGGCCATGGTCATATCCCTGCGAAGCGCCTCGCTGCGGGCGGAAATATCAATGCGTGACAATGGGGTTCCTCCTTATGGGCAATCGGGCATTGGGTGATGCAGACCAATTCGGAATGAGAAATTCGGAATTCGGAATGGATGTCGGAACAAGTCGCGTCAGGGCTTGGGGGGCTCGCAGAGCCATAAGTGAAATCGGGCGGCTCGGATGGAATATTCCGCATTCCGAATTCAGGCATCACTTTCTTCTGCTAACGCCGTAGTATGTGCCCAACAGCAGGGTAAACAGGCCGGTGGGCAGCAGGTCGTGCAGAATGACGGCCATGTGCTGGCTGGGCTTGGCCACACGCAGCCGCGCGGGCATGCGCCGGCGGGCCAAGGCACGGGCGACGCGGTTGCCCAGGCGGGCGGGGTCGCTGCCCGCGGCTTCATCCCGGGCGATGACGGCTGCGGCCCGGTCGCGGGCGGCCAGGTAGCCTGCGCTGCAGTGTGCACTGCGGCCGCGGTACTTCTCCTGCCCGCCACGGTGGTCGCCCGGCTCCACAATCATCACCTGGATGCCGTGGGGGCGTACCTCCATCAACAGCGCCTCGCTGTACCCCTCCACCGCGTGCTTGCTGGCCGTGTAGGCCCCCTGGAAGGGGGTGGCCAGCAGGCCGTTGACGGAGGAAAAGGTCACGATGCGCCCCCGGCCCCGCTCCTTCATCAGCGGCAGCGCCGCGCGCACCATGCGGGCCATGCCCAGGAAGTTGACGTCCATCACGCGCTGCAGCTCCTGGGCGGCATAATCCTCGCAGGCGCCGATCAGCAGCACGCCGGCCGCGTTGACCAGAGCATCGGGCGCGCCGTAGCGGGCGGTGGCCTCGCGCACAAAGGCAGCGATGCTACCATCGTCCGTCACATCCAGGGGCAGGTGCAGCAGGCCGGGCTGCTCCTCAGCGGAAAGGCTGCGCGCGCCGCCCACCACCTGCCATCCCGCGGCACACAGAGCCCTGGCTGTATGCAGCCCCAGACCGCTGGATGCGCCTGTGACCCATGCCACCGCCATGCATGCCCCTCCTCCCCCAGAATACCGAACAGTCTATCCCAATTTGTTCAATTTGGCAACCATTTTTCGTTTGAAGTTCAAAATAAAGGCAGGCAGGGAGCGCCCCGTTTCGGGCAGATTGACGCCGCCTGCGCCCGATGGTAGGATGGGCACAGGAACAGGAGGGATCGCATGGCGCGCATAGACCGGGAAGATCAGTGCGGGTGCAGCATCATCCATGAGGATGTGGTGCGCCGGGTGGTGGATGCCATGCCTGAGGAAGGCGTGTTTGCCGACGCGGCCACCTTCTTCAAGGTGATGGGGGATGGCACAAGGTTCAAGATCCTCTGGTCGCTGGACCGGCACGAGATGTGCGTGTGCGATCTGGCGGCCGCGCTGAAGATGAGCAAGTCGGCCGTCAGCCACCAGCTGCGCCGCCTGCGGGAAAACAAGCTGGTCACCGCCCGCCGCGAGGGCAAGATGGTGTTTTACACCATTGCCGATGACCACGTGCACCTGATGCTCAAGGGATGCATCGACCACGCGACGGAGGAAGCGGATGGCTGACGGCTGGGGGCAATACAGCGTGGAGCACCTGGAAATATCGCGGGCAAAGGGCTTTGCCAACCCGGCGTTGTTGGGCAAGGTGTACGAGGCGTTTTTGCCTGTCGCGGGGCCGGTGCGCGTGCTGGATGTAGCCTGCGGCACCGGCTTTTTTACCCGGATGCTGGCGGGCATCCCGGGGGCGCAGGTCGCCGGGATGGACATTGACCCCGCCTTGCTGGCGGCGGCGGAGGAATTGGCCCAGCAGGCCGGGCTGCCGATTCGCTTCGTGCAGGGGGACATGGGGCACCTGCCCTTTGAGGATGGCGCGTTTGACGTGGTGACCAGCCACATTGTGCTGGAGGTATTTGACGATAAGGCTGCCGTGCTGCGTGAGATGCAGCGGGTGTGCAGGCCCGGCGGCTGGGTGTGCGCGATGGAGCCGGTCTACACCGCCTATACCACCTGGGTGCCCGGCCTGACCGATGCGGAAAACCGCGCCCTCAACCTGTACATGACGGCGGGCCGCAGCATGGGTGCCGCCGTGGAGGTACCCGATGCCATGCATCGCATTGGGCTGGCGGAGGTTGAAACCATCGGCTGGTTCTGGGGCGGGGCCGTGCGCAATGGCTGGCGAAATGCCCGCCGGCTGGACGCCATGAAGCGGGAGGCTGAGCAGGGCTTTGCCGATGCGCTGACGGCTGATGAGGGGGCGCAGCTGACAGCCGCCCTGGATCTGCTGAAGGAGCGCTCGGACCAGGCGCTGCCGGACGATCTGGGCATTTCCGGCATGCCGGTGCTGATCACCAAAGGGCGGGTGAAATAGGGGAGTGGGCGTGCCGCGCGCAAGGATGTTTGGGGGTTGATCTTCCGGGGTATATCCTGCTCAGGCCCTGACAGACAGGGCGCTACAGCAAGAAAGGAAGAACCCCATGTCTAAGAAGATCGGTATCATTGTCGGCAGCCTGCGCAAGGCTTCATTTACCAAAAACATCGCCGAGGCGATGCTGTCCCTGCTGCCCGAGGGCTACGAGGGCAAGTTGATCCCCATCGGCCATTTGCCGTTGTTTAATCAGGATTTTGACGACGAGGGCACCACGCCCGAGAGCTACGCTGCCTTCCGCAAGGAGATCGAGGGCTACGACGCCTTCATTTTTGCCACGCCGGAATACAACCGCAGCTTTCCCGCCGTCATCAAAAACGCGCTGGACGTGGCCTCCCGCCCCTATGGGCAGAACAAGTGGAACGGCAAGCCCGCCGCCATTGTCAGCGTATCGCCGGGCGCCATCGGCGGCTTTGGTGCCAACCATCACCTGCGCCAGGTGCTTACCTTCCTCAATATTCAGCCGGTGCAGCAGCCCGAGGCCTATGTGGGCAACGTGATGGCGCTGCTGGATGAACAGGGCAAGGTGAAGAGCGACGATACCCGCGCCTTCCTTAAGACGGTGACGGACGCGCTGGTGCGCAAGATGGGCTAATCCTAAACTCAAACCTTAACGCGTTGATGGGACTTGTCTTTTTCCGCCTGCACATTGCCTTTCTCGGTCAGCGTAGCGCTGCTACGCTTCCCTCACTCGGCTTCACGCAGCCGAAAAATCCTGCGTCCATCCTCGCGTTAACGTTCTCGTTTAGGATGATACTCAGTATATAAGCAAAAGCCGGAGGCCGCGCGCGGCTCTCCGGTTTTTGCTGTTCAAAGGATTCTAGTCTTGGTGATACGAAAGCAAGTATAACTGAAGGATTGTATTATTGGCTCAGGCTGTTGCTCAGCTCCACGGCCTCTTCCATCCACTGGAAGTACAGCCCGTTGTCCACCACATCCTTGACGATGTCGTTGAGGGCGGCCAGCAGCTCGGGGTTGTCCTTGGGCACGCCGATGGCCACGCCCAGGGAGGTGTAGTCAAACCGGCTCTCGCAGATGACCAGATCCGGATAGTTGGCCACATATTGGTCGGCCACCACGCTGGCCAGCGCCACGCCGGCCACCTTGCCGCTCATCACCATCATGATGGCGTCGGGAATCTTGACGATAGGCTCCATCGCCGCGCCGGGCAGCTGCTCCGTGACTAACTGCTGCTGCAAAGTGCCGTTCTGGGCGGCCACGGTTTTGCCGGCAAAATCCGTCAGCGCCTTGAGGGTGCCCGCGTTGTCCTTGAGGATCACGATGCACTGGTCGCCGTCGTTGTAGTAGACATCAGTGAAGTCCATGGTCTCCTTGCGCTCGTCCTTGGGCACCATCCCGGCCAGGGCCATATCGGCCTTGCCGGTGACCACGGCGGCCAGCACGGTATCAAAGTCCATGGGGTCGATGACCAGCTCCACCCCCAGTTGCTCCGCGATGTAATGCCCCAGGCTGATGTCGGCGCCCACCGGGTTGCCCTGCTGGTCGAGGAACTCGTAGGGCGCGTAGTCGGGCGAGGTGACCATGATGATCTTGCCTTCGGACTTGATCTTGCCCAATCGGTTCACCTCGGCGGCCTGGATAGGCAGCGCCGCCATCATCAGCGCCATCAACAGCGCGGTCAGTACGCAGAGCCTCTTTTGTGCCGAGTGTTTCATTGGGAAAGACCTCCTTTATTCTTTGGAATGGCGACACGATAACACCATCGGCGGCGCATGTCAATACCTATTTATGATAAAATATTCAAATCCTATTGAAGAAACAAAAATGGAGATTCGTGCTAATAAAGAGAATAAAAGCACTGTACAAAGAACAAATCCCGTGTTATACTGCGACAGCCCGGTTGAATGATTATGCACACAGGAGGACCCTATGCCTAGCCTCAGCCAGCGTGTCGGCCGCTTCACCGAATCCGTCATCCGCCGCATGACCCGCATCAGCGATGCCCACGGCGCGATCAACCTTTCCCAGGGCTTTCCGGACTTTGATCCGCCCCAGGAGCTGATGCAGGCCCTAGCCGAAATCGCCTGGGCGGGGCCGCACCAGTATGCGGTCACCTACGGCGCGGAGGACTTTCGCCAGGCGCTGGCGGACAAGCACGCCATGTTTTCCGGCCAGCAGGTGGACCCAGAGACCGAGCTGCTGGTCACCTGCGGCGGCACCGAGGCAATGATCTGCGCGATGATGGCCGTGTGCAACCCGGGGGACAAGGTGGTGGTCTTCAGCCCCTTCTATGAAAACTACGCCGCGGATGCCATCCTGTCGGGCGCTGAGCCCATCTATGTGCCGCTGACGCCGCCGGATTACCCCATCGACCGCGAGAAGCTGGAGGCCGCCTTCCGCCAGCGGCCCAAGGCCATCATCCTGTGCAACCCGGCCAACCCCTGCGGCAAGGTGTTCACCCGGGAGGAGCTGCTGTACATCGGCAGCCTAGCCGAGCAATACGACTGCTTTGTCATCACCGACGAGGTGTACGAGCACATCATCTACGCCCCGCATGTGCACACGCACTTCGCGGTGCTGCCCGGCATGCGGGAGCGGGCCATCACGTGCAGCTCACTGAGCAAGACGTACTCCATCACCGGCTGGCGCATCGGCTACCTGATGGGCAACCCCGAGGTGGTGGACGCGGCGCGCAAGGTGCACGACTTCCTCACCATCGGCGCGGCGGCCCCCCTGCAGGCAGCGGCGCTGCCCGGGCTGAAGTTTGGGCGCGATTATTATCTGGGCCTGCAGGCCCTCTACACGCAGAAGAAGGACTTCTTCTTGCAGGGGCTGGACCGCATCGGCCTTTCGCACAACGACCCGCAGGGCGCCTACTTTGTGATGGTGGATATCGGAGAGTTTCTGGCGCGGCCCAAGTTTGCCGGCATGGATGATACGGCCTTTTGCGAGTGGATGATCAAGCACATCGGCGTGGCCGCGGTGCCGGGCTCCAGCTTCTTCCGTGAGGGGGGCGGCGAGTACATCCGGCTGCACTTTGCCCGCGAGCAGCGCACCCTGGCCCAGGCGCTGGAGCGGCTGCAAACGCTGGTGACCGCGTGATGGCGGCCGTGCAGCAGGTGGTGCTGACGCCCTATACCGCGGGTGTGGGCGCGTACACGGCCTTTGCCCGGGCTGCGCTGCCCCATGGTCAGCGCGTGATGCTGATTGGCGGGCACAATGCCCTGCTGGCCGGGGAGGCGCGCCTGATCGCGGCCATCCGGGGCACAGGCCTTCATATCGTGGGCCGGCTGGTGGTTGGCCCGCCGTGCAGCATGGCGCAGGCGCAGCAGACCGCCCAGGCCGCCCGGGATGCCGGGGCGCAGATGATCTGCGGCATGGGCGGCGGCAAGGCCATCGACATCGCCAAGGCCGCGGGGGAGCTGGCGGGGCTGCCGGTGTTCGCCATGCCCACCATCGCCGCCACCTGCGCCGCAGTAACCGCGCTGAGCGTGATGTATCACCCGGATGGGGCGTTTGACCGCTTCCTGTTCCTCAGCCATCCGCCCGTGCATGCCTATATTGATATGGATGTCATGGCGGCGGCGCCGTGGCAGTACCTGCGCGCGGGCCTGGGCGACAGCCTGGCCAAGCATGTGGAGACGCCCTTCAGCGCCAGGAGCCAGGCCCTTACCCAGGCGGACAGCATGGGGGTTGCCCTGGCCCAGGGGCTGTGGGCCCCGTTGGCTGCATCCGGCGCGCAGGCGCTGGCGGACAACAGGGCGGGCATCGTCAGCCCGGCGCTGGAGCTGGCGGCGCTCACCAGCATCGTGACGGTGGGGTATGTGTCGCTGCTGGTGCGCGAGCAGTTTAACGGCGCGCTGGCCCACTCGCTGTACTACGCGATGGAGCATCTGCCGGCCATGCAGCAGGTGCTGCACGGCGATGCCGTGGGCTGGGGCGCGCTGGTGCAACTGGTGCTGGATGAGCAAATGGACAAGGCGAAGGCGCTGCTGAGCCTGCTGCGGGCGCTGGGTACGCCGTGCAGCCTGGGGGAGATGGGCATCGAGCAGGAGGACGCCGCCGTCATCGCCGGCCTGCGCGCCGCGGTCGGCCAGCCGGACATGGCGTGCCTGCCCTATGCCGTCACGGCGGATGACGTGCTGCGGGCCGTGGCAGGTGCCCGGGCGCTGGCAGAGGAGGCGGTCAACTGATGTTTACCAACATGGTGCCCAACCTGGGCAAGGTCATGAGCCGCTATGGCTTCCTGTTTGTGCAGGGGCTGGGCTATACGCTGCTGCTCAGCCTGCTGACGGTGCTGGGCGGCACGGTGTTCGGCTCGCTGCTGGCGCTGATGCGCCGCTCGCGCCACGCGCTGGTGCGCGCGCTGGCCACCGCCTATGTGGAGGTGGTGCGCGGCACGCCGCTGCTGCTGCAGCTGTATTTCTTCTATTTCATGCTGCCCGAGCTTTTGCCCATGCTCAACCTGAGCAAGTTTGTCAGCATCACCATCGCGCTGATCTTCAACTCGTCGGCCTATGTGTGCGAGATCGTGCGCGCGGGCATCGAGGCGGTGGACTTTGGGCAGACCGAGGCAGCGCGCACGCTGGGGCTGAGCGCCGGGCAGGCCATGACGCGCATCGTGCTGCCCCAGGCCGTGCGCAATATTCTGCCCGCGCTGTGCAACGAGTTTGTCGCCGTGATCAAGGAAACGTCATTGGCCTCCACCTTCTTTGTCGGAGACCTCATGACGCAGTATAATGTCATCCGGGGCAACCTGTTTCTGGTCATCGAGCCGCTATTGGTGGTGGGCGTCATTTACTTTGCGCTGACCTTCTCGCTGTCCAAACTGATTGCCATGCTGGAGAGGAGGCTGAAAGCCGGTGATTGAAGTTGTCAATCTGACCAAACA
The DNA here is from genome assembly GCA_012513645.1 of Clostridiales bacterium. Lineage (GTDB taxonomy): Bacteria > Bacillota > Clostridia > Christensenellales > Aristaeellaceae > UBA1038. The sequence goes on along the minus strand of JAAZBU010000027.1, from coordinate 8,141 downwards.
ATTTGGAGACCTTCAGGTGCTGCGCGGCATCAACGAAAAGGTGGAGAAGGGGGAGGTCATCTCGGTGATCGGGCCGTCGGGCTCGGGCAAGTCCACCTTTTTGCGCTGCCTCAACCTGTTGGAGATGCCCACCTCCGGGCAGGTGATCTTCCATGGGGTGGACCTGACCGGCAAGGGCGTTGATATCGACCGCCACCGCCAGCGGATGGGCATGGTGTTTCAGCACTTCAATATTTTCCCCCACCTGACGGTGAAGGAAAATGTCGCGCTGGCGCCCGTGATGCTGCGCAAGCGCGGCAAGCAGGAGATGGACCAGTACGCGCTGGAGCTGTTGAACCGCGTGGGCCTGTATGACAAGCGGGACGAGCACCCCCGGCGGCTGTCCGGTGGGCAGAAGCAGCGCCTGGCCATCGTGCGCGCTTTGGCCATGGACCCGGAGGTGATGCTGTTTGACGAGCCCACCAGCGCGTTGGACCCGGAGATGGTGGGCGAGGTGCTGGCCGTCATCCAGGGCCTGGTGGAGAACGGCATGACCTCCATCATCGTCACCCACGAGATGGGCTTTGCCCGCGAGGTATCCAGCCGCGTGCTCTTTATGGATGAAGGGCTGATTGAGGAGGCCGGCACGCCCGAGCAGATCTTCGGCCACCCCAGCAGCCACCGCACGCAGGAGTTCCTCAGCAAGGTGCTGCGGTAATTGCATAAGCCGACCGTCTTTGCGGCTCGTGACCGGTGGAGCGTGGAATGCCTTGTTGGCTGTTCACCATACATGATACAATCCCCGTGGTTAGCGATCAGACGCTGATCAGGGGAGGGAGCAATGACAAACCAACGTAAACCTCTTGCTTGGCCGGATGGCTTATGTGTGTTGGCGCTGATAGTGATTTCAGCATCCCTGCTTTTCTTCACACTGGCTCATGGTCATAATTGGGGGGATGATTTCTCCGTTTATCTATCGCAAGGCATAGCGCTGGATCAGGGTACTTTCAATAACCAGATCGTCCAGAATGGACAGATTGTTTCGGCAGACGGGCCTGTTACCTATGTTTGGGGCTATTCTTTGCTTTTATCGGCGGTCCATCGGATTGTGGGCTTTGATTTTGACCAGTTCAGCAGTTTGATCTACTATAAGGTGCTCGCAGCAGTCAGCCTTATCCTGTGGGGCGTGGTGTTATATCTGTTTTTCCGCAGACGGTTCAGCAGGGGCATCGCGTTTGTCGCCTCGTTGGTTTTTTGCGCAAATCCTGCCCTTCTTGTTATGTGCAACGAAATCTTGACGGACATCCCCTTTGCGCTGTTATCAAGCATGTCGTTGCTGCTGATGGACTTTTTTCTTGCGCAAAACAGTACGGGGCGACCAAGGCAATGGAGTGCAGCCATCGCCTTGGGGATTGCCATGTATGCTGCCTATATTATCCGATATGCAGGCATGGTGTTGCTTGCAGTTTTGCTGGTGAGCCATATTTTTTATGGCTGGTACAGGCGTCAAAAAACTTTTGATACGGCTGTTGGCACCAAGAAACAGAACATGTTGCATGCGCTCTATCAGTGCCTGCCATATCTGGCTTTTCTCCTGTTGTATGTAGCCGTAGGTTCTTTTTTGCCTTATGCAAAAACGCAGGCTTCCGATGCGTTGACGATCACCCCAGGGGGAATTGCACGCAATGTCTTATATTATATCTATCTAATTCGCGGCTTTGTTATGACCATGCTGCCCTTCGCCCACGGAGGCGCCTTTGTGGTATATGCTGTATTGGCAGCAGTTCTCATTGGAATAACATCATGTTGGCAAAGAGAGTTCCCTGCGGCAATATATATGATAGGGACTATGGCGTTTGTTGTCTTGTTGCCGTATGAGCAGGGGTTGCGATATATTCTCAATGTGGTGCCTTTTATGCTACTGTTTTCTATCAAGGGAGTTCAGTGGGTGTATCGTTGGTTTACCCGCAGGTACGCGATCGCTTGGACAGGGAAGGCATGGTTCTACGTCAAAGCAGCCCTGCTTGGATTGGTTTGTCTGACGGTCATAATCGCATCGGTGCGGCAGGCATATGGAAATATGAAGGCTGAAAGGCAAGTGCCCGATGGCGCCTATTCTGAGGATGCTAAAACGATGTATCGCTATATCAGGGAGATGGTGCCTGTTCATCAGCCGGTTGCGTTCAGCAAAGGCCGCGCACTCAGCCTGAATACAGGCAGGGTATGCTATTCCCTTCACTCCACAACAATTGACAGTTTAGATAAGGCGGATTATCTATTGACGTCTGACGAGCCGGCTGCTGCGTTGCTGTTTGATGTGTGGGAAACACTAAGGCAAAAACACATAGAAACAGCGACAGAGCATGAGGCGGGGAGCATGACTCTGTACCGGCTGATACACAAGTGATTTCTGTAAAAAAGGCGAGATGATACTTGTCCTGAATTAGTGATTGCGCTACTATGAGCATACGTTGACGAGAAGGAGGTATATCGCAATGAACAAAACCCGCAAGGAGCTTGGGCTGGGTGCTATCCTGTTTGTATTGTGGCTGCTGATGAAGATCTTCCCGCGGTCGGGCTTTATGATGACGCTGCTGCTCATCGTGGCGGTGGCGCTGGTGGTCATCGGCCTGCTGCCGGACAACCTCTATCAGGAGGTCCGCAAGCTCAAGGAAAAGCTGCTTCCCAAGAAATAACACACCACAAAAACCGGGCCGGACGCATTGTCCGGCCCGGTTCTTTACCTGTTGGCGAGCTACTGGTCTGCCCTGTCCTTCTTGCCCTTCTTATCCGTGTCTGCGGGCTTTTTGTCGATGCGGCTCTTTTTCTTCGCGCGCTTATCATCCACAGGCGCTGGCGGCTGGGTGGTGGGGAAGGTGACGGTGATCGTGGTGCCCAGGCCCACCTCGCTGTCCACCCGCAGGGTGGCGCGGTGGTATTCGGCGCTGTGCTTGACGATGGACAGCCCCAGGCCGGTGCCCCCGGTATCCTTGTTGCGGCTTTTATCTGTGCGGTAGAAGCGTTCAAATATCTTGTCCTGCTGGCTGCGCTCGATGCCGATGCCGTTGTCCTGCACCACCAGGTTCACCCCATCCTTGGCGGGCAGGATGCTCACATCCACCCGGCCGCCGATGCGGTTGTACTTGATGGCGTTGTCCACTAAGTTGGAGACCAATTCGCTCAGCAGCGTCGGGTCGCCCATGATGCTCAGTTTGTCGCCCCGCAGGTGCAGGGATACTTCCTTTTTGTCGGCGGCAGGCGTCAGCGAGGCCAGCGCGTCCTGGGCGATTTCCCACAGGCTGACGCGCTTGTACTGCCCGCCGGGGTGGCCCTCGTCCAGCCGGGACAGGCGCAGGATGTCCTCCACCAGCGCCAGCATGCGCTTGCTCTCGCTGGCGATGCGGGCGAAGAACTCCTGCTCGTCGCCGGGCTTGACCATGCCGCTTTGCAGCATCTCGGAGTAGCCGCAGATGGTGGTCAGCGGCGTGCGCAGCTCGTGGGATACGTTGGCGGTGAAGCGCTTGCGCATGTTCTCGCCCTCCACGCGCTCGGTCACATCCCGCAGCAGCAGCACCGCGCCCTGCGCATCCTGGATGGCGCTGGCGTTGATGGCGTAGCTTTTGAGGTCCCACGGCATGGTGACTGCGGCCTCGCCGGCGCGGTCCATCTCCTGCAACAGCTGCAATATCTCCGGCCTGCGGCTGATCTCGGGCAGCGTCTTGCCCAAGGCCTCGCCGGGGTCCACGGCCAGCATGGCGGCAGCGCTGCGATTGATGGTGATTACCCGGCGGCGCGCATCCAGCACCATGAATCCCTCAGACATGCCGTCAATCAGGGTATCCATCTCCTGCTGCTTTTGCGCCAGGGCGTTCAATTGCTCGTGGCCGCGCTGGTTTTGCTGGCTGATGCGCGTCAGCAGGGGGGACAGCTCCTCAAAGGTGTCCACCTCCTCGGGCGCGTCCAGGTTGATGTCGGCGATGGCGCGGGTTAAATCTGTGGTCAGCAGGCGGGCGATCAGCAGCGCCGCGACCAGGCACAAGGCCAGGCAGACGCCAAGCCACGGCAGCAGGTCGCTGAACAGCAGGCGGGTCACCTGCACGGGCGCCGCCAGGCGCAGCACGCTGCCATCCTCCAGGCGCAGGGCGTAGTACATCATATCCTGCCCCAGGGTCTGTGAGTGGCGCACCGCGCTGCCCCGGCCGCTTGCCAGCGCCTGGATCACTTCGGGCCGGTTGGCATGGTTTTCCATGGTCTGCGCATCGGCGGGGTGGTCGTAGTGCACATGGCCGTCGGCGGCGATCCAGGTGATGCGGCTGTCGGTAATCAGGCGATTCAGAAAATCCGCCGACGCGCCCTCGGCCGGCATGCGGGTGCGAATCAGCGCCGCTTCCTGCTGCAGGCTATCGATGACCCGCCGCTGGGCGGAGATGGGTAGCACGGCGCCCACCACCAGCGTAAACAGCAGGCCGGTCAGCAGCGATATCATGATCAGGCCGATAAAAATGCGTTTCTTCATTCAGTCAGGTTACCTCTTGCGTTCATCAGGCCTCTACCTCCAGCCGGTAGCCCACGCCGCGCACCGTGCCGATGAGGGCGGCGTTTTGCTTGAGCTTTTGCCGCAGCGAGCGGATATGAGCGTCCACCGTGCGGGTGTCGCCGTAGTAGGTGATGTCCCACACCAAGTCCAGCAGCTTCTCGCGGGTGAACACGATCTGCGGGTTTTGCATCAGGCACTTGAGCAGCTCGTACTCCTTGTTGGTCAGGGCGACGGATTCGCCGTCCGACTGCACGAGGTGACGATCCAGGTCCATGGACAGGGTGCCGATCTCCAGCCGGCGCAATTCCTCCTGCGGGGCGGCGCGCCGCAGCACGGCCTTTACGCGGCTTAACAGCTCCATCACCCCAAAGGGCTTGACCAGGTAGTCGTCCGCCCCGTTGTCCAGGCTGCGCACCTTGTCCATCTCGCTGCCCTTGGCGGTCAGCATGATGACGGGCACATGCGCCGTGCGCGGGTTGTGGCGCAGCTCCAGCAACAGCGTCTCGCCGTCCACGCCGGGCAGCATCTGGTCCATCAGCACCAGCTCGGGAATCTCGCGCTGCACGGCCTCGCGGAAGGACTGCCCTTCGGCAAAACCCTCGGCCTCAAAGCCTGACTGTTTGAGCGCGTACAGCACCAGGTCGCGGATGGACTGATCGTCCTCAACGGAATAAATCATCAGAGCTTGTCCCCTTTATAGATCCCGGTGACGGCATACTCCACCCACTCGGCGATGTTGCAGGCATGGTCGCCGATACGCTCCAGGTATTTGGCGATCATCAGCGCGTCCAGCAGCTGCATGCCGAAGTCCGTATGCTTTTTCATGGTTTGCAGCAGCTCCTTCTTGACATCGGTAAAGAAGGCGTCCACCACGTCATCGGATTCGATGACATCGTGTGCCAGCTCCACATCGCGGCGCACAAAGGCGTCCACCGCGCGGTTGACCATCTGGCCTGCGGCCTGGCCCATCTTTTGCAGCAGCTCCGGGTATATGTAGCGCTGGCCCTTGACGGGCATGGAGATGATCTCCGCGATGTCCGCGGCCTGGTCGCCTATACGCTCCATGTCGGTGATCATCTTCAGCGCGCTGCTGATCAGCCGCAGATCCCGCGCCACGGGCTGCTGCATCAATATCAGCCGCAGGCACAGGGTCTCGATCTCGCGCTCCTTGCGGTCTACCTCGGTGTCGCGGGCAATGACCGCGCGGGCCTCCTCGGCGTCACGGCTGACCATCAGCACACAGGCCTGCTCGATGGCATGCTCAATCAGGCTGCCCATGTGGATCATTTCCTCATTGAGCCTGTGCAGTTGTTCGTCAAAGTGGCTTCTCATCAGCCAAACCTCCCCGTGATGTAGTTCTCTGTCCGCTTGTCCGTGGGGTTGGAGAACAGCCTGTCGGTGTTGCCCATCTCGATCATCTCCCCCAACAGGAAAAAGCTGGTCAAGTCGGAAATACGGGCGGCCTGCTGCATATTATGTGTTACGATGACGATAGTATACTCGTTTTTCATTTCGAGTACAAGGTCTTCGATCTTGCTGGTGGAGATGGGGTCGAGCGCGCTGGTGGGCTCGTCCATCAGGATCACCTCGGGCTGCACGGCAAAGCAGCGGGCGATGCACAGCCGCTGCTGCTGGCCGCCGGAGATGGCCATGGCGCTCTTTTTAAGGGTGTCCTTCACCTCGTTCCACAGGGCTGCCTTGCGCAGGGAATGCTCCACAATGGCGTCCAGCTTTACCTTGCTGCGCACGCCGTGGGTGCGCGGGCCGTAGGCGATGTTGTCATAGATGCTCATGGGGAAGGGGTTGGGCTTTTGAAACACCATGCCCACCCGCTTGCGCAGCAGGTTGACTTCCATCTGCGGGGCGTAGATATCCTCGCCAAACAGTTCCATCTTGCCGGTGATGTGGCAGTCGGGGATCAGGTCGTTCATGCGGTTAAGCGACTTGAGCAAGGTGGACTTGCCGCAGCCCGACGGGCCGATGAGGGCCGTCACCTGGCGGGCGGGGATGGACATCTGAATGTCCTTGAGCGCGTGGAAGGAGCCGTAGTACAGGTTGACATCCTGTATGTCAAAGCAAACGCCTGCGTCCACCGTTTGGACTACGCGGGAGTTCTGGGCAAAGTTCGTCATCGGTCAGCCTTTCTGCGTATGGCCGGATCAGCCTTTTTTGGTCAGTTTGCGGGCGATGTAGGAACTCAGTGCGTTCATCAGCACGACGATAATCAGCAGCACAACGGCCACGGCAAAGGATGCGCCAACCGCGCGGCCTTCCTCCTGCAGTTTGAACAGATGGACGGCCAGCGTGCGGCCGGAGTCGGCAATGCCCGCGATGCTGGTGCCCGTGCCCGAGGTGAAGATCAGCGCCGCCGTCTCGCCCGATATGCGGCCGATGGACAGCAGCACGGCCGCCAGTATGCCCGGCATGGCCACGGGCAGCACGATGCGCACGGTGGTGCGCAGCTTGCCGGCCCCCAGGCCGAAGCTGCCCTCCCGGTAGCTCATGGGCACGCTGAGCAGGCTTTCCTCCGTCTGGCGCAGGATGAGGGGCAGCGTCATGGTGCCCAGGGTGAGGGCGCCCGACAGCATGGAGATGCCCATCTTGAGGGTGACCACAAACACCAGCATGCCAAACAGGGCGTAGATGATGGAGGGGATGCCAGCCAGCGTCTCCGCCGTGACGCGGATGGCCTTGACCAATTTGCTGCCCGGCTTGGCGTATTCCGCCAGGTAGATGCCGCCGCCCACGCCCAGGGGCACGGATACCAGCAGCGACAGCAGCGTCATGGTCAGCGTGTTGAGAATGGAGGGCAGCATGGACAGGTTTCGGCTGCTGTACTTGACGGCAAACAGGCTCGACTTGAACTGCAGGGCGCCCTGCTCATCCCGGTAGAAGAACTCGGGCACGCCGTTGATCAAAATGTAGGCGACAATCAGCAGCAAGATGCCGATGGCAACAAAGCCGGCCACCCAGCACAGGGCCTTGAGGAACCGGGACCCCAGATGCAGGCTCTTTTTGGTGGGTACCGAGATATCCACCTCCGGCAGGATTGCGGTGGCTTCACTCATTGCATGACCCTCCTGCGGTTGATAAAGGAAAAGAGGAAGTTGATGGCCATGACGATCACAAACAGCACAACGCCGGTGGCAATCAGGCTTTCGCGGTGTAGATCGGCCGCGTAGCCCATCTCCAGCAGCACGTTGACGGTCAGCGTTCGCACGCCGGACAGGATGCCCGTAGGCATGCGCGCCTGGTTGCCTGCCACCATGAGGATGGCCGTGGTCTCACCGATGGCGCGGCCTATGCCCAGCACGATGCCCGACACGATGCCCGACTTAGCGGCGGGCACGATGGCCCGAAACACGCTGGACTCATGGGTGGCGCCCATGGCCAGGCTGCCTTCGTAGTAGGAGTTGGGGACCGCGTTGATGGCGGCCTCCGAGGTCTGGATGATGGTGGGCAATATCATGATCGCCAGCAGGATGGAGGCCACAAACATGCTCAGCCCATTGCCGCCCAGGGTATTGCGGGTGAAGGGCACCAGCAGCTTGAGCCCGAAGAAGCCGTAGACCACCGAAGGGATGCCGGCCAGCAGGGCGATGGCGGGTTTCATGATCTTGACCAC
>JAAZBU010000026.1 GCA_012513645.1 Clostridiales bacterium | reverse complement strand
GCCGTCCGCATTCTTATAATAGATGCGCACGGTGGCGTCATTGATGGGGTAGGGCTGATAATAGAACGTGAACTCCGCCGGGCTGGCGCCGTTCTGGTCCACCGTCACCTGCTGGGGCGCTACGCTGCTTGGGTCGAAGGCCGGGTTGAGGTCCGCAGGCTCCGGGTTCACGGCATGCGTGCCGGCGGGGTACGTCCGCTCCTGCGGGGTCGCCACATCCTGTGTGCCGTCCACATTCTTATACCAGATGCGCACGGGGGCATCCTGAATGGGGGCATCCGTGGGCGTCTCAACGGGCACCTCGGTGGGCAGCACGGTGGGCGGCAGGGGCTGGTCGGTCTGCCCGGACACGAACAGCGTGTAGGTCATCAGCACATTGCCGCTCTGATCAAACGCCTGCACGGGCACGGCGTTCTCGGGCGCGGGCGCGGTGCCCGCGTCCGGGCGCATCAGGTTGCCGATGGGCTGGTCATTGGGGATGGAAAAGCCGCCCGGGTACTGGCCAAAGTTGTCCGAGATGTGGAGCAGGGCATTTTGCGCCACCGCCTCCGCATCGGCATACAACCAGTAGCTGTTGGGGTATTCCGCATAGGGCACCAGCAGGGCCTGCTGCGTTTTTGGGGTGCCATCGGCCCCAGTCCAGCTTAAGGTAAAGCTGACCGGGTCAATCGGCGGCTGGGGCTCCGCCAGGGAAACCAGCGGGCCCAGCAGCATCAGCAGCGCCAGGGCCAGGGCCGCTGCGCGCTGAATGGGGTTTTTGTTAACGGCATGCTTCATCATGTATGCCTCCTCAGTTGATTGCTCCAAGGTCCAATTCATTAAGATTGTATTACGAAACTGTTGATCTGTCAATCTGTCCTCCCCTGATACAACGGCCCTCAGGGCCCGATTTATGCAGCGGCGCAACTATGAAAAGCCCTCAAAATATGCTATACTGAATTATGCGCATTGTGCGCAAAACAAATAAAGGAAGCGCGGGGCAGCGCCCTGCGCAACGGGGTAATGAGTACATCAAAATTTGCGATTTTTATCGACCTGGAGAACTGCGGCGCCAAGGTGGAGACCCTCAACAATGTTTTAGAGAAGGTCAAAATCCGCGGCGACTTTTTGTTGGGCAAGGTCTACGGCTATTCTGACCGGTTCAACTCCCTCAAGGAGGTGCTGCTGAGCAACACTTTCACCGTGGTTCCCTCCCTGCGCTACGGCGTAGCGCAAAAGAACAACGCCGACATTTTGCTGGTGCTGGACGCCATGGAGGTGGCCTACACCAACCCGCTGATCGACAGCTTCTGCATCGTTTCCGGTGACAGCGATTATGTGCCGCTGGTAGGCAAGCTCAAGAGCATGGGCAAGTTTGTGCTGGGGATCTCGCGCAGCGAGGTGGCCAGCAATATTTTTATCAATGCCTGCAATGAGTTTCAGTTCCTGGAGTCGGTGGCCGTGCGCCGCACCCCCCAGCCCAAGCGCACCAAAAAGACGGACGATGCCCAGGGCGACGACCTGACGCTGTTAAAGCAGATTGAAAGCATCCTGGACGAGCAGGTGGATGAGGACGAGATGTTCGCCAGCGAGCTCAAGGGCGTGCTGCTGCGCCTGCGGCCCGATTTCAACGAGAAGAGCTACGGCTGCGCCACCTTTGGCAAGCTGCTGACCAAATTGGCTGACAAGTATGGCGTCATCAAGGTGCGCAACGACAACTACAACGTGATGGTATCGCTGATGGAAAGCGAGAACGGCGAGGCCGACAAGCCGGACAAGCTGATCAACCAGGACAACTGGGTGCAGCTGTTCAAGGAGCAGCTGGATCACTACAAGGCCGACGGCTTTGAGCGCATCAACCCCAGCATTTTAAAGGCCGACATCCAGGGCCTGTACCCGGACTTTGCCGAGAAGAACATCGGCTTCAAGCGCTTCAGCGACGTGCTCAAGGCCCTTGAGAAGGAAAAGGCCCTGGCGCTGGAAATGGACGCGCAAAAGAATATGCTGATCAAAATGCTGTAAAGGAGTACATGATTGATGAAGCCAGTCTATTCGGTCGTCATCCCCTGTTACAACGAGGAAGCGGTCATCGCCGAAAGCTACCGCCGCTTGACCCAGGTCATGCAGGGCATGAAGGAGCCCTATGAGCTGATCTTCATCAACGACGGCTCCAAGGACAAAACAGCCGACATGCTCAACGCCCTGGCCGAAAAGGACAGCAGCGTGCGCGTCATCCACTTCGCCCGCAACGGCGGGCACCAGATCGCCGTAAGCGCCGGGCTGGACTACGCCACCGGCCAGGCCGTGGTCATCATCGACGCCGACCTGCAGGACCCGCCCGAGGTCATCCCCCAGATGGCCGAAAAGTGGCGCGAGGGCGTGCAGGTGGTGTACGGCAAGCGCCGCAGCCGCGCGGGCGAGAGCGCCTTTAAGCTCAAGACGGCCGAGCTGTACTACGGCCTGATGCAGCGGCTGACCAACAACGCCTTCCCGCGAGATACGGGCGACTTCCGTCTGGTGGACGAGCGGGTGGCCGATGTCATCCGCGGCATGCCCGAGCACGCCCGCTACCTGCGCGGCATGTTCGCCTGGGCTGGCTTTAAGCAGGAGCCGCTGCTGTACGACCGCGACAAGCGCTTTGCCGGCGAGACCCACTATCCCCTCAAAAAGATGCTCAAGCTGGCCGCCGACGGCGTGATGAGCTTTTCGGACAAGCCGCTCAAGCTGCCGCTGTGGCTGGGCCTGTTCTGGCTGGGCGCCGGCATGCTGCTGGCGCTGGTGCTGGTGATTCTGTTGATCGCGGGCAAGCCCGGCGGCCTGTGGTGGCTGGCCAGCCTGATGGCGGTGATGGGCGGCAGCGTGCTGACCGGCCTGGGCATCATGGGCGCCTACCTGGCGCGCATCTATGACGAGGCCAAGGGCCGCCCGCTGTACATTGTGGCCGAGACCCGGGGCTTTCCCGAGGAGATTTGATTGACACAGGCATGATATGCCACTGCCGCCGGCTGTGCTGATAGGCCAGCGGGCGGCATTTTTGAGGGCAACCATACTTCGCACGATTTGAGGATACCGGATGAAGCACATCGTACTCACCGGCGGCGGCACCGCCGGCCATGTCACCCCGCACCTGGCGCTGCTGCCCCACCTGCTGACCCAGGGCTATGAGGTGCATTATATCGGCACCAAGGACGGCATCGAGCGGCAGATCATGGCGGATCAGCCCATCACCTACCATGCCATCCCCACGGGCAAGCTGCGTCGCTACTTTGACTGGCGCAACTTCACCGACCCCTTCCGCGTGCTCCGGGGCGCGGCGCTGGCCAGCCGACTGATCAAAGAGATACGCCCCGATGTGGTGTTCAGCAAGGGCGGCTTTGTGGCCGTGCCGGTGGTGGTGGCTGCCTGGCGGCGGGGCGTGCCCGTCATCGCCCATGAGAGCGACCTGACGCCCGGCCTTGCCAACCGCATCAGCGCGCGCTTTGCCAAAGTGGTGGCGGCCACCTTCCCCGAGTGCGCCCGGGCGCTGGGCCCCAAGGGCGTGCTGACCGGCACGCCGCTGCGGCCACAGCTGTTTGCGGGCAGCAGAGAGCGGGGCCTCAAGATCGCCGGCTTTTCAGGCGACAGACCGGTGCTGCTCATGATGGGTGGCAGCCAGGGCGCGCAAAGCGTCAACGCTACCCTGCGCGAGGCGCTGCCCGGCATTTTGCCCATGATGGACGTGTTTCACCTGTGCGGCAGGGGCAACCTGAATGACGCCCTGATGGGGACGCCGGGGTACTTTCAGATCGAATTCATGAATGAGGATCTGCCCCACGCCCTGGCCTGCGCCGACCTGGTATTGAGCCGCGCCGGGGCCAACGCGCTGTGCGAGTTTCAGGCGCTTCAAAAACCCATGCTGCTGATCCCCCTGCCGCTGAGCGCCAGCCGAGGCGACCAGATATTAAACGCCCGCAGCTTTGAACAGCGCGGGCTGGCCCATGTGCTGCCGCAGGAGCAGTTGACCGCCCAGTCGCTGATCGCGGCGCTTCAAACTTTGATGGAGCAGGCCCCCGCCCTGCGCGACGCGCTGGCGCAGGCGCCGGCGGCGGATGGGACGGAGGCCGTGCTTCAGCTGATCGACCAAGTGCGGAAATGATGGATATTCAAGCCCTTGCCAACGACAAGGCCCTTAAGCCCTTGGACAAGCGCGCCCGGCTGATCGCCGCCCTGGATCAGGAGGCCGTCAACATAGGCGATTTGCTGGCCGCCCCTGCGCCGCTGAACGACAGGGCGTGCAAGCTGCTGCTGGAGGCGATAGAGGAATCCACACGGACACAGCCTGAGCGGGCAACGCCCGACTGGATGGCCTTTGCGCAGCAGCACCTGGCCAGCCCCTCCCCCGGCATACAGCGGGAGGCCGCCCGCATCGCCGGCAACCTGGCCGCGCGATTCCCCGATGCGCTGGAGGGCGCAATCCCCCTGCTGCTCGCCATGGCCCAGGCAGAGGGTACCGTGCTGCGCTGGGCGGCAGCCTATGCGCTGGGCAGGATGGTTGCCCTGCCCACATATGCCAATGGGACATTGATCGAGCAGGTGCGCTTATTGGCGCAACAGGAAGAAAACAACGGCGTCAAACAGCAATACCTGACCGGCATCAAAAAGGCCGAGCGCGGCCTCAGATAAGCAAAATCAAATCATCGCGCCCAGCGCGGCCTCCAGCGCCGCCCTGCCGTGCGCGTAGGTCAACGCCCCCTGCAGGTAGGCCGTATACGGCGCCCGGATGGGGGCGTCGCAGCTGAGTTCGATGGAGGCACCGGGCACAAAGGTGCCCGCCGCCATGATCACCTGATCTGTGTAGCCCGGCATGTCCCAGGGCTCGGGCGAGGCGAAGCTGTCCACCGGCGAGGCCGCCTGGATGCCTCGGCAAAAGGCGATCAGAGGCTCGGCCGCGCCAAAGCGGATGGCCTGGATGATGTCCGCCCGCGGGGCGTCCCAGGCAGGCGTTGTCTCATACCCCATATCCGCAAACACGCGGGCAGCCAGCACGGCGGATTTGAGCGCCTGGGCCACCGTGTGCGGGGCCATGAACAGCCCCTGATAAAACAGCCGGTAGCCCGGCGCGTAGCTGCCCACCTCCAGCCCGATGCCGGGCGCGGTGAGCCGCGAAGCGATGCGCTCCACCGCCTCCCGGGTGCCCGCGATGTACCCGCCCGTGGGGGCCAGGCCACCGCCCAGATTTTTGATCAGGCTGCCCACCGCCGCGTCCGCGCCGTAGAAGGTAGGCTCGTCCTGGGTGGTAAAGGCGCCGTAGCAGTTGTCCACAAACAGATAGATGTCGGGCCGTACTTTTTTGACGGCCTCAAACAGCGCAGCCATATCCCGGGGCAGCAGGCTGTTACGCCAGGCGTAGCCGCGGCTGCGCTGCACCAGCAATACCCGGGTATCGGGGCGGACGGCGCCCAGCACCGCCGGCACATCGATGCCGCCGTCCGCGCCGGGGGGCACCATGCCGTAGCTGACGCCCATCTCCGCCAGCGACCCCGGCACCGGCCCATTGATGCCGATGACGTCGGCCAGCGTGTCGTAGGGATCGCCGCAGGCGCTGAGCAGATGCTCGCCCGGCATGAGCAGGCCAAACAACCCCAGGCTCAGCGCGTGGGTGCCGCTGGCGATCTGGGGGCGGAAGATGGCGGCCTCCGACTGAAACAGATCGGCCACCATGGCTTCCAGCGTGTCCCGCCCGATGTCGCCGTAGCCGTAGCCCTCGCTGCCGGCAAAGTGCCGCGCGGCCACCCGGTGGCGCTGAAACACCCCCAACACCCGCTTGGTGTTGGCCAGTTCCAGCCGGTCAATCCCTTCAAATACAGGCGCGCAGGCGATTTCCGCCCGCGCGATACGCTCCGCAATGGTCATTTTCCTCCATATCCAGGCGCACCTGCCGCAGCAGCGCCTCCTCCATGCCCTGTGGGGCCAGCCAGCGGATGCGCCCATCCGGCCGGAACCAGGTGAGCTGCCGCTTGGCATAGTTGCGCGTGCGGCGCTTGATGAGGGCCACCGCCTCCTGCTCGTCCGCCGCATCCAAAATGCAGGGCGCCAGCTCCTTATAGCCCAGGCCCTGCATGCTCTGCATATCGGGCGTCACACCGCGCGCCAACAGCCCCCTCACCTCGGCCATCAGCCCCTGCTGCATCATCTCGTCCACCCGGCGCTCGATGCGCTGGTAGAGCGTGTCCCGCGGCCAGTCCGGCGCGTACAGCAAAAAGCGGTAGGGGCTGTCGTCCGCCTGCGGGCGCTGGGCAGAAAAGGGCCTGCCCGTGATTTGCCATACCTCCAGCGCGCGGATGACGCGCCGGGTGTCGTTGATATGCAGCCTGTCCGCGCTGATGGGGTCTACCTCGCGCAGGCGGTCGTGCAGGGCCTGCTTGCCCTGCCTGGCCAGCAGCGCCTGGTACTGGGCACGCACCGCCTCGTCCCGCGGGGTATTGCCCAGCGTCAGCCCCTGGCTGAGCGCCCGCAGGTACAGCCCGGTGCCGCCCACCAGCACGGGCACGAGCCCCCGATGCAATACGCCCTCAATGGCGGCCATTGCTCCCCGGCGGTACTCGGCCACGCTGTAGGGCTGTGCGGGATCGGCCACGTCCAGCATATGGTGGGGGATGCGGCATTGCTCCTCCCGCGTGGGTTTGGCCGTGCCGATGTCCATGCCGCGGTACACCTGCATGGAGTCCATGCAGATGATCTCGATGGGATATTCCTCCGCCAGGCGCAGCGACAGCGCGGTCTTGCCGCCGGCGGTGGGCCCCACCAGGCCAATAACTGCGGGCTTTCCCATCAGCCCGGGATGCGCTGGAAGCGCTTTTCAAGCTCCGTGCGGGTCAGCTGCATCATCAGGGGCCGCCCATGGGGGCAGGTGGGGGTCACATTGCCCTCCAGCACGCCGCGCACCAGCGCAATCATGGCCTCGTCGGGCAGCCGCTCTCCCCCTTTGACCGCCTGCTTGCAGGAGGCCATGATGATCTTTTCCACCCGCTTGTCATCGCTCAGCGCCCCGGTGGCCGCCAGCTCGTCCAGCGCCTCGCGGAAGCTGCGCTCGGCCTGTGGCTGCCCCAGCATGATGGGCACGCTGCGCAGGCGCACGGTCTGCTCGCCAAAGTCCTCCGCGTCGTAGCCTGCCTGGGCCAACAGCTCCCGGTGCTCTACAAAGCTGCCATACTCGCGGTAGCTCAGCGCCACCGCCTGGGGCAGCAACAGCAGTTGGGCGATGGCCCCGGTATCATACGCCTTCATCAGGCGGTCAAACATCAGCCGCTCGTGCATGGCATGCTGGTCGCACAGGCAGATGGTGTCGCCCGATTCGTACAAAATGTATGTATTAAACGCCGCGCCGATCAGCCGCACGGGCGTGAGCGCCAGCTCGGCCACATGCTCGGCTGCGTGCACCTGCTCTGGTTGGGCGGCAGGCGGCGGAGCCTCCTGCAGCACGGGTTCATCCACCGGCCGTTGCTCCAGCACGGCGGCCTGCTCCCACGTGGGGGAGCGCATGCGCATGCCGGCGGACAGGATAGGCGGCGGCATGGCCGCGGGCGGGCTGTCCGCGGGCTCGCTGCGGCTGACCCTGGCATCGGCCCCGGCCGGCTGCGCGGGCGGCGGGTACAGGGGCGGCGGCGCCACCTGGGCCGCGCCCTGGCTTAGCGCGTCCTGCACCAGGTTGCGCACCGCCTCGGCAACGCCGCGCTCATCCTGAAAGCGCACCTCCCACTTGTTGGGGTGCACGTTGACGTCCACCGTTTCGTAGGGCAGGGTCAAGTACAGCGCGCACACCGGAAAGCGGCCGATCATCACCCGCTGGCGGCAGGCCTCCTCCACCGCCTGGGACAGCAGCTGGCTCTTCATGGCCCGGCCGTTTAAGAAAAACAGCTGCTGGCTGCGGTTGCCGCGGGCGGCCTCGCCCACGCCCACGAAGCCCGACAGCAACAGCCCGCGCTCGCCCCCCTCCACCGGGGTCAGCAGGCGCAGGGTGTTGATGCCCCACACGCTCATCAGCGCGGTCTCCTGCTTGCCGTCACCGGGGCTGAAAAACACGGGCTTGCCCTCGGCCACAAAGCGGAAGGAGATCTCGGGGTGCGACAAAATAAGCCGCTGCATCAGGTCGGCCACCTGCTGGGCCTCCTGCGCCGGCTTTTTCATAAACTTGCGGCGCACCGGCGCGTTGAAAAACAGGTCCTTCACCCACAGGGTGGTGCCCTCGGCGCATGCCGCCGGGCGGATGTCCACAATCTGCCCGCCGTCGTTTTGCACCTGCATGCCGCTTTGCGCGCCGCGCACGCGGGTGGCCAAAGTCACCCGGGCCACCGCTGCGATGGAGGCCAGCGCCTCCCCGCGGAAGCCCAGCGTGCCGATGCGCTGCAGGTCCTCCTGCGTGCGCAGCTTGCTGGTGGCGTGGCGCTCAAAGGCCATTTTCAGCTCGCTGTCCTGTATGCCGATGCCGTTGTCCACCACGCGCACCAGCGAAAGGCCGCCGTCGCGGATATCCACCGTGATGGCGGTGGCGCCGGCATCCATGCTGTTTTCCACCAGCTCCTTGACCACGGCGGCAGGCCGCTCCACCACCTCGCCGGCGGCGATATGCCCCACCACCTCGGGGCTGAGCTTGATAATTTTGCGTATATCCGTCATAGCTTCCGCGCCTTCTCCCGCAGCAAAAACAGGGCGTTGAGGGCATCCATGGGGCTCATGGCCAGCACGTCCATGCGGCTGAGCTCGTCCACCAACTCGGTCTTGCCCACCTCAAACAGCTGGGTCTGCTGCTTGCGGCCGGCGCGGCCCTTTTCCAGTATGCCGCGGCCGATGGCGTTCTGGTTAAAGTCGTTTGCCTCCAGCCGGGCCTGTATCTCCATGGCGCGGGCCACCACCTGCCGGGGCACCCCGGCCAGATGGGCCACATAGGTGCCAAAGCTCTTATCTGCCCCGCCGCGCACAATCTTGCGCAGGAAGATCACCTCTTCCCCCAACTCCTGCACGCTGACGCAGTAGTTCATCACGCCGTCCAGGCTGCCCTCCAGCTGCGACAGCTCGTGGTAGTGGGTGGCAAACAGCGTGATGGCACCGCACTTTTTCTTGTCGGCCAGATATTCTACCGCCGCCCAGGCGATGGACAGCCCGTCAAAGGTGCCCGTGCCGCGGCCAATTTCGTCCAGTATCACCAGCGAACGGGGCGTTGCGTTGCGCAGGATGTAGCTCAGCTCGCTCATCTCCACCATGAAGGTGCTCTGCCCGCCGGCCAGGTCGTCGGCCGCGCCGATGCGGGTAAAGATGTTGTCGGTCAGCGGGATGTCGGCCAGGCTTGCCGGCACAAAGCTGCCGATGTGCGCCATCAGCACGATGAGCGCCGTCTGCCGCATGTAGGTGGATTTACCGGCCATGTTGGGGCCGGTCAATATCAGCATGCGCTGGCTGTCGGTATCCATGTCCGTGTCGTTGGGCACAAAGCTCTGGTCGTTCAGCGTGCGCTCCACCACGGGGTGGCGGCCATCGCGGATTTTGAGGCGTCCCTCCTCGTTGAGCATGGGGCACACATAATTGTTTTCCCGGGCCACGCGGGCCAGGCTGAGCAGCGCGTCCAGCGTCTTAAAGCCCAGCGCCGTGTTTTGCAGCTGGGGCAGCGCCTCCAGCAGTCGGGCGCGCACGCCGTCAAACAGCTCGCCCTCCAGCCGCAGGCTCTCCCCCTGGGCGCCGGTCACCTTGCGCTCCAGTTCGCGCAGCTCCTCGGTGGTGTAGCGCTCGGCATTGGCCAGCGTCTGGCGGCGCACATAGTGTTCGGGCACCATGGCGTAGTTGGACCTGGTCACCTCGATGTGGTAGCCGAACACGCGGTTGTACTGCACCTTGAGGTTTTTGATGCCGGTGGCTTCCCGCTCGCGGGCCTCCAGGTCCATCAGCCACTGCTTGCCCTGGGTGGCGGCGGCGCGCCACTCGTCTAACTGCGGGCTGTAGCCCGGGCGGATGACCCCGCCGTCGGACAGGTTGACCGGCGGCTCCGGGTCAATGGCGCTGTCCAGCAGGTCGGCCAGTTGGTTGAGGGGGTCCAGCAGCATAGCCGCGGCGCGGATGCCGGGGGCGTCCACCGCGTCCAGCAGGCTGAGGGTATCGGGCACCTGGCGCAGCGAGCGCAGCAGCGACAGGCAGTCGCGCGCATTCACCGTGCGGTACGCCACGCGGGACAGCAGGCGCTCCATGTCGTATACCAGGCCCAGCTTCTCCAGCAGCGCCTCGCACAGCACCGGCTCCTCCCACAGGGCGCGCACGGCGTCCAGCCGCTCACGGATGCGGTGGATATCCAGCAGCGGCTGCTCCACCCAGCTGCGCAGCAGGCGGCCGCCCATGGCGGTGGCCGTCTTGTCCAGCAGCCACAGCAGCGAGCCCCAGGCATTCTGGCTGCGCAGGCCCTGGGTCAGCTCCAGGTTGCGGCGGGTGTTCATATCCAGCGGCATCGCGTCCCCGGCCGCTTGCACCTTGAGGGTGGCGATGTGCTTCAGGTCGGTCATCTGGGTGTCAATCAGGTAGTGCAGCAGGGCGCCTGCGGCCGATGCCGCGGGTTGCATGCCGCTGTCCAGCCCCAGGGCCTCCAGCGTGCCCACCTCAAAGTGCTTTAGCAGCCGCTCCCTGGCCCCGCCCAGGCTGAACGCCGACTGGGGGTAGGCCTGCAGATAGGCATCGCTCCACCCCTGCAGGCGGTCGGGCGCGTTGGTGAGGATTTCGCTTGGCCGCCGGGCGGAGAGCACGCTGCGCAAATCGCGCGCGGCATCCTCCAGCGCCGTCACATAGAGTTCCCCGGTCGTCACATCGCAAAAAGCCAGGCCCGCTCGCTTGC
>JAAZBU010000004.1 GCA_012513645.1 Clostridiales bacterium | reverse complement strand
GCCCGGTGCCCATTGTCAGCTACGCCGTGCGGCACCTGAAGGCCGCGGCCGGCGTGGCCATCACCGCCAGCCACAACCCCCCGCAGTACAACGGCTACAAGGTGTACGGCGCCGATGGCGCGCAGGTTTCGCCCGAGGCTGCACAGGAAATCAGCGGGCTGGTGTTCTCGCTGGATTATGACGAGTGCCTGCCCATGGACGAGCGTGCCGCCCGCCACGACGGCCTGCTCACAACCATCGGCAACAAAGAGGTAGACGACGACTACATCCGCATGGTGCTGGGCCTGTTAGTGGACCCGGACCTGGTGCGCACCCAGGGCAGCCGGCTCAACATCGTCTACACCCCGCTGCACGGCAGCGGCAATGTGCCCGTGCGCCGCGCGCTTAAGGAGGCCGGCATCACCCAGGTATCCGTGGTGCCCGAGCAGGAGATGCCGGACCCGGACTTCCCCACCGTCAAGGCCCCCAACCCGGAGGACCCGGCAGCCTTCCAGCTGGCCATCCCGCTGGCGGATAAGGTGGGCGCCACGGTGATCTTCGGCACCGACCCGGACTGCGACCGCCTGGGCGTGTGCGTGAAGGACGCGCAGGGCACCTTCCACACCCTGACGGGCAACCAGATCGGCTGCCTGCTGCTGCACCACATCCTCAGCGGCAAAAAGGAGGCCGGCACGCTGCCCCGGGACGGCGCCGCCTGCAAGAGCATCGTGTCCACCGAGATGGCGCGCGCCATCTGTGATGACTACGGCGTGGCGCTGTTTGACACGCTGACGGGCTTCAAGTTCATCGGCGAGGTGATGGAGCGCTTTGAGGATACGGGCAGCCACCAATTCCTCTTCGGGTTTGAGGAGAGCTTTGGCTACCTGTCGGGCAACCAGGTGCGCGACAAGGATGCCGTCAACGCCTCCCTGCTGATCGCGGAAGCCGCCTGCGCCGCCCAGGCCGAGGGCATCACGCTGTACGAGCGCCTGCAGGCGCTGTACCGCCGCTATGGCTACTACAGCGAGCGCGTGCTCTCCAAGACTTTGCCCGGCAAGGACGGCCTGGAGGACATGAAGGCCATCATGAAGCATCTGCGCGCCAACCCGCCCCATCAGGCCGGCCCCTTCCGCGTGGTGGCCGTGCGCGACTACCTCAAGGGCACCCGCGTGCAGGACGGCCACACCCACAAGCTGGATTATGCCCCCTCCAACGTGCTGTACTACGAGTTGGAGGGCGGGCACTGGTTCTGCGTGCGCCCCAGCGGCACCGAACCCAAGATCAAGCTATACGTCAACACCCGGGCCAATGGCTCCATGCAGGAGGCCGAGGCCCAGGGCGCCCAGCTGATGGCGGCCTGCGAGGCCATGCTGGTGCATGGATAACGCTGTGATGCGCCCGGCATTGATCATCCGCAAGGCGCAGGAGCAGGACATTTCGGGTATCGCCGCCATCTATGACGCCATCCTGGCGGAGGAGGAGGCCGGCCGCCGCAGCGTGGGCTGGCAGCGAGGCGTTTACCCCACCGAGCACACGGCCCGCGCCGCCCTGCGGGCGGGCGACCTCTACGTGATGGAAGCGGAGGGCCGCATCGTGGCCTCCTGCCGCATCAACCGGCATCAGGAGGACAGCTACGCCGGCTTCCAATGGCAGCACCCGGCCAGGGACGAGGAGGTCATGGTGCTGCACACGCTCACCGTGGCTCCCTGGGCCGAGGGCAGGGGGCACGCCAAGGCATTCGTGCGCTTTTATGAAGACCACGCGGCGCAAAACGGCTACCCCTGCCTGCGCATGGATACCAACGCGCGCAATACCGCCGCCCGCAGCATGTACCACAAGTTAGGCTACGCCGAGCGCGGCATCGTGCCCACCACCTTCAACGGCATCACAGGCGTGATGCTGGTGGGGCTGGAGAAGCGGATCAGCGACCCTCCGCCGGACGGCGCAGCGCCATAGGCCAACTATGTTCTTTACAATATCCGGCTTGCCCCATGCAGGCCGGTTTTTTGTGCGCCCGGCGCAGATGGGACCCGTATGTTTAGACAGCCTTTTCTCGTGTTATACAGTGAATAGAAGCCGTTCCCCCGCAACCCACAAGGAGGAATCATGAAACAAGACAAACGCGTACTCATTTTCATCGCGCCGCTGTTTGACGAGCGGGAGTTCATCTACCCCTACTACCGCCTGCTGGAAGCCGGATACACAGTAGATGTGGCAGGCCCCAAGGCCGGCAGCTACAAGGGCAAGACCGATTTCAGCTTTGACGCGCCGCTGGCCTTTCAGGGCCTGAAAGCCACGGACTACGATGCCCTGCTGGTGCCGGGTGGCTTTGCCCCCGATAAAATCCGCACCGAGCAGGCCGCGCTCGACCTGGTGCGCGCCTTCAAGGAAGCCGGGAAACCCATCGCCATGATCTGCCACGCGGGCTGGGTGGCTGCCTCGGCCGGCATCCTGAAAGGCGTGAAGCTGACCTCCACCAAGGCCATCAAGGACGACCTGGTGAACGCGGGCGCCGACTGGGTGGACGAGGAAGTGGTGGTAGACCAGGGCCTGATCACCTCCCGCGGGCCTGCTGACATGCCCGCCTTCATGCGCGCGTTTATCAAGGAAATTGAAACCAAAAATTAACAGTGCGTCTTTCCAAGAAAAACCCGGACCGCTTTTGAACTGCAGTCCGGGTTTACGCTGCTAAACAATCGTTCAGAGCCATGACAGCGTCATTCATTCCGAATTCCGAATTCCGAATTCCGAATTAAGTTTCTAACCCCTAAAGATAATCTCCTCCCGCCGGGGACCATTGGACACAATGGTAATCGGGGTCTCGATCTCTTTTTCGATGAAGGCGATATAGTCGCGGCACTTCTGGGGCAGGTCCTCATAGCGGGTGATGCCGCGCACATCCTGCTGCCAGCCGGGCAGCGTGACATATATGGGCGTGGCCCGCGCCAGCTGCGGCGTAGCCGGGAAATCGGTAATGCGCTGGCCGTCCACCTCGTACGCCACGCACACCTTGATCTCGTCCAGGTAGCCCAGCACGTCGATGTTGGTCATGGCGCATGCCGTGGCGCCCTGCACCCGGCAGCCGTAGCGCGTGGCCACCGCGTCAAACCAGCCCACGTCCCGTGGGCGGCCCGTCTTGGCCCCGTACTCGCCGGCGTCGCCGCCGCGGCGGCGGAGCTCCTCGGCCTCCTGTCCCTCCAGCTTGCTCACAAAGAAGCCCGTGCCCACGCTGCTGGAGTACGCCTTGGTCACCGCGATGACCTCGGTGATTACCCGCGGCGGCAGGCCGGCGCCCACCGCGCCGTACCCCGCCAGCGGCGAGGAGGACGTGGTGTAGGGGTAGATGCCGTGCTCCAGATCGCGCAGCGCGCCCAGCTGACCCTCCAGCAGCATGCGCTTGCCCTCCTGCAGGGCCTGGTGCAGGTACTGCGTGGTGTCGCACACCAGGGGCTTGAGCCGCTGGCCCAGGGCGTAATACTTGTCCGTCAGCGCGTCCAGATCCAGCAGGGGCTTGTGGTACAGGTGCTCCATCAGCACATTTTTCTTGACCAGGCTGTTCTTCAGCCGGTCGCGCAGCAGGTCGATGTCCATCAGCTGGCACACCTGGATGCCCACCTTGGCCGCCTTATCGCTGTAAAAGGGCGCGATGCCCGACTTGGTGCTGCCGAACTTGCGGTCGGCCAGGCGCTCCTCCTCATAGGTGTCCAGCAGCACATGGAAGTCCATCAGCACCTGCGCCCGGTCGCTCACCAGCAGCTTGGGCATCGGCACATTGCGCGCGGCAATGCCATCCAGCTCGGTGAACAACTCCTCAATGTCCAGCGCCACCCCCGGCCCGATCACATTGACCACGCCGGGATGAAAAATGCCGCTGGGCAGCAGGTGCAGGGCAAACTTGCCATGCTCGTTGATGATGGTGTGCCCGGCGTTGGCCCCGCCCTGAAAGCGGATCACGATGTCCGACTGCTCGGCCAGCACGTCCGTCAGCTTGCCCTTGCCCTCGTCGCCCCAGTTGGCGCCCACTATCGCGCGTACCATGTTGCTGCCTCCTTGTCGTTGGGGTTTGCCACACCCATTAAAAGACTATGTTGTATTTCCACACCCCGGCATCCACCCTGCCTTGCTCAACCAACGGCGAGCGCAAGGGCAAGCGCGGGGGCAAGGGGGCCGCCCCCCTTTCCAATCCGTTCCCGGCGGCATGTACGGCGGGAACGGAACATTTTTGTGAGGAAACGCCTGCGTTTCAACGAACAAAAATGATTCCTTATGGTTTGCGCTGACCGCGCCAAAGGCGCAAGCGGAAACCTGCACCCGATCCGGCTGCTTGCTGCCGGATCGACAGGGGGTTACTCCCCCAGCCACTCCCCGTCGAACACAAACGCCGCCGGCCCGGTCATGTACACGTGGTTGTCCTCGGGGTTCCACATCAGCTCCAGGCTGCCGCCGGGCAGCTTGACCAACGCGGTACGGTCGGCCAGGCCGCAGAGCACGGCCGCCACCAGCGCGGCGCTGGCGCCGGTGCCGCAGCCCAAGGTCTCGCCGCTGCCGCGCTCCCATACGCGCATCTGCAGCAGGTCGCGCCGCGCCACGCGCACAAACTCCACGTTGGTGCGGTTGGGGAAGATGGCGTGGTTCTCCAGCAGCGGGCCCATGGTCTCGATGTCCAGTATCTCGGGATCGCGCACAAAGGTGACGCAGTGGGGGTTGCCAAAGCTGACGGCGGTGATAAACATGGTCTGCCCCAGCACCTGCAGGCGGTGGCGCAGCACCATGTCGCCGGGCAGGTCCACGCCGATGCGGCGGGGGTTGAGCTCGGGGGTGCCCATATCCACCTTGACGCGCTGCACGCGGCCGTTTTCGGGCATCAGCCACAGGCGGCGAATGCCCGCCTTGGTGGACAGCGTCAGCTCGGTCTTGTCGGTCATCCCGCGGTCGAACACATACTTGGCCACACAGCGGGTGGCGTTGCCGCACATTTCGGCCTCGCTGCCATCGGCATTGAAGATGCGCATGCCAAAGTCCGCCCGGTCGGAGGGCTCGATCAGCACCAGGCCATCCGAGCCCACGCCGAAGTGCGGCTTGCTCATGGCCTGGGCCATGCGGGCAGGGTCGGTCACAATCTCTTCAAAGCAGTTGACGTAGATGTAGTCGTTGCCAATGCCGTGCATCTTGGTAAATCTCATGCCTGCGTCCTCACATCTGCTCGGGGGCTTCCATGCCCACCAGGTACAGCCCGGTGCGTATCACATCGCGCACAGCACGGGTGAGCAGCAGCCGGGCAGCGCTGCACCCCTCATCCTCGGTGAGGATGCGGTGCTCGTAGTAGAACTTGTTGTACGCCTTGGCGATCTCGGTGACCGCGCGGGTGATGATGCTGGGCTCGTTGCGCAGCGCGGCCTCGCGCACCGCCTCGGGGAAGAAGGCCAGCAGCTTGTGCAGCGCCAGGGCCTCGGCATCATGAAGCGCGGCGTAATCGGGCGCGGCATTCAAATCACCGGCCTTGCGCAGCACCGAGCAGCAGCGCGCGTGGGTGTACTGCACATAGGGGCCGGTCTCGCCGTCAAAGTTGAGGGCGCGGTCCCAGCGGAAGTCAATGTCCTTGATGCGGCTGTTGTACAGGTCGGAAAACAGCACCGCCCCGATGCCCACCTGGCGCGCGGTATCGGCCTTGTCCTGCAGGCCGGGGCTCTTCTCCTCGATGATATGGAGCGCCTTTTCCTGCGCCTTTTGCAGCAGGTCGTCCAGGTACACGATGTTGCCCTTGCGGGTGCTGAGCGCCTCGCCCTCGTAGCTGATCATGCCAAAGGCTACGTGCTCCATCTGCTCCCTGGCCCAGGCATAGCCCATCAGCTCCAGCACCTTGAACACCTGGCGGAAGTGCAGATCCTGCTGGTAGGCCACCACGTACAGGCACTTGTCAAAGCTGTAGGTATCCTTGCGGTAGAGGGCGGCCGCGATATCGCGCGTGGCGTACAGCGTGGCCCCGTCGCTTTTGAGGATCAGGCAGGGCGGCATGTCGTAGTCCGCCAGGTCCACCACCCAGGCGCCGTCGCTCTCTACCAGCAGGTTCTTGTCACGCAGCTCGTTGATCACGCGGTCCATCTTGTCGTTGTAAAAGCTCTCGCCCGCGTAGCTGTCAAAGGTGACGCCCAGCAGGTCGTACACCCGGTCGGCATCCTTGAGGGTCAGGGCCTTGAACCAGTTGAAGATGCTGAGGGCTTCCTCGTCGCCATCCTCAATGCGCTTAAACCAGTCGCGGCCCTCCTGCTCGAGCGCCGGGTCCCTGGCCTCCTCCTCGTGGAAGCGGACATACAGGTCGCTGAGCGCCTGCACGCCGCCCTGCTCGATGGCCTCGCGGCTGCCCCAGTGCTTGTAGGCGGCAATCATCTTGCCAAACTGGGTGCCCCAGTCGCCCAGGTGGTTGATGCCCACCGTGCGCCAGCCCAGGAAGTCGTAGATGCGCTTGAGGCTGTGGCCGATGGCCGTGGTGGACAGGTGGCCGATGTGAAAGCGCTTGGCGATGTTGATGGAGGAATAGTCCAGGCACACCGTCTTGCCCTGTCCCTCGAGGCCGGCGCCCCAGCGGGCGGGGTTGGCCTGCACGGCTGTCAGCACGCCCCGGGCCAGCCAGAGGCGGTTGATGAACAGGTTGAGGTAGCCGCCCTTGACCTCGGCACGGTCAATGGCGGGGGACTGGATGCGCCCGGCCAGCTGCTGGGCAATCTGGGGCGGGCCCATGCGCAGCGCCTTGGACAGCGAAAAGCAGGGGAACGCCATGTCCCCCATGGCGGGATCGGGCGGCAACTCCAGCGCGCGGCCAATGGCCGCCGCATCCAGCTCCCCCTGAGGGAAGGCAGCCTTGGCCGCCTCCCATACCGCCTGTGCCAGCACCCCGCGCAACTCCATGCCTTGACCCTCCTTGTGAAACGCTGTTCATCTTAGCATATCGGCCCCCAACAAACAAGGTTTTGCCGCCGCCGGGCGGGTATAATCCCGGTGGAATAACAAGCAATGGAGGCACCATGCCCTACGAGCAAAAGACCAAGCCCACCGATGCCTCGGTGGCGGCGTATATCGACAGCCTGCCCACCATCAAGCGGCAGGAGGAGGCCCGCACGCTGGTGCAGCTGTTTGAGCGCGCCACCGGCGAACAGGCCGTGCTGTGGGGGCCCAGCATCATCGGCTTTGGCGAGTACAGCTACACCTACGCCTCCGGGCACTCGGGCACGGCGGCGCGCACCGGCTTTTCGCCGCGCAAGGCCGCCATCTCCCTGTATCTTTTTTTGTATGACGGCGCGCTGGACGGCCACCTGGCCCGGCTGGGCAAGCACAAGGCGTCCAAGGGCTGCGTGTACGTGAACAAGCTGGCCGATATCGATCTTACCGTGCTGGAGGAAGCGGTGCGCGAGTCCATGCGGCTGCTGGAAAAGTGGCAAGGGGACGAGCAGCCAAAGTAGAGCCCGCCGGGCTGGCGGGCTCCTAGAGCATCAACAAACCTAAGGGAGGTGTCGGAGGGTGAAACCCCCCGACTGCGATCCGCGCCAGCGACATGCGCGGTGGCGCGGCAGGCCTTGCGCAAGCAAGGGCTACAATGCCCTCCGCCGCCCGGGAACGAAGTGAGAGGCGGAGGGCCAAAGGCTTAACCATCAAGAAACCGCAGTTTCTTGATGGCGTGAGAGCCCGCCGGGCTGGCGGGCTCTCAGGGCGGTATAACTCTATTTCAACAGGGTGAATTCGAGCGGCGGCCCCTCCAGGGAGGGCAGCACGATCTGCGGGTCATCGGTAGGTTCGCCGGTGATGGCGTCCACCCGCACGCTTACATACAGCGGGGTGCTGGCGTTGTCGCCGCCAAACAGCGCGTGCAGTGGGTTGAGGTAATCGCGCTCATACTTGGCCCAGCTGTCCTTGGGGTCATCGTACCTGGGGTCCGACACGTTGTGGCGGTTGAAGAAGAACTGGTAAACGGGCTTGCCCAGCTCCTTGGATTGGTAGCTCACCTGGGCATACAGCTCGTACATGTCCAGCTTTTCCCTGGTCCAGCCGGGCTGCACCAGCACGGCCTCCCTGGTCCTCTCCAGCGCCTTGTCCATGGGCAGATCGCCCTCGGCGGGCAGGCGCAGCTCCTGCGCCATCAGGTTCACAAAGACCCCCATCATGCCGCGCGTGGACCATTTGAAGGGCTTTAACTTTTCCATCTTGGGCGCCCAGGCCTTTTGCAGCTCCATCAGCTTTGGTGTGGTAAAGGGTGCTGCTTGATGGTACTCCTGAATCATCCCCTGAAAGAGATCCTCCGCCTCGGGCGGCGGGGCATTGGCCGCGGACTCGGCCACCTTGCGGGCGGTGTCCTCACAGCTTTGCACCTCCCCATTGGCCGCATCCATCCACACATCGTACTGAGCCGGGTCGTAGCCGCCCGATTCGGGCAGCGAGAAGCCGATGTACCAGGTGCGCGCCTCGCGCTCATGGGCAAAGCTGCGCAGCTCGGCATTCACGCGCAGCTTATCAAGGTCGGCCGCGGTCGCGCCAAACTTGTCCATCACGGCCTTGCGGGCAACCTCGATGGCCTTTTCCTGCGGGATGTCCCCCGGGCCGGGCAGCCAGTACATCTCCTCATCCGTGCCCAAAGTGCCGGTCTTGACCAACAGCTGGGTGTAGGCAGCCTTCTCCTCCAACGACCAGCCGGGCAGCGGGCCGCGCTCGGCCTCCAGGATGGAGATCGCGGTCACCACATCCTCCCGGATGCCGTATTTCTCGGTCACCAGGCGGGTGGCGATCTCCTTCTTCTGCTGGTCGGTGGTGCCCTTGTCCTCAAGCTGCGCAACCTGCGCGGCGTCAAAGTCGATGCCTTCCTGCTGCATACTCAGCACAAAGTCTGCCCGCTGCTGGCCGGTCCAGGTGTCAAAGTAGCCAATGGTTCCTTCATTTTGGGCAATCTGCTCGTGGTAGTTCTTCCACAGGGTGGCGGCAACAGCCGTAGCGGCCACCAAGGCCAGCGCGATGGCCAGCACCAAAGCAAAAGACAGTCTCTTTTTCACGGGGGCTTCTCCTCTCATCTGCCGGAGCAGTTTATGCGTCTCCTCCGGCGTCCAGTCCAGCTGGGAAAGCTGGCGGTCGAGGATGGGCTTGATGTTACTCTTCATCGAAATACCACCTTTCCAGCGTCTTTGACAGTGTGTTTCTCGCCCGGCTCAGGCGGGATTTGATGGTGCCTGCCGGGGCGCCCAGCGCGGCGGCGATGTCTGCGATGTCCATCTCCTGGTAGTAGCGCAGCACGATCACCTCGCGGTACTTGCGGGGCAGCGCCAGGATGGCCTGCAGCACGGTGTCATCCCCATCGGGGTCTTCGGCCGCCTGCTCGGGCAGGGTGTCGTAGTCCACCTTCCTGTCCACCCGGCGAAACCAGAATGTGCGCAGCATGTCCCGGCAGGTGTTGACCGCGATGCGGGTCAGCCAGGTTTTTTCGCTGCTTTGCCCGCGAAAGCCGGGCAGCGCCTTATATGCCTTCAGGAAGGTTTCCTGCGCGGCATCCTCGGCCAGGGCGCGGTCGCGGAGGTACAGGTAGCACAGCCGCTTGAGTTCCCGCCCATGGTCGGTCATCATGCGGGCAATGCGCTCCTCATGGGTTTTGCATGGATCCTGTGCAAAAGCCATGTCGCCACCTCCTTTCACCTATACTGACGGGGGCCGGAGGCAATCGGTTCCCCCGGATGCTGAACAAAAAAGAAAATGCAGGGTTTATCTTCCCTGCATGATGCCACGAAATCGTATGAAGCGGTAGCTACGCTACGCACATGTTACAAATCCCCCGCCGCGCTTTGCCTCCTTCAGCCAGCGGCTGAGGTCCAGGGTGATCAGGTTGCCGTTGTCGGCGGCGGTGGCGGTAAGCCCCTCGGGCCCCTCGCTCAGCGCCGTCAGCGTGACCCAGTGCCAGTTATCCAGCTCGGGCAGGCCGGCATTGTGCAGGTTGAGGAAGGCCACCGGCGAATCCGCCTGCAGCCCTGCGCGCAGGAACGCCGCCACCTGCTGCTCTAAGGGCCGGTCGTCCGGGCTGTCCGGCACATCCAGCACCCGGCAGCGCATCGGGCTG
The DNA here is from genome assembly GCA_012513645.1 of Clostridiales bacterium. Classification (GTDB taxonomy): domain Bacteria; phylum Bacillota; class Clostridia; order Christensenellales; family Aristaeellaceae; genus UBA1038. The sequence continues at coordinate 21,915 of JAAZBU010000004.1, read as the reverse complement.
CCCAGCTCGGCCAGTATCGCATCCATGCCCTGCTGAAACAGCTGGGTGCTGTTGAGACCCATCAGCGTGGGCGTCACATAGCCCCAGGCCCAGTTCATCAGGGCCAGGGCCTCCTGCGGGGTGTCGGCCGGCATGGGCAAAGTGAGCCGCCCGCGGAAGTACCGCAGCATGTTGGTCGCCGTGCACGGGCCGCAGCCCGCCTTGCGCCGCCAGAAGTTGTCGTACCAATCCTGATTGACGCCGTGGTGCCGACGCCCATCCGTATCCATGATATCAAGGCCGTCCGGCCTGCTGATGGCTGTGTGCAATCCCCTGACCCTCCTGTAGGTTTCGCGGCGCATCGGCCGCACGGCCCTATGATACCCGCCCCGACGGATGTCAAGCAGCCCGTTTGACGCTCCAGGCCTGTTGGGCTACAATATTGCTCGCCGGGGCCATAGCCCCTGCTTGAAAGGAAACCACTGTTATGCAGGTTATTTACTCGGCGATCATGGGGCTGGTGCAGGGGCTGACGGAGTTTTTGCCGGTATCCTCCAGCGGCCATCTGCTGCTGGCAGAAAAGCTGCTGGGTCTGCTGGGCTATCAGAACGCCAACAGCATGGCGCTGGCCGTGATGCTGCACATGGGCACGCTGATCGCCGTGGCCGTAATCTTCTGGCGCGATTGGATCGAGATGCTGCGCCATCCCATCAAAAACCCCACCTTGCTGCTGCTGTTCGTGGCCTCGCTGCCCGCGCTGGTGCTGGTGGTGCTGCTGGGCGACTGGATTGACGGCCTGTTCACGGGCTGGTTTCTGGGCATCAGCTTCTTTGTCACCGCGCTGTTCCTGGTGCTGATTGAGCGCATCTCGGGCAAGCGCAAGGGCAGCCCGGTTGTCAACGATGCCGTAACCATGCCCCGCGCGGTAATAATGGGCCTGTTTCAGGGCATCGCGCTGCTGCCGGGCGTCAGCCGCAGCGGCTCCACGCTGCTGGGCGGCGTGTCCACCGGCCTCAGCCGCGGCACGGCGGCAAAATTCAGCTTCATGATGAGTGCGCCGGCTATTTTGGGTAGCTTCTTAAAGGAGGGCAAGGATGCCATCGAGGCGGGCGGCCTGTCCTCCCTGATCAGCGTCGAAACTTTGGTGGGCGTGGTGGTGGCCGCCGTCAGCGGCTGGCTGGCCATCCGCTACATGCTGAAGCTGATTGAGCGCATATCCTTCTACAAGTTCGCCCTGTACGTCGCTCTGGTGGGCGCTGCGGTCATCGTGATGCAGCTGACCGGCTTTGCCGGCTTTCCGCCGCTGGCCTGGCCCGGCGCAGCACCCCAACCCTTAGGATAACAAAGGAGATTTTCATGTTCAAACGCATATTCTGCCTGCTGGCCGCCCTGATGCTTGCCCTGCCCATGATGGCGGGGGCCGAGCAGGCGGCGGGCGGGCCTTCCGTCTTCATCCCCGGCAGCCGCAGCGTGGGCCAGCCCACCAGCTACTGGGAGACACCCATGGACATCACCGACGAGGCCGCCGTGTGGGCCATGCTCACCGCGCCCATCACCGTGGTCAAGGGCCATCAGAAGCAGCAGACCGTGCTGCGCCGCGAGCCGGATGCCGACAGCGAGGCCGTGGCCGACATCACCTATGACAGCCAGGGCCTGCACGTGCTGGAGACGCTGGACAACGGCTGGAGCCTGGTGGAGGCGTACTCCAGCTCCTTCCACGACAGCAAGATCAAGGCCTGGAACCAGCTGGTGCAGGGCTACATCCGCACCGACACCCTGCAGGAGAAAAAGGTCAGCCAGCAGTACGGCATGGTGGTGGACAAGCTGACGCAAAAGCTGTACATCTTTGCCGACGGCAAGCTGTTTGACACGCTGGCCGTGTCCACCGGCCTGGCCAACGACCGCCAGCCCTACAACGAGACCCGCAGCGGCGAGTTTCTGATCGTCAGCCCCGTGGGCGACTTCAAGAGCGACAACGTGGTGGGCGCCATGGCCCTGCGCTTTAACGACGGCGACTTTATCCACGAGGTGGTGCACATCCCGCGCAGCTCGGGCAAGGTATACGAGCCCTTTGAAAAGGTGCTGGGCGAGCGGGCCAGCCACGGCTGCATCCGCGTGCAGCGCAAGCGCACGCCCCAGGGCACAAACATGGCCTGGATCTGGCAGAACCTGCGCAAAAACATGGGCACCATCCGCATCGTCATCTGGGAGGATGTGGCCGGCCGCCAGATCCCCGTGCCCGACGGCGCCACGCCGATGTATTACAACACCCAGGGCGGGCAGAACTATCACGCCGCCCCCACCTGCTACGGCGTGCGGGACAAGTTTTACCCGCTGCACGAGTTCCGCTACGACGAATTGAACACCGCCCCCTACGACAAGCTGACGCCCTGCCAGTACTGCTTCCCGCCGCTGCGCCCGGCCGAGATCGAGGCCATCAACGCCCAGTACCGGCAACCGTGAGCGCAGCGCCCTTGGCCCCGCGCGCGGCTGATCTGGCGGACATCCCGCAGTTAGCCGCGCTGCGGGCGGACTTTCTGGCCGAGTTGGGCTATGCCTTTGACCCTGCCCTGTGCCGCCGCGAAACGGCGGCCTTTTTGCGTCTGCGCCTGGGCCAGGCCATCCATTGCCTGGTAGCGGAGGCGCAGGGCGAGGTGATCGCCTGCGCCTTCTTGCTGGTGCAGCCCCGGCTGTACCACCCGCTGGCCGCCCGGGGCATGGCCGGCGAGGTGCTCAACATGTATACAAAGCCGGCCCATCGGGGGCAGGGCCACGCCGCCCGCCTGATGGAGGCGGTGATTGCCGCCGCCCGCCAACTGGGCCTGGACGCCCTGCACCTGAAGACCACGCGGGCCGGGCGCGCGCTGTATGGGCACCTGGGCTTTGCAGAAGACGGAGGCCCCAACGCGCCCATGACGCTGAAGCTGTAACTATAGCTTCAAAGGAGCATATCATGCACCTGGAGACACCCCGCCTGCTGGTCCGCCCCTATAGGGAGGCCGATCTGGACGATTTTCACGCCATCTTTTCCGATCCCCTGGTGATGGCCGAGTGCGAGCCGCCCTTCGACCGGGCCGCCAGCCGAAAATGGCTGGCCTACTTCATCGAACACCCCATCGCCTTTGGCGTGGTGGAAAAGCAGTCGGGCCGCCTGATCGGCCACGCGCTGTTTAAGCAGCTGCCCGGCGAACAGGACGGCATCTGGGAGATCGGCTGGATCTACAACCGCGCCTTCTGGCGCAAAGGCTATGCCTACGAGGCCGCCCGCGCGCAGATCGACCACGGCTTTGCGCACCTCAACTTGCACAAAGTATGCGCCGAAACCATCGACCCGGTGAAGTCCGTCCGCCTGATGGAAAAGCTGGGCATGCAGCAGGAGGGTGTGTTCCGCCGGCATGTCAAAAACCCGGTGACCGGCCGCTGGGCCGACCTGTATTGGTATGCCGTGCTGAACCCGGCCATGCAGGCGACATAATGGCCCCAACACCAAAGCCAAAGCGCCCGGCGGATTGACCCGTCGGGCGCTTTCGACATTTTACTGCTATGAACGAAGTGTCCGTGCCTTGGCGGCGCACCGCGTCGCCGCGGCGCCGATGCCGATCAGCACCAGCGTCATCGCGCCGTAGAGCACCCAGCGGGGCGTCTGCTGCCAGCGGTCCAGCGCGAACTCGATGCCGATCAGCAGGCCAACGCCTGCCAGCAGCACAGCCAGGCACGGCAGACAGCTGCCCCGGCCCCGCCTGCGCGCGGCCCGCGCCCAGCCCAGCATCAGCGCCGCAATGCCCAGCGCTGCAAACAGCTGGTGCACCCGCACGAAGCCCCATTTGATGGTTTCGGCGCGCAGGCTCTCGGCGAATACTTGGGTGAGGAACAGCAACAGCAGCACCCGCTGCCAGCGCCGCCCCCCGCCTGCCTCCCGCCCGTAGAGAGCCACCAGCACCAGCGCCAGCGCGAACAGCGCCTCCAGCATGAAGATGGCGTAGTACCACTCGTCCCACTGGTTTTTGACCGCCAGCGGGAAAAACTGCTGCGTAGCCTTGCGCACATAGGCGCCCTGCCCGCGATCGACAAAGTATTCGCCCAGCCGGGCCACCAACAGCGTCCACGCCGCAGGGGCGGCCAGCCAGTCCAGCACCCGGTGCACATCCACACGAACCAGCCGCGCGGCCAGCAAGCCGCCCAGCAGCACGCCGATGACCGCGCCGCCCAGCGCCATGCCCTGGGGCCGCAGGTCCATCAGGCCGGCCCAACCCTGCGTGGGCAGCAGATAGTCCACCCGCACCAGAAAATAAAACACCCGGGCGCAAAGGACGCCCAGGAGAATGGCCAGCACCGGCGGCAGCCAGAGCGCGGCGCTTTTCAGCCCCCGGCCCCGCGCCATGCGGGTGTACAGGCCGGCGCCCATGGCGGCGGCCGTCCCTAACGTGAGCAGATAGACCGATTCTCCCGCCATAGATGCCTCACTGCCCGTCCGGCTTGTAGGCCGACGCGAAGTAGATGATGTCGCTGATCTCGCGCATGCTGTCTGCCAGGTCGGCGTTGATGTAGGTGTCGTTGAACATCATCATGGTGGAGTTGCCGCCGTCCAGGTTGTAGGCGCTCTCCACGCCCAGCTTGACCACCACATTGCTGAACTCCTCGATGGTCAGCCCGCGGTTGCTGCCCTTAAAGCCCGAACCCGCGCTGACGATGGCCAGATACTCCAGCTTGCCCTTTTCAACCTGGGCGATGGCGATGCGCTGGCGGGGCTTGTGCGCGGCATAGCCGTTGTTCCAGAACTTTTTGACCCGCTCGCCGTTGACCACCAAAGCGGGGCCAAAGTTGAAGCTGTTGACAATCTCGCCCTCGGCAAAGCCGGCCAGCTGGTCGTGCCTGCTTTGCAATACCAGGTGAAAGTCGCCCTTGGCGTCGATCAGCAGCAGATCCCGGAACCGGTTGGGCTGGTTGCGGTAGCTCTGCCCCTGGCGGATGAGAAAGCCATCCGGGTTGTAGGAGAAGTAGTCGCCATTGATGGACAGCACACCCCGCATGCGGCGGGCCAGCACCATGCCGTCGATGGTGCGCTGGGATTCAAACCCCGCGGCCGAGGCCGTGCGCAATTGGCTGGGGTGCTGCAAAGTGATGCGCGCCACCCAGTAGTCGGTGCCATAGTCGCGCCGCTGCTCGATGGTGACGCGGATGGAGGGATCCTCATACACCAGGCCATCCTGATACCCTTCGCTCAGCGGGGGCAGGCCCGGGCTGTCGTCAATGGGCAAGGGGGTCACTTCCGCCAGGGCGGGCGCAACCGCTGCCATGCATAATATAAGCGCCGCCAACAGCGCCTTCCACCCATACCTCCGCCTTGCCATCGCCAACGCTCCCCGTCTTTTTACTTTCGTTTTAATCTTACCAATCGCACCGCTGCATGTCAATTCATCCGTTGACAGCAACAGACCCGCCAGCTACAATCGGTGCAACAGGATCATACCCGTCAAGGAGGTTATTTATGCGAAAGTTTACATTTCTGCTGCTCATCCTCTGCCTCTGCCTGACCGCCGCCCTGGGGGAGCAGGTGGAGGCCTTTGGCCAAAGCTTTTCACCGAATGCCGACATCATCGACCTGGGCAGCACGCAGCTTGACAATGTGGGCGAGCTGACCGCCCTGCTGGACCGGCTGCCCCAGGTAAAGACCGTCAACCTGTATGAAAGCAAGCTCAGCCGGGAGGACATGGCGCTGCTGTTTGACGGGTACCCCCACATCTTCTTCGGCTTCACGATCCGTATCGCCGAGCACACCATCCGCACGGATCAGACGGCCTTCTCCACCTTGCATAACAACAAGATGCCCACCCACTCCAGCGAGGACTTTGCACCGCTGCGCTTCTGCACCAAGCTGCAGGCGCTGGACCTGGGCCACAACAAGGTGACCGACATCTCCTTCATTGAGGGGCTGACCGATATCCGGGTGCTGATATTGGCGCTCAACCAGGTGGAGGACATCACGCCGCTTAAAAACCTGACCAAGTTAGAGTATGCCGAGCTGTTCCGCAACAAGATCAAGGACATATCGGTGCTGGAAAATATGCCCGGCCTGCTGGACCTCAACCTGTGCTACAACTATGTCAGCGACTTTACGCCGCTGATGGGCCTGAAAAATCTGGAGCGCCTGTGGCTGTACAAGAGCACGGGCTACGGCACCTCCGCCCAGGTGCCGCGGGACACCCTGACCGCCCTCAAGGAGGCGCTGCCCCGCTGCTACATCGACGCCAAGACCTACTCCACCGGCGGCGGCTGGCGGGAGCACCCGCGGTATTTCGTCATCGCGGACATCTTTAAAAACTCGGCCTACAAGCCCTTTGAGCCGATGGCGGGCCCATGGAAACCCTGACATTGCTGGATGGCCGCGCGGTTGTCATCCGTCCGGCGCGGGCGGAGGATGCCGAGGCGCTCGTCGCCTATGTCAATCAGGTGGCCGGCGAAAGCCCCTTTTTGACCTTTGGCGCCGGCGAGTTTGACATGACCGTCGAGCGGGAGCGAGCGTTTCTTGCCTCTCAGGGGGAAGACATGTGCTACCTGCTGGCGGTGGCGGACGGCGCCATCGTGGGCACAGCCAATGTGGCGCGCAACAGCCCGCGCCCCCGCCGGCGCCACCGCGCCACGATGGGGGTGTCGGTATCCAAAGCCTGCTGGGGCATGGGCATCGGCCGGGCCCTGATGCAGGCTGTCATCATCTGGTGCCGGGCAATGGGCATGGAGCAGCTGGAGCTGGGCGTCTTTTCACACAACGAGCGCGCGCTGCACCTGTACGAGAAAATGGGGTTCAAAGCCACGGGCTCCATCCCCCGCGCCGTCAAGTACCCTGACGGCAGCTACGCGGATGAGGTCATGATGGTGCTGCCCCTGGCATAAGGCATCGGAGGACGGGTACATTCTTCAAAGAAATTTCTTTGAAGGAGGTACCCAAATGGCCGCACCCTATCATGGCGTCAACGGCAAGCTGCTGGCCCAACCCGGCCAGGGCCAGGCGCTGCTTGACATTTTGCTGGAGGCTGCCCGCGGCATGGAGGCTGTGGATGGCTGCCTGTGCTATATCGTGGGCACCAGCGATCAGGAACCAGACGCGGTGCATGTGTATGAGGTCTGGACGGACGAGGCGTCGCACCGTGCCTCGCTGGATATGCCGGTGTTTCAAACGCTGATTCAAAAAGCAAGGCCGCTCATCGCCGGTATGGAAAATCAGCCCGACCTGCGCATCCACGGCGGCAAGGCGGGTGCCCTGAAATAAACGAAAACAGCACACAAACCAGAACATAGCCAACAAAAAGCAACCGCGCTGTCCATCTGAGAAGCGCGGTTGCTGCTGATTGTGCGAAGCGTCAGTCCCTCGCCCGGTCCAGGTATTCCTTGATGTCGGCGGCCTGGGTCCAGGCGGCGATGGCCTCCTCCCAGGTGGTAGCCTTCTTCTGGGTGAGCAGGGCGTCGTGCAGATCCTGCTGCACGGCGGCATAGTCCACGGGGCCCTCGGCGATGGGTGCCGCGTACTGCACGATGTAGTAGCCGTACATGCCCTGGCTGGGCTCGGCCACATCGCCCACATTTTGCAGCGCCATGGCGGGCTTGACAAAGGCCTCGTCAAAGCTGGCGAACCCTTCGCGCACAGCATAGCCCGTGGCGGGCATGCCCGTATCCTCGTTGAACTCCGCCACCAGCGTGTCAAAAGCCTCGGTCTTGGCGCGGTTGTAGATCTCCTGCGCCTTGGGCAAGACGGCCTCATAGCCCTTGTTCTTGGCAGCCAGCAGCTCCTGCGCCAGCTTGTCCACCTGCTGCTGCGCCTCGTCCAACGCGGCTTGCAGGGCGGGCATCTCCTCTTCGCGGGCCTTCTTGTCCGCCTCGGTGATGCCTTCCACGGCCTGCGCGTCTTCATTGGCCTTCCTGGCGGCCTCGGCGGCCTGCAGGGCGCTGTCGGCCGTGGCCTTTTCGGCCTGGATGCGGTCGATTTCAGCCTGGTCCGCCTCCAGGAACTTCACCAGCACCTGCTTGACGTAGCGGTAGCCCTCGGGCGCCCAGTAGGCGGTGCTGCCGCCGTTGACGGCCGAGCCGTAGGCATCCGGGTTTTCGGTGTAGGCGGTTTTGTTCTCCTCCACCTTGGCGTCGTAGTCCGCCTTGACTTCCTCATCGGATACGGCCACATCCTTGGTGGCCTCGTCCTCTAACTTCTGGCTGATGAGGCGCTGGGTGACCCCCTGCTCCACCACCTCGCGGCTGATGCCCAGATCCTCCGCGGTGTGCTCCATCTCGATCTGCAGGGCATCGCCCTCCAGCTTGGTATCGGCAAAGTAATAGCTCTTGATCTGGTCCAGGGCATCCTGGTACTCGGCGTCCGTATCGGCCTGCACCTTGGTCTTTTCCTCTTCGGACAACTCATTGAGCTTCAGCTTGACGGCCTCCTGCTCGATGATGACGCGGCGCACCGCGGCATCCCGCGCGCGGGCCTCTACCGAGGCAAAGTCGATGGCCGGGGCCTGCATGCCGTACATCTGATACATCTGCTGCATCTGATATTCCTGGTTGAGCTGCGCGTTGTAGTCGCCCATAAAGCTCTGCTTGTCCACCACATGGCCGTTGATATCCAAAATGGTCTGCTTCATGTCCACCACGGGGTCCTTGACCACCAGGGAGCAGCCGCTGAGCACCAGCGACAGGGCCAGAATGAGCAGGAGCAGGGATTTTTTCGTCATAGAATCATTCTCCATTCCACATAGGGATGCATAGCCTCCCGATGAATCGTAAGGCCCATTATACCGTCCCGCTCACCTTTGAGCAAGGCATGGACAAAAAATAGGATAGCCGCGGCTATTGTGCAGGCAGCTCGTAGTAGGTCAACGAGGCGATGATGCCCTCCCGGATGGCCGCTCTGTACAACAGGCTGTAGGCCGTGTAGGGGATGCCGTCCCCCTTGTTGGGCGGCTCCTGGGCAAAGGCCGTGGTATCCAGCCGGTGCTTAAACTCGTGCAGATACATCGGAAAATCCGCCGCCTGGGCCTGCTGCAGCCGGACATCGTACACCGGGATGCCCTGCGGCACGGCCACATAGGCTTCCTTCGCCAGGGCATAGGTCTGCTCGCCATCCTCAATGAGGATATAGCTGTCCTCCGGCGCGCCCGGGGGCACCTCCACCCGGGCAGGCCGTGCGGTAATCAGCACATCCTCCCCCGAGGCGTCATAATAGGCGCCGGTCACCATCAGCAGCGCGCTGTTGGGTTGCTCGGCCAGCACGGCCCGGGCAGCCCCCAGGCTGAATAGCAACACAGCAATGGATAAAAACCGTTTCATGACGGGATGTTCCCTTCCTTCCCGGCGTTTGCACGCCTGGCGCCGCTCATTCCGGCGGCCTGATGCCCGGGCTGCTGCCCGGGAGTGCGCAGTGTAGCACAGGCCGGCTTTTCTGTCAACTTATCCACAGGCAGGGCGGGAGGAGCGAAAGTTATCCCCAGATCATGGGCGGGCACATATCAGTCTGTTTATACTGCTTTTAATACTAAACGAGAACGTGAATGCAAGGATGGACGCAGCATTTTTTCGGCTGCGTGAAGCCGAATGAGGGATGCGTAGCGGCGCTACGCTGACCGAGAGAGGCAAGGCGCAGGTGGAAAAAGACAAGTCCCATCAAAGCATGAAGGTTTGAGTTTAGTATCAATAGGGTATCTTTTTCGGTAGGAACCATCATACCGCCGGGCTGTCTATGGCACAGGTGCGCCCGGCGGCACACAAAAGGGGGACGGACCATGAGGTGGCAAGGCAGACAAAAAAGCGACAACGTCAGCGACCGCAGGGGCATGAGCTCGCCGCGCGGCCGGGTAGCCACGGGCGGCGGCATCGGGTTGGTGCTGGCGCTGGTCATTTTTCTGGTAACGGGCGATCCGGGCGCGTTGTTTGGCGCGGCGGTGCCCCAGCAGCAGCCCCAGGCACAGACGCAGAACTATGAGCCCAGCCAGCGCGAGCAGCAGCTGTTTGACTATGCGGGCGTCTCGCTCAAGGATGTGGAGGACACCTGGAACACCGTGCTCCCCCAGTATGACGAGCAGTACAAGGAGCCGACCATGGTGATCTACAGCGGCTACACCGAGTCGGGCTGCGGCGCGGCAGACAGCGGCGTGGGCCCCTTCTACTGCACGCGCGACCAGACGATTTACCTGGACCTCAGCTTTTTTGACACCCTCATCCAGCGTTACGGCGCGCAGCAGGGCGACTTTATCATGAACTACGTCATCGCCCACGAGGCCGGCCACCATGTGCAGACGCTGCTGGGCGTGACCGACCAGCTCAACCAGCTGCGCCAGCGCGTGGCCACCGGGCAGATGAACCAGACGGAGTTTAATGAGTATAGCGTGCGCTATGAGCTGCAGGCCGATTACCTGGCCGGCGTGGTAGCCAAATACCAGGCTAACCGCGGCTACCTGGAGGAGGGCGACCTGGAGGAGGCGCTGAGCGCCGCGGCCGCCGTGGGCGACGACTCCATCCAGAAAAAGGCCCAGGGCTATGTGGATCCGGACACCTTCAACCACGGCACCAGCCAGCAGCGGCAGACATGGTTCATGAAGGGCTTTAAGGCCGGCGATCTGAGCGAGTGGGACACCTTCAACGCATCCATCTGATCGAATCGGTTTGCAAGCAAAAACACGGCGCGCATGGGCATCATGCGCGCCGTGTTTCTGTAATAAACCCTTATTCCGGCATCTGGGCCACATAGGTGATGCCCAGGTTGGTCATCACATACAGGGTGACCTTGTCCGCCGGCACATCGTCGGGGAACTTGACCAGGTTGTCGCCGGCGGCCTTGGCATCAAAGCGCGTGCCGGGCTGGCCGTCCACGGTGTAGGCCAGGTAGCCGCCGCCCGGCTTGTTGCGCGCGGCACCCGTAAAGCCCAGGAACACCGCCTTGGCAGGCACATCCCCTAACTGATACACGCCTGTCTTGTCGGTAATGCTGAGGGTGGCCGGAAGGCGGACAATGGCCCGGCTTTCTGCCTCCTTGCCCTCCACAACGTACAGGATGCGGCTGACCCAGGCATCCATCAGCTGGCTGCCCCGGTAGCGCATGTGGGCCTGCTCATCGGTGGCCGCCGCCGAGTCGGACACCAGGTACCAGCGCTGGCCGTCGGCGATTTCATAGCCGCGCACGGTAATCAGGTGGCCGTCGGTGGTCATGGGCGCGCCCTCCAGGTAGGGCTGGCCGCCATCGGGCTTGCCGGAATACCGCACGGACATGCCCACCGCCCGGCCCTGGTCCAGCAGGCGCAGCAGCTCCTCCTCATCCGCGTAGGTCACATAGGCCTTGTAGCCCAGCTCGCCGGCCATCGCCATGTTGAAGCTCCAGTTGCCGTAGCCGTTGAGCGCGGCATCGTACTGCATGAGGGCGATTTCCTCGGGCAGGTACGCTTCGCCCGCCAAATTGAGCTGCGTGCAGGTGGTCACGGCCGAGCACATCACCGAGGCGATGGTGCTCTCCCGGATGCCCTGCGAATACGCTAACTGCTCCTGCGTCAGGGCGCCTTGGTGCGCCGGGTCGGCCGGGCGCTCGGCCACGCCCGTGTCGTGCAGCGTGTAGGCAATGCGGCGCAGCACGGCGCCCTCGCCCCGCAGGATGGCCCGCAGCTGCAGCTTTTCCGCGCGCACATTGTCGCCCGCTACCCAGGCGGTGTCGTAGCTGATGGCCGCCAGCTCATGCGAGGAGGACCGGGAGGCGCGCTTGGGCGACTTCTCCCACATGCCCCAGCTCAGCCAGGGGGTCCACTCCCCCTTCTCCCGATGCAAAAAGCGGGCCTGCACCTCCAGCGAGGCGCCGGCCGGGGTATCGGCATTCCAGCTGAGGATGGCATATTCAAAGGGCTGCACGGCCAGCTCGGGCGAGGTGTAGGTGCCCTCGGCCTGACCATCGGCCAGTTGCAGGCCATCCGTCGACCACGCAAGGCCGTTCAGCTCGCCCTCTTTAAGCGCCTCGCCCTCCACAAAGCCCGTGAAAAAGGGCGCGGGCGCCTGCGCCAGCGACAGGGCGGGCAGCGCCACCAGCGCGGTGAGCAGCAGGCAGCCAATCAGTATTCTCATGGTGTTCCTCCTGATGATGTTTTATGGGGTGAGTGCTGTCACTCGAACTGAATGCTCCAGGCGTTCTCGTAGTTGTCCCCCGCCACCAGGTGCACCAGGCCGGGCTGGGTTTCAAAGGCCTCCACCACGCCGTGGCGGGCGGGTAGGCTGAGCCAGGGCTCCAGGCACACATAGGGCGCATCGCTGTGCGGTTTGTGCCACAGGCCCAGGTAGGGCATCTGCGGGTGGCGCAGGGTGACGGCACGCTGACCCTTATCGCTGTACAGGCGGGCCTGGCGGCCCTCATTTTCCAAAATGATGGCGTCCTGGTCAAACAGATCATGCCGCAGGGGCAGCACGCCATCCGCCTTGGGGTAGGGCACGGTCTCGCCGGTCATGGTGTAGGAGGTGTCCGACAGCAGCCAGCGCCGGCTCTCCCCCTCAAAGGCCAGGGCATAATCTTCAAAGGCCAGGCCCTTCTCCAGCGGCACGCGGAAGCCCGGGTGCCCGCCCACGCCGAAGTACATGGTGCCGTCCCCGGTGTTGCGCACGCGGTAAACAATGTGCAGCGTATCCCCCGCCAGCCGGTAATCCACCCCCATCACAAAGGGAAAGGGGTACTGGGCCAGCGTGTCCGGCGTGTCGCGCATTTCAAACAGGGCGTGGGTGGCCGTCACATCCTTGGCCTCGGTCTCCATATGGCGCAAAAAGCCGTGGATGCCCATCTGGTACCGCTTGCCGCCCACGGTGTAGGCCTGATCGGTCAGCCGCCCCACATGGGGAAACAGGTTGGTGGCGCGGTTGCCCCAGTAGGCGGCGTCCCCGCCCCACAGGTACTGAGTGCCGTCCGCCCCGGTGACCGCCTGCATCTCCGCGCCCAAGGTGTCGATATCCACCGTCAGCCGGTCATTTTTCAGGGTGATGATCATGGTGAAGCCCTCCTTAGATACTATGATGATGTCCTGTCAGGACCTCTGCTTCAATGGTGATCTGCGTCAGGCCCGCGCGGTCGATCTGCTCCCTGTCGGCCCCAAACAGCAGGGGCGTCATGCGCAGCAGGTCGTCCAGCGCCTCCGGCGTCAGGGGCAGGGTAGTGCGCGCGGTGCAGCGCGTCACGTCCCCAAAGTGCCGGGCAAAGTGTTCCATCACCGGCTGGGCGGAGTAGGCTTCCTCCCGCAGCTGCCCGCGGGCCGCGCGGCGCAGCTCCTGCAAATGCCCCTCGCCCGGAATCACCTTGACCAGCAGGCCGCCCGGGCGCAGCACGCGGGCAAACTCGGCATAGTTGGCCGGGGCAAAGGCGTTGACCACCGCGCCCGCGCACTGATCCCGCAGGGGCAGGTTGGCAATGTCGCCCACCAGCCAGCAGACAGACCGGTTCAGCCCCGCGGCCCGCTGCACGGCCTCCTTGGCATAGTCGAGCGCCATCACCTGCGCGCCCGCCGCCACCATGCGATGGGCGAACCAGCCCTCGCCGCAGCCCGCGTCCACCACCGGACCGGGCGCTGCCTGGGCCAGGGCGTGCAGCAGCGCCTCTTCGATGTGGCGGTAATACCCCGCCTGCATGAACCGGCGGCGGTGGGCAAAGGAATCCGCGTCATAGGGCGCGCCACCGCTGCGGCGGTTCACAAAGTTGACATACCCCCGGGCGGCGATATCCCAATTGTGCCCGGCATCGCAGCGCAGGCTCTGCCCCGTGGGCGCCAGCGCGCCGCGGCACAGCGGGCAACGCAAGAAGGCATGACAACGGAGAATACGCTCTACCCTTGAAGAAACCGCACGGCTTTCCGGCATCCTATTCCTCACTGAAAAACTTGAGCAGAACCTGCGCTGCCTCATCGGCTGATACAGCAATCCAATCCTTCTTTGATCGGCTTAATTGAGTCATATATCGGCGATTGGAAAACACCTGCTCCAGGCGACGGTGGATGTCTGCCCTGTTTTTCTCACGCATGGAGGCATCCGCATAAACGCTAAACGCCAGCAGTGCATCCAGCCGTTCACCATCAAACTGCGCGGAGGAAACCAAAAAACACATGTCGAATATATCCTTGTAGCGCGTAGAAAAAGCGCCCAGGCGAAGCAAAGACTTTAACTTCTCCGCCACAATCTGCTCCCTGGTATTAATCAGCAGCGTTACAGTGTCCTCCAACTTGGCCAAATCAAAGCAGTATTCTTCCAGCTCAATATCCAGGTTCTTGTGCACGCCCAAGTCCAACTTGGTCTGAATGGATGTCCCCTGATGGTCGTGGACATAAATATGTACCCGTTTGCCTTGATAGTCCTGATGCCGCAAAGGCTCAATATCTCCTTCAATGACCAGGCGAAAGTGCGGCGACGCCTCATTGAGGCGCTCGATAAATGCCTCAATCTGCCGATCCTCCAAAGAATAGCGGATGAAGTCAAGATCGATATCCAGTGTTGCGCGCCTGCTGTCGCCGGAGAGGTGCTGAATAACCACACCGCCTTTCAGCGTTACGCGGCGACCCATCGCACAATTGCCCAGCATCTGCAGCAGCGCATCCTGGCATGTCCGCGCGGATGCATTGAGGTAATCCAGCCCCTCCGCCACATATCGGTTGCGGATTTCCGACAGGTTCATTACAAAACCTCCCGCTGCAGAATATCCTGCATGAAGGCATTGCGCTCGAACAACCTCATGTACTCTTCCACCAGCCGGATATCCAATTCGTCTGCGCGCCGCCGGTACGAACCGATGATCTCCCGGTAATAATCCGGCGGCAGGGCGCTGGCATTGCGCATGGCCTCCACCAGCATACGCTCCAGATTGTACAACCAGATATCCGCCCCGTCAAAACGTCCGGAAACTTTGCCTGCCGTCAGCAGCCGCTCTTCCGAAAAAACCTGTACGATGCGCGGATCGCGAATTCGCGTTGCGCCTCTTCCGGTAGCCACGTATACACTTTGAGGGATAACATCCGTTAACCCATGGATAAAAAAAGCAGTGTTCATGGTCAGTACAGCGCCGGGGTATTTGTACATCAGCAATGTAAACGGGTTGACCTGAGGAGCGCTTGAATAGATGCCGCGCTCAATTTTATATATCTCTCCCCTGCCAACGGCCTGCTTCAATCGATAATCACTGCCATATTGCTGCACCGCCTGCGCATGGTTCATCAACATCGTCATCCCTCCACCGGCATTTTACAGCATTTACTCACACCAATCAACCTGTTGTGAGTGATTTCTGCAAATTCCTGCGAAACCGAAAAAGGAGTACCAGCGTCTACACAGATCGAGAGAGAGGCAGGGCGGGCGCGGGGAAATACAAGTTCATCAAAGCGTTTACGATCGCGTTCAGTATCACATCATCCCCTGCCCGTTGATCACCAGGCGGAAGGTGAGCTTCAGCCGCTCGGCGGCCTTGCGGCACAGCAGCATGCGGGAGAGGAAAATCTCAAAATACTCGGAAATCGGGCACACCTGCGTGTCGATGGTCAGCTGAAGGGAGATTTCGCCGGCGGGCACGTCAATCACCAGGTCGTTCTTCTCCACCGCGTAGTTTACGCGGTCGTGGATGTCAAAGGTGATGGTGTCCCGGTTGCGCACGCGGCTGCGGCGCACGTCCGTCTTGTCGGCGATGATCACGGCGGCGGCGATGTCGCTCACCGGGAAGGCCGTGCCCTCGTCGTGGTAGCCGATGGCGGTGATGACGTCCGCGATCTCCTGCGGCTCGGCGCCCATTGTGCGTAGCAGGTCAAAGGACATCAGGGCGCCCGAGCGCTCGTGCCCATTGCGGTTGACCACGTTGCCGATGTCGTGCATGTAGCCGGCCACGGCGGCCAGCTCCTGCTGCTGCTCGCTGCGCCCCACCTCGCGCAGGATGCGCGCGGCGGTCACCGCCGTCTTAGTGACATGGGCAAAGCTGTGTTCGGTATACCCCAGGACAATCAGGGATTCGTCTGCCTTTTGAATATAGGCGCGGACTTCCTCGTTGCGTTTAACTTTTTCCAGCGTGAGGGCCATGGTGCCTCCTTGCATTGCGTTCGTTCTGTGATAGTATACACGCAAAAGGCACGAAAGAAGCATGCCCGCACAGATTTCATCCGATAACAGACAAGGAGGCGCATATGCTGCTTGGCAGGCTGGACATCGCGGGAAAGCCCGCGCTATGTGTGGAGGGTAACGGGCGTTGGTATCCCCTGCGAGGGGCTGATGGCCGGTGCATGGACCTCCCGGCGGTGATTGCCCCGGGGCCAACGCTGACCGATGCCGCCCGCCGGGCGCTGGCGAATACCCCTGTGGAGGATATCCGGTGGCTGCCCGCCGTGCCGCCCGGCGGCAAGATCATCTGCGTGGGCACCAACTACAAAAAGCACCTGGAGGAGGTGGGCCTGCCGCTGCCCCGGGAGCCGGTGCTGTTTTCCAAGTTTTCAAACGCCTTGGCCGCGCACGGGCAGACCATCCATTTGCCGGCAATCGCCCGCCAGTGCGACTACGAGGCCGAGCTGGCGCTGGTGATAGGCGCAGGCGGCCGGGATATTGCCCGGCAGGACGCGCTGGCGCATGTGTTCGCCATCACCTGCGCCAACGACCTGTCGGCCAGGGATTTGCAGTTCCGCTCCAGCCAGTGGCTGCTGGGCAAAACGCCGGACGGCTTTTGCCCCATCGGCCCGGCGCTGCGCGTGATGGACGGGGTAGACCCCGACAGCCTGGCCATCGGCCTGCGCCTCAACGGCCAGCCGCGCCAGCAGGCCACCACCGCCGACATGATATTTGACTGCGCGCAGCTGATCGCCTACATCTCTCAGGCCATCACGCTGGAGGCGGGCGACGTGATCCTCACCGGCACGCCGGAGGGCGTCATTCAGGGCTACCCCGAGGACCGGCGCCGCTGGCTGCAGGCGGGCGACACGGTGGAGGTGACCATCCAGGGGCTGCCCGCGCTGCAAAACACCATCGGGTAAGCCATGGGATAGCATAAGGGGATTGCCGGTCATCATCGGCAATCCCCTTTGCTGTCGTATGGCAGTCCACCGCTACGGGTTGTTAACCGCCGCGATGAAGGCCAGCTCCCCATTTCGGGCATAGATGGCCATCAGGTAGGGGCGGGTGAGGTGCATGTCCACCACCACGGGCTTTTCCATGGGCGCGGACATGGCCACATCGATCACGGTGACCGAGGCGGCCTTGACCTCCACCTCATCGAGCAAAATGCGGTTGGCCTGCCTCACCTGGCTGACGGCCGCCTGCACCGGCGACACGCCGGACAGGTCGGCGCCCTCAAACAGGCTGCCCAGCCCCAGGGCCTTGAGCAGGTCGTTCATTTGGATGGCGTTTTCGATGTCCACCCGCGGCACCTGCCAGGACAGGGTGGCCTGCTCGGTCCGGCCACCAAAGAGCGCCTCGGCCAGCCGGGCGGGATCGCCCGCCAGATCGGCCGGGGATGTCCCTGCATCGGGCAGGATAAAACTCACCCGGCCGCCGCCTGCGAGCGCCAGGTCGGCCCGCAGAAAGCCATCGCCCCGGGCATAGGCTGCATCCGAATCAACCCGCCGCATGTAGGGGACATCGGGCTTGTCCTGCCCATCCGCCAGGTGAAAGGCACCCGGCTCCGTCCAGGCCTTGTCAAAGGGGATGCGCCATTTGTCCGCAAAATACAGGGTGTTGATCAGCACCATCACATCGGCGGGCGAGGGCCGGACGTCCATCTGAATCAGGCCCTCGGTCTTTTTGCTGATCCAGCTGCTGATGCGCCCGGGCAGCGCGGGGTCGGCAAAGTCCTCGCTGAAGGCCTCTGCGTGGTGCCCCCGGGTGAGCGCCCGGATGTAGGCCTCCTTGAGCGGGATATCCCTGTTCATCCACAGCGCGTTGGCGGGAATCAGGCGGGAAATATCGCCGTCGTGGTAGATGCTGTCCCACATGCTGGTCATGTCCTGCCCCAGGGGGGTGTCTTCCGCGCCTGCCAGCACGGTTTGCAGATCGCTGAGCGTCTGCCCGGCGGCGCCCTCGGCCAGCATGCCCAGCGCCAGATACAGGCTCATGGGCGAGAGAATCTGATTGTCAGCCTCCGCCTTTTTCAGGTATTCGCTGGCGAGCTTCAGGCTGTAGGCCCGGTAGTGCGCCTGCAAATCAGGCTGCGGCGGGAGGGTGGCGGGTGTCAGGGCAAGCGCCGTGCCTTGCAGGCTCAGCAAAGCGGCCAGCATCAGCGACAGGGATTTGACAGCATGTTTCATGGCTTTTACTCTCCTTTGCGCGGGCGGGTTGCGGGTATCGCCATTGAGACGCGCCCGGGGCGCAAAAGGTTCCATGCCTCAGCGCTTCCGGTCAACCCTCCTGTGCCAGCTGGTAAAAACTCAGGCCGTGGCCGTCCGGGTCGCGCAGGTCAAAGTAGCGAATCACGCCGGGCACCTCGGTGATCTCCTCGGCGGGAATGCCCAGCTTTTTCACCCGCTTGTGGGCGCGTTCAATGTCCTGGACGCCGAAGCGCAGCGCGGCATCTGATTCGATGCCCTTGCCCTCGTACAATTGCAGCCAGACCGGCCCGATCTCCATCTCCAGCACGCCGTCCACGGGCGAGATGGCCTCCTTGATGTCAAACAGCTCCTTGTACCAGCGGGCCGCGCGCTCCAGATCCTGCACCGACAGCCCCACCGTGATGCTGGTGATTTTCATGTTGTCCCTCCCCGCGGCAAGCCGCGATTTTCATCCTGTTTCCGATATTTAATTATACCCCTGTCAAGGCGCTGTTGCACACAAAGCAATGAGGCTTCCGGTGCACGGAAGCCCCATTGCTGATCACCGCCTGTATCAGGCGTACGCCTGCGACCATCCGCCCAGCGCCGCGTCCAGCACCCGCAGCCTGTCCCCGCCGGCTTGAAAGCGCACGATGTCCGCCGCTTCGCCCACGCGCCAGGGGCCGGTGGGCACATCCAGCTTGAGCGCCCTGACCGGGTGGTCGGTGACCAGCGCAACAGCCTGCACCATGGTGCAGCCCGCTGCCCGGATGAAGAAGGGCAGGCAGGTATCCAGCAGGTGGCCGGCACCGGCCAGGTACTCGGTGCCCGCCAGGCCCAGGTGGCCGTCCGGGTGCACCTCCACCTTGATATCGCCCCAGTGGTACAGCCCGGGCTTGAGCCCGCCCAGCGAGCCCACGTCACTCACCAGCACGATGCGCTCCAGCCCCTTGGCCCGGGCGATGGAGGTCAGCGCCGGGGCCGGCAGGTGAAAGCCATCGGCAATCAACCCGGCCCACAACCTGTCTTCCGCCATCTGGGACCACAGGTGATTTTTGAGCCGGGGCAGCATGCCCGGGCTGCCGTTGCCCAGGTGGGTGCTCATGGTGGCGCCCGCCTCCACCGCGGCGCGCAGCTGCCCGTCATCGGGCAGGCAATGCCCCAGCGATACGGTGATGCCCATGTCGACTGCCTGGCGGATGAAGGGCACGGCCCCCGGCCGCTCGGGCGCCACCGTGACCAGGCGGATCAGCCCACCGGCGGCCTCCTGCCAGCGCTTGAGCTCCTCGATATCCGGGTCGCGCACATGCTTTGCGTCGTGCGCGCCGCGCGCGCCGTCCAGCTCGGAGATGTAGGGCCCCTCCAGATGCACGCCGGGGATGGCGGCCCGCAGGTGCTCGTCCTCCTCCCGCGCCCGGCGGATGAGCGCCAGGTTGGCCCGGGTGGTCTCATAGCCGCCGGTAATCAGCGTGGGGATGTGGCGCAGCGTGCCGCTTTCGGCCAGCCACCCCACCAACGAGCCGATCTCCTCCACGGTCAGCTGCTTGCCGCTGTAATCCACGCCCCGGTAGCCGTTGACCTGGGCGTCGATGAAGCCGCGGCTGAGGTACGCTGCCTGTTCCCCATCCTGGGGGACGGGCGCGTCCTCGATGGCGGCGATCAGCCCGCCCTCCACCGTGATGCGGCGATGTTTGCCGCTGTATACATCCAGACCCACAAACTCCATGATGTTCCCTCCGTTATTGGCAATTATTGAATCAGCCACCGCAGCGCCTTTTCCAGCCGCGGCACGATGTCCACGAAATGATTGCCGGGGTTCATTTCCAGCACCGTCTGTGCGCCCAGCAGGCGCAGGTGCTCCTCGGCCTGCTGCGTGAGCATGTCCACCCGGCTGAGCACGGGGTTTCGCCCCGCGGCCTCCTGATCGCCCAGCGAGAAGTATGCCTTCACCGGCAGGGCCGTCAATGGGCTTTTTTGCATATAGTCCACAAAGCCATCATACCACAGCGAGCCGCTGACCGAGGCCACCCGCAGAAATAAATCCGTGCGGTAGGGCGCGTACAGCGAAAACAGCCCGGCCAGCGAGTAGCCGCACAGCCCCCGCCAGGCGGGCGTGAGGCCCAGCTGCTGCTCGATGGCCGGCACAATGCCCTGGCTGAGGCGCTGCATGTATTTATCCGCCTCGCCGGGGTAACTGTCCTGCCCCGCGAAGGGGCTGGGCGCGGGCCAGGGCGTCAGGTCGCGGAACCAATCCGTGCCGCCGATCGTGGCCAGGTGCACGCCCGCGCCAGCCAGCGCCCGGGCCAGGATGACGCCGGTGGCCTCCTCGGCCAGCACATACACCAGCGGCGCCGCCGGGTCCTCCGTCAGCGAGTAGACGCTGTAATCCACGCCCTCATGGGCCACGCTGTGCCAGGCATAATCGGCCATATGGTTCCTTTCGAATAATTGAAATCCGGCCGCACGGATCAGGTGCGGCCGGAAGTGGAATCAGTGCTGCAGGAAGGTGCCCCTTTGCAGCTCGTCAAAGGCGCGGTTGAGCTCTTCCCGCGTGTTCATCACGATGGGGCCGCCCCAGGAGATGGGCTCCTTCAGCGGCTTGGCCGCATAGTAGATCACCCGCGCGTCCGTGCCCTGGGAGGCCTGCATGGTCACCTTGTCGCCCTCGCCAAACAGCACGGCCGTCTTTTCCCTAATGTTGTGGCCGTCAATCAGCGCCTCACCCAAAATGGTGAACACAAATACGTTCTCCGCCGGGTCATTGCTGAGCTCGATGGAAGCACCCGCGGGCAGCGTGATATCGTACAGGGTGGCCTGCACATGGCGGGGCCGGGCGCCGTGGCTGCCCTTGTACTCGCCTGAGATCACGCGCACGGTGGCCTCGCCCTCCTGCACGGCGGGCACCATCTCCTGGGTGATGTCGTAGTACTGCGGCGGGGTCATCTTATCCTGGCTGGGCAGGTTGAGCCACAGCTGGAAGCCCAGCATGCGCGGCGTTTCCTTGGGCATCTCCTGGTGCAGAATGCCGCCGCCGGCCGTCATCCACTGGGCCTGGCCGGAGGAAATGGTGCCCTTGTTGCCCAGGCTGTCCTCGTGGTCGATGCGGCCCTCGATGAGGTAGGTGATGGTTTCGATGCCGCGGTGGGGGTGCATGGGGAAGCCGCGCACATAGTCGTCCGGGTTGAGGGAGTCAAAGCTGTCCAGCATGAGGAAGGGGTCAAAGGCCTCCACGTCGCTGCGGCCCAGCACGCGCGTCAGGCGCACGCCCGCGCCGTCCACGGCGGCCACGCCCTGCACGGTGTTGATGATCTTTCTTTGCATATTGTATCCTTTCAAATCGATGGTCAGCAAATATACTGCTGAGTGTATTATACCCTATTTTTCCTCAAGCAGTTCCCTGGCCTTGCGAGCGATGACGATCTCCTCGTTGGTGGCCACGATGTACACGCGCACGGCGGCATCCGGGGCGGAGATCAGGCTGTCCTGCGGGGAGTCCGCGTTGATTGCCGCATCCAGGTGTATGCCCAGGAACCCAAGACCCTCCAGCGCCTTTTGCCGCACCAGCGCGCTGCGCTGGCCGATGCCGCCGGTAAAGGCCACTGCGTCCAGCCCGCCCAGCGCCGCGGCAAAGGCGCCGATGTGCTTTTTGATCTGGTAGCAGAAGGCATCAATGGCG